>CALXJU010000020.1 GCA_944388705.1 uncultured Clostridia bacterium
TTATAAAAGTACCAACGAAATCTTAAGTGAAATGTGTGCATAATAAACCGGAAATTTATTATTGCCATTTATAAATTAAAGAAAATCCACTATAACACTTGAAAAAATTAGAAAATCAATATATAATATTAACACGGTAAAAAGTAATTTCCGTAAGAGGGGGCAATTTAATAGAAAACGGAGGAAAATACATTGCCAATAAAAATAAAAGAATTACCAACAACAGAAAGACCATATGAAAAACTAGAACAATATGGTGAAAAAACATTAACAAATGCAGAGTTATTAGCCATAATAATAAAAACAGGAACAAAAGAAGAAACATCAGTAGGACTAGCACAACAAATATTAAACTTAAATGAAACTGAAGAAAAAGAAAACTTAAATTTTCTAAGAGAAATAACATTAGAAGAACTTATGAAAATAAAAGGAATAGGAAAAGTAAAAGCAATACAATTAAAAGCAATAGGGGAAATTGCCACAAGAATGAATTCAACAGTAAATTATAAAGCAAAAAAAGTCCAAAGACCAAGAGATGTAGCAGAAATACTAATGGATAAGATGAGATTTGAAAAACAAGAGATATTAAAAGAGATATTGCTAGATAGTAAAAATAATCTACTAAAAATGAAAGATATTGCTATAGGAAGTGGAAATTTCGCACAAGCAACATTAAAATCAGTATTAAATGAAGCTGTAAAAATAGAAGCACCAAAAATAATACTTGTACATAATCATCCAACAGGGGACCCGACACCAAGCCAAAAAGATATTGAATTTACACAAGAGGTGGAAAAAGCTTCAAAAATATTAGGAATAACGCTTGTTGACCATATAATAATAGGAAAAAATAGTTATATCAGCATATTCGCTCAAAAATTAGAAAATAGTAAGATTGAAAGGAAAGAAAAAACATGAATTTTTTGTCATTCAAATCTAAAGATATAGGAATTGATTTAGGAACAGCAAATATACTAGTAACAGTAAAAGGAAAAGGAATAATTTTAAGAGAACCAGCAGTAATTGCTATAGATTCAAAAACTGGAGAGATTATAGCAACTGGATTTGAAGCAAAAGAAATGGTAGGAAGAAATCCAAAAGAAATCAATGTAATAAGACCATTAAAAGATGGTGTAATAGCAGACTTTACAGCAACAAAACTATTATTAAAAAACATATTAGAAAGAGTATGTAAAAGATATAATGTAATAAGGCCAAGAGTAATAGTTGGAGTACCATCAGGGATAACAGAAGTAGAAGAAAGAGCAGTAGAAGAAACAATAATTCATGCAGGTGCAAGAGAAGTATATTTAATAGAAGAGCCAATGGCTGCAGCAATAGGAGCAGGAATAGAAATAGAAGAACCAAGTGGAAATATAATTGTAGATATAGGTGGAGGAACAACAGAAGTAGCAGTAATATCTTTAGGAGGAATTGTAACAAGTAATTCATTAAGAATTGCTGGTGATGAATTAGATGAAGATATTATAAATTACATAAAAAAAGAATTAAGTTTAGCAATTGGAGAAACTACTGCAGAGCAAATCAAAAAACAAATAGGATGTGCAATGCCATTAATGTCTCAAATGACAATGGAAATCAAAGGTAGAGATTTAAATGATGGATTACCAAGAACAGAAGTAATAAATTCAAATCAAATAGAAGAAGCAATGAAAGAATCTATAGGGCTAATAGTAGAAGTAATAAAAACAACACTAGAAAAAACACCACCAGAGTTAGCATCAGATATTATGGAAAAAGGAATAATGCTTGCAGGAGGAGGAGCATTGATACAAAACATAGATAAATTAGTAAGTCTAGAAACAGGAATGCCAGTATATGTTGCAGAAGAACCTTTAGATTGTGTTGTACGAGGGACAGAAAAAACATTACAAGATTTAGAAAAACTAAAAACAGTTTTAAAAAATTCAAGAAAGAGAAGATAAGATATGGAAAGAGAAAAAAGAAGTGGAATTATAGGTGTAATAATCACCATAATAATATTGATATTATTAGTTATATTCACAAATACAAATTCAGGAAACATATCAGTAATCGAAAATATTGCAAATACATTTGTAGTACCAGTACAAAATGGATTAACATATCTAAAAAACAAATTAAATAATAATAACCAATTTTTTGAAAACATAGAACAATTAAAAAGTGAAAATGCAGAATTAAAAGAAAAAAACAGTCAATTAGAACAATCACTAAGAGAATATGAAATAATGAAAAATGAAAATGAGCAATTAAAACAACAATTAAACTTAGCAGAAAAATATGGAGAATATACAACAGTACCAGGTTCAATTATATCAAGAGATATAAGCAACTATTCAAAAACAATAGTTATTAATGTTGGAAGTGATAATGGAATACAAGAAAAAATGACAGTAATAGCTGATGAAGGACTTGTTGGATATGTTGTATCAGTAACTCCAACAACAGCAAAAATTCAAACAATTGTTGATAGTGCAAGTTCTACAAGTTGTTTAGCAAGTTCTACAAGAGATAGTATGGTATGTAAAGGAACAATAGAAAATAGTTCGACATTAAAAGCAACATATATAGATATAGGAGCAAATATAATACAAGGTGATAGTGTTGAAACCTCAGGATTAGGAGGAATATATATAAAAGGAATACATGTAGGAACAATAAAAAAAGTAGTTGAAGGTTCAAATAAAACAGATTCTTATGCTACAATTGAAACAGCCGTAGACTTTGAAAAACTTGAGACAGTACTTGTTATAACAAATCAGTAGAGAGGTAAAGATGAAAAAATTAATAATAAACATATCTCTAATAATTGTATTTATAATAATATATCTTTTACAAACAACATTTTTTACAAGTTTCACAATAGCAGAGATAAAACCAAATTTATTTATAATATTAATGTTATATATAGGTTTATATATGGGAAGAAGTTATGGAATAATTTATGGAATCAGTTATGGAATATTTATAGATATATGGATAGGAAGAAATATTGGAATAACATCAATTTGTTTAGCTTTTATAGGATTTTTAGGTGGAGTATTTGATAAAAATTTTTCAAAAGATAGTAGAATTACAATATTATTAATGGGAACAATCTGTACAGTTTTATATGAAGTGGCATTATATATTTTAAGAAATATAATAATTGGTATAGATGCAGAAGTAATAGAATTTTTGAGGATATTGTTAATAGAGGTAATATATAATATATTATTATTAATAATATTATATCCAATTATGAAATTTACTGGATATGAAATTGAAAATGAAATTAAAGGGGACAAGATTTTAACAAGATATTTTTAAAAGAAGGTGAAAAATTGAACAATAGAATAAGTTTTGATAGAGATACAGCGTGGGAAAAAGAAGTAGGAAATGAACAAATAAATTTCAGATTCAATATAATAACTATTTTAGTATATATAATTGGAATTGTATTAATTGGTCAATTATTTAATCTACAAATAATAAATGGAGAATCATATAGAGAACAATCAAATACAAGATTATCAAGAATAACTTCAATAGAAGCAGCAAGAGGTTCAATATTAGATAGAAGCGGACATGAACTTGCAGGAACAAGAACAGAATATGGGATAGAATTATATAAAACAAATATTGCGAATGAGCAATTAAATGAGACAATATTAAAATTAGTAAATTTACTAAATGAATATCAAATATCATATTCAGATACATTTCCAATAAAAATAGAACCATTTGAATATACAATTCAAGGTGAAGAGTTATCAAAATGGAAAAAAGAATATAAAATAGATGAAAATGCAAGTGCAGAAGAAGCATTTTATAAATTTAAAGATAAATATGAAATAACAAATGAAAATATAGAAGAAATAAGAAAAATAATTACAATAAGATATACAATTACAACAACAGGATATAGTGCTACAAAATCTATAACAATAGCAAGTGATGTAAATAAAGAAGTTGTTGCACAAATAAGTGAAAGAAATAGTGAATTTCCTGGAATAAGTATATCAGAAAATCCTACAAGAGCATATACATCAGGAAGTTTAGCTGCACATATATTAGGATATACAGGAAAAATAAATGAAGAAGAATATAATGAAAAAAAAGATACATATGATAGAAATGACATAATAGGTAGAACTGGAATAGAGTACTTGTTTGAAAATTATCTAAAAGGAAAAGATGGAGAAAAACAAGTAGATATGTCTGTTGATGGAACTGTTACAGGAGAATATATTTCAAAAAATGCAGTAGCTGGAAGTGATGTAGTATTAACAATAGATTCAAATTTACAACAAACAGCAGAAACAGCATTAGAAAATTGCATAAATAAAATTAGAAATGGTGGATTTTCAGAAAGATATGATGCAACAGGTGGAGCGGCAGTAGTAATGAGTGTAAAAACTGGAGAAGTTTTAGCATCAGCAAGTAATCCAACATATGAGCCAGAATGGTTTGTTGGTGGAATATCATCAGATAGATGGAATAGTTTAGTAAATAATGAAGCAAAACCATTATTAAATAAAACAATACAAGCAACATATGAACCAGGTTCTATATTTAAAATGGTAACAGCAATAGCTGGATTAGAAACAGGAGCAATTACAACAAAAGAAAAAATAAATGATACAGGAATATACAAAATAGGTAACCAACAATATAAATGCTGGTATTATACAAGTTATCATAGAGGACATGGATATTTGAATGTAAATCAAGCACTTCAGAAATCTTGTAACTATTTCTTTTATGAAACAGGTCTTAGAATGGGAATAGATAATCTTTCAAAATATGCATTACATTTTGGATTAGGTAAAAAAACAGGAATAGAATTGCCAAGTGAATCAGCAGGAACTGTTGCATCAAAGGAAACAAAACAAAACTCAAATAGAGAAGATAAAAACTGGTATCAAGGGGATACAGCAATATCATCAATAGGTCAAGGAGATAATAATTATACTCCTATGCAAATAGCGAGATATATTTCAGCTATAGCAAATGGAGGAACAGTTGTAAATCCAACTATAATAAAAACAATATTAAATTCAGATGGTACAGAAATATCAAAAGAAGAAATAAGAAATTATACTAATGAAGTGCTAGGAATAGACACAACAGATGATGGAATACAAATAAGTCAAGAGAGTATGAATGTTGCTAGAGAAGGAATGAGAATGGCTGCAAGTGAAGCAGGAGGAACAGCTTATAATGTATTTAAAAATTTTAAAGTAGAAGTAGCTGGAAAAACAGGTTCTGCTGAAGCTGGACCAAATAATGAGACTGTACATGCATGGTTTGTTTGTTTTGCACCTTATGAAAATCCAGAAGTAGCAGTAGTTGTAATGATAGAAAATGGTGGACATGGAAATTATGCTGCAGAAGTAGCAAGAGATATTTTAGCACAATATTTTGGTGAAAATGAAACTACAGAAATAAATGAAAGTACAACAGCAATACCATACACAGAAGTAATAAGATAATCATTAGAAAGGGATGTAGAAGTTATGAGTTGTGTTAGTATAAACCTAAGAAAAGATGAAATATTAATAAAAATAAATGATAATGCATCACAAGAAGAAATAGTAAAAGAATTATTATTGAAAATAGCAGAATTAAAAAAATTATATCAAGATGAAAAAACACCTATAAGAGTAACAGGAAAAGTCTTAAAAAATTCAGAACTAGAGGAAATAAAAGATATTATAAAAAATGAAATAGATGTAGAAATAAGATTTGATACACCAACTACATTAGGTTTGCATAGTATTACAAGAAGCTATAAAAAAGACATAGGAACTTCAGAAACAACTTTTCATAAAGGTTCACTTCGTTCTGGACAACGTATAGAAGTAGAAGGTAGTATTGTTATTATAGGTGATGTAAATTCAGGTGCAGAAGTAATTGCTGGTGATAATGTAATTGTTATAGGTACTCTTAGGGGACTAGCACATGCAGGAGCTAAAGGAAATAAAGAAGCGATAATTGCTGTTAGTACATTAGATGCTGTTCAATTGAGAATTTCTAATATTGTCAGAGAAATTGATAGAGATGAAGAAGAAATTCGTGAACATGCATATATATATGTTGAAAATGATAAAATAGAAATAGATTAATACAAAATGCACAAAATGGGATGGCTCTCTTTTGTGCATTTATTATATTTTGAAATTAGCTAATAAGTAACATAATTAGGGCAAGAAAAAGTCCTTCATCTTTTACTTCTTCTTTATATAAGAAAAATAAAAGGCTAAGAATAAGAACATCATCAAAATATAATTTAATACCAAATAAATCAAGCCATACAACATCTTTTGGGTCTTGAATACATTTATTTTTAATTGTTTCATCTTTTTTATTATCATCAATATGGCAATTATTAATATTATTTTGTACATGTTGTATTTGAGGCTGTGAATAAGAATAATTGTAAGGCCTGTAAAATGGAAAAGGTGGACCATATCTTGAAAATCTATTCATGTTTATTATCATCCTTTTTATTCATAATATCAGCTATTTTAGAAATATTGAGCAAGTTCACATATTGATTAAGTTTTTCTTTTTTACTATCTCTTAAATAAGGTTTTAGAGAATATAGCAAATTAGCACGAGGGTCATTTTGATTATTCATATTATTCATAATATTTTGCATTTTCATGATTGTGTTCATATCTATATTAAAACCATTTGAATTTTCATTTGGTGAATTGTTAGGATTATTGTTATTAGAAGAATTTTGAAAATTATTCATCATTTGTTTAATATCATCAGGAATATTTCCGCTATCAACCATCTTTTTTACATTTGCAAATAAATCATTCATGTTATCAGACATATTATCACCTCTTATAAATCTATGCATTATTACTTATTATATGAAAAAAACTAAAAAATGCTACCATTTTTTAGTTAGTAATGGTATAATAAGAAAAGATAAGAATGGAGGAAAAATATGAAACAAGAATATTTTAGAGATTGTTATAAAATATTAAATTTAAGAGGAAGAAAGTTTATTACTGATGAAATGGTTTTAAATTCATACAATAATTTGAAAGAGCAGCTAACAGTATTAAAAAGAAAATCAAAAACAGAAGAGGAATTGAAGCTTTTACAAGAAATTGAAATTTTAATAAATGATGCATATAGAATGCTTCAGACAGAGGAAAAAAGAAAAAAATATGATGATTTTTTAGTAGAAGTTGAAAAAATAAAAGAGAAGAAAACAGAACCTAAAATGACATTAGAAGAATATGAACAAAAAAAGAAAGAACATGAGCAAATCCAAAAAAGAATGCAAGAAAGAGTAAGAAATTTTATGAAAGAAACACAATCAAAAAGGTTAAATGAAGATGGTATAAAGTTTACTCCAATATATAAAGGAGAAATTAATAGAACTCCTAAAAAAGATAGAGAAGAAGATGAGGCAAGGTAAATAAACAAAATTTTCAGAAAAACTTGTAAAATTCGCTAATCTATAATAAAATATAGAACACAAAACAAAAGATAATAAAATAAAAAAAAGATAAATATCACAAAATGTAAAAAACTTTTTTGTAATAGAGTACTAAAAAAGACAAAAAACACAAGAAAAAAGGATTAAAATATAAATACTATATTATGAAAAAGTATGAGGTGGTAAGGATGTTAAAAGACAACACAAAAAAAGAAATACTAAAAAATTTAATAAATATAAAAAATATTATAATATATATAGTAGCTTTTATGGTATCAACAGTTGGAATGGGACAAGATGTGTCACCATTTAGTATTGCAATTGTTGGAGCAAGTTTAGCAGGTGGAGTACCTGCAATAGGAATTGTAATAGCAGGGCTAATAGGAAATATAGTTGGAGTTGGAACTGTTGGAGCATTAAATTATATTTTGATAATATTAATGTTATTAATCACATTATGTATAAAACCTCCAAAAGAAAATGACGAATACAAAAATGAACAAATACAAATATCTTGGCATATATTTGTAAGTATAATACTAGTAATGTTTGCAAAATTAATGCTAACAAAATTTACAATAGGAGACTTAATAATACATATTACATTAGCAATATTTTCTGTAGTATTTTATAAAATATTTGTAAATTCAATAGTAGTTGTAAAAGAAATAAATGAAAGAAGAGCATTTTCAATAGAAGAAGTAATTGGAGCAAGTTTATTGTTATCAATCGCAGTATCATCATTTGGAGAAATATTAATATTAGGATTATCAATAAGAAATATATTAAGTATATTAATAGTGTTAATATTAGGTTGGAGAAATGGAATTTTAATAGGTACAACTGCAGGTGTAACAATAGGGGTGACTCTTGGAATAATATCACAAAATGAACCAATAATAATTGCTGTATATGCTATTTCTGGTATGTTTGCAGGAATATTAAATAGATTTGGAAAAATAGGAGTAATAGTAGGATTTTTAATAGGAAATGGTATATTAATATATGCTTCAAATGGAAGTACAGTAAATTTAGTTTTATTAAAAGAAATATTAATAGCCTCATTAGGACTACTTGCACTTCCAAATTGGGTAGGTGTAGATGTTGAAGAACTTTCTAAAAGTGAAAACATGTTACCAGACTATAATACTAGAGGCTTAAATCAAAGTAAAGAAACAATAGACAAACTTAATATGGTATCAGAGACAATTAAAGATATGGCAGATACGTATAATGAAGATGAAAAAATAGATGTTATAGAAAAAAACAAGCAAAAATTTATAACAGAATTATTGAATAACTTAGATGGTTTAGAAGAAAATATATTATATGATGATATGGTCAAACCGGAAAATCCAATAGTAAATGAATTATTTCAAAATTTACTAGAAAGACAAGATATAGATAAAACAGATTTAATAAAAGCATTTGAAAAATTTAACAATTATATAGTACAATATAATGATGAAGAGTTAAGTAAAAAAGTAGATGAAGATATAGAACAGATTGTAAAAGCAGTAAATGATGCATATAAAACAAGCAAAACAGAATTTATTTGGGAAGAAAAAATAAAAACAAGTAAAAAAAATGTACAAGCACAATTAGATGGCGTTTCAAAAGCAATAAATAGTATAGCAGTAAAAATGGAAGAAGAGGCTAACAAAGAAGAGGAACATGTAGACGAGAAAAAGAAAATTATTTCAGCTCTTGAAACAAAAGATATAATGATAGAAGATATAGAAATAAACAAAAATGAAAATAGATATTTTATAGATGTTTATTTAAAAGAAAGTAGTAAAGTTAGTGAAACTAAAGATATTGAAAGAATACAAAAAATATTAGAAAAAAATCTAAATGAAAAAATGATGCTTAATGAAGCAAAAACAAAGAAACTTAATAAACAAGGGAAAAGAGTATTTAGTTATTTATCAGATGATAAATATATAATACAAATAGGACAAGCAACAAAGTTGAAAAAAGATAGTGCAGTATCAGGAGATAGTTCACTTCAAATAAGACTTAATGATGGAAAATATTTGTTGGCTTTAAGTGATGGAATGGGTTCAGGCCCAGAAGCACGTAAAAGTAGTCAAATTGCAATTAAAATGTTAGAAAGATTATTAATGTCAGGATTTGATAAAAATACTTCAATTGATTTAATTAATACAACAATAATGAATGCAAATGAAGAAATTTTTGCAACATTGGATATTGTAATAATTGACTTATATAATGGAAAAATAGAATTTATAAAAAATGGAGCATGTCCAACATATATTAAAAATAAGAAAAAAGTTCAAATTGTTAAATCATTAAGCTTACCAGCAGGAATTTTAAAAGATATTAATTTAACAACATATGATAAAGATATTGAAAATCAGGATATAATTGTTCTATGTACAGATGGAATTATAGATTCAAATGTTGAATATAAAAATAAAGAACTATGGGTTAAATATATTTTAGAAGATATAGAAACAGATAATTGTCAAAAAATTTCTGATTTAATTATTAATGAAGCGGTTGATAATAATTATGGTATTGCTAAAGATGATATGAGTATAATAGTTTGTAAATTAACAAAAAAAGAAGCTAAATAAAAGCTTCTTTTTCTTTAATTTCAATACTTAAAGAATATTTTTAAATTTTTATATCATTAAATATTAGAAAAGTCAAGCTACTTATAAGAAGTTATCTTTAATTAAATTTTACCAGAATATTTTCTAAAATCCGACTACTAGGAACGTTTTACCAAAAATGTAAATCTTTAAGTATTGAAATTAAAGAAAAATAATGTATAAAATATTTACAAATGCCTTATATAAAAGTATAATTATAATAGAGGATTCAAAGGAGGAAAATAATAATGAGAGAAAATAAAGGTATAACATTAATTGCCCTAGTAGTAACGATAATAGTATTGATAATACTAGCAAGTATAAGTATAGGAGCATTAACAGGAAAAAATGGAATAATAGGACAATCAAAAGATGCAAAAGAACAAACAGAAATAGCGGAAGAAAAAGAAGTAGTAAGTTTGGCCACAGTAAAATCAATGGAAAAAGATAGGTTTGGAAATGTAATAAGAGAAAATCTACAAGAAGCATTAGATGAATTGGCAGGAGAAGGAAAAACAATAGTAACAGGAAATGGACCATTTACAGTAACTTTTAAAGAAAGTGAAAGAAATTATATAATAAATGAAAATGGAAATGTTATTGAAGCTACAAATTCAAATATATTCACATATACGGAAGAAGGATATATTACAGGTATCAAAGAGGAATATTGGTATTGGGAAGAGAAAAATACTGAAGCCCAGAAACAAAATAGCATAAAAGTAGCAACAATTATCAATTTTAAATTAGCAAGTGTTCAAGTTCCTAATTTTAGAATTTTAAAAGATGAAATAGGAACAACATTGGTAATTCCGAATGAAATTAATGGAATTAAAATTAAAGGTATTGCCTCAAATGCTTTTGCTGCAATAAAAAACTTAAAAGAAATTATTTTTTCAGAAGGAATCCAAGAAATAGGTAATGATGTATGTTATTTTTGTGAAAATTTAGAATATGTATCAATGCCAAACGGAATAACTAAAATTGGAGAAAGTGCATTTGAATTCTGCAATATAAAATCAGTTAACATACCAGATACTACGATAGAAATAGGTGCATACTGTTTTGCACATAGTGAAATTGTTGATAAACTGTTTATTCCAAAAAGTGTACAGAAAATAGGAGAAAATGCATTCTCAGGAATTAGTTTAGATTGTAAAATATATTGTGAAGTTGACGAAAAACCTGAAGGATGGGATAGCCTTTGGAATGGTCGAATCGTTGGAAGACCTTTAGATGTAGTATGGGGAGCTAGTAGATAAAATAAATATAAAAGGATATTTTATGATGTTTGGACTATATCGAATTTATTACAATAGTTATTAAAAGCGGAAAATAAGATAATAATATTTTCTGCTTTTCTTATGCAAAAATATTCGAAATTACTTGTAAGATAGAGAGAATTGTGATATAGTATAAACGTGGAAAAATACAAAATGGAGGTAAACATGAGTAAGGGGAAAAGATATGAAACAGAAGGACAACTGAACTATCAGAAAGTATTTGCAGTAATAATAGCATTAATAGTATTAGTAATGTTTGTAATAATAATAAAAAATGTAATAGCACAAAGAAAAGAAGCAAAAAAAGAAAGTGAATATTTTACAATATATTCAGCAAACAAATATGGAGTAATAGATGCAGAAGGAAATGAAGTAATAGCACCATCATATCAAGAAATGATAGTAATACCAGACAAAGAAAAAGATGTATTTATATGTATATATGATATAAATGATGAAACAGGAGAATATAAAACAAAAGCATTAAATAAAGAAAATGAAGAAATATTCACACAATATGAACAAATAGAACCAATAGAAAATGCAGACCAAAATGAAAATACATGGTATGAAGAAAATGTATTAAGAGTAAAAAAAGACGGAAAATATGGACTAATAGATTTAAATGGAAAAGAAATATTAAATTGTGAATATGAAACAATATATGCATTAAATGGAATAGAAAATAGTTTAATAATACAAAAAGACGGAAAAGTAGGATTAGCAAATAATAGTGGAAGCATAATAGTAGAACCAAATTATAAAGAAATAAAAAATCTTGGAGAAACATATAAAGAAGGATATATTACAATAACAGAAGACGGAAAATATGGACTAGTAAGCACAACCAAAAAACAATTATTAGAAAATAATTATGAAGAAATAATGCAAGTACATTTAGAAAATTATTATTTAATAAAAGAAGCAGGAGTATTAAAATTAATAGACTCATCAGGAACAGTATTATTAGACCAGGGATTTGAAGATATAAAATCAGCAACAACAAGAGGAGTAATATTCACAGTAGGTGGACTATATGGAGAAATGAGTACAACAGGAGAAATATTAATAGAAGCAAAATACCAAGATTTAAGAGAAGAAAAAGAAGGAATATATATAGCAAAACAAAATGATTTATATGGAATAATAGACAATCAAGGAAATGAAAAAGTACCATTCCAATATACAGGAATAACATATAACCAGGAAGCAGATATAAATATAGCTGAAGATGCAGAATATAATACATCAATAATAGATTCAGGATATAATGTAAAATTAAAAGGAATATTATCAGAAATAAACACAGAAAAATCATATATTAGAATGAGAATAGATGATGAATATAAATATTATAACTTTAAATTAGAAGAAAAGCCAAATACAGAAATATTAACAGAAAACACAATTTTCTTAAGTAAAAAAGACGGAAAATATGGGTATGTAGACAAAAAAGGAAATGTAGTAGTAGATTATACATATGATGATGCAACAGAACAAAATGAATATGGATTTGCATCAGTAAAGAAAAATGGAGTATGGGGGTCAATAAATAAAGAAGGAGAAACAGTAATAGAACCAACATATAATTTAGACAACTATTTAGTAATAGACTTTATAGGAAAATGGCACTTAGGACAAGACTTAAATATGAATTATTATTGTGAACAATAATAATTGTGAAAGGAATGTTGTAAGAAATGGAGCTAAAGACAAAATATCAATATACATATTTTATATATCCTTATGTAATAAAAGAAAGTAGATATCAAAAATATTTACAAAAATTATTAAAAGACTCAAATTGTAAATTACGAATATTTAGAAAAGATAAAGATTTAGACATATATTCATATTTCTCACATAGAGCAAGGAATTATATGTTTAGTAGTTTTAATTTAAGTAAATCTAAAATTGCAAAATTAGAAGAATTACCATTAGAAACAAAATCAGCAATTTTAGCAAGAAACAATTGTACAATATTTGAATATACAATACAAAAGGATATACAGGGAAAAACAGATGTAAAAAATGGAATATTTTTTAAAATACCAAAAATAGAAATAATATGTTTTAATACAGGAATATGCTTTTTATGTATAAAAACAAACATAGAAGATAGTGATAGATTTTCAGACATATTAAACTTTAATTATAAATTTAGAGACATAAACAAAGAATTTTCTAATATGGACAATTATGACAATATAAGATTACAAACAGATGCATTTGAAGATGTAAAATATTTTAAAGAATTTATAGAAAGTATTACAGGAACAACAAATATTGAATCTATGAAACTTGATATAGATACAGAAAGATTTTTAACATATTCATATGTGTGTATAGACCAAGATAATTGGAATAATGAAAATGAATTTGATAAAATAAGAACAAGTTATATAAAATATTTAAATATATTGCCAAGTGATAATAGTGTAAATTATTCAAAAGAAAATATGAAAGTAATTTCAAAATGGAAATATGCAAAATTAGGAATGACAAAACAAGGAGTTACACTATTCAGTTCAAGTGCAGATATAAATAATTACACAGTATTTCCACAAGAATTTCAAGAACAATATTTATATACATATATTTTAGCAATGTATACAAAAATATATTTAAAGAAAATAAATCTTGAATTTAGACAAGGAACACAAATTAAAAAGACAAGAAAAGAATTTATAAAATTTACACAAACATTATGGATTAATGAAGTCACATCAGAAGATACAGGTTCGCTTTATTATCAATATTTAAAAGAAGTATTAGAATTAGATGCAATATTTTTCGATACGAAAAATAAATATGACATTTTATACAAAGAGTTAAATATAGAAAAAAACACAAAAACAAATGTAATTATAGTAATATTATTATTAATAACATTGATAATAAATACATTAAATATAATATACTTTATAAATAGATAAAGCGACATTTAATGTCGCTTTTATAAATAAAAGGAGCATATATGAAAATAAAAACAGGAATAGATATAATTGAAATTGATAGAGTAAAAGAAAGTATAGAATCAACAGAAGGAAAATTCTGTGAAAGAGTATATACAGAAAAAGAAATAGAATATTGTGAAAGTAAAAAAGCACAAAAATATCAACATTATGCAGCAAGATTTGCAGGAAAAGAAGCTGTAGTAAAAGCAATATCATCAACATTAAAAAATAAATATGAAATATCATGGAAAGAAATTGAAATATTAAATGATGAAACAGGAAAACCGTATGTAAAACTTCCAGAAGAAAATACAAAAGAAATAGAAGATATAGATATAAGCATATCACATTGTAAGCAATATGCAGTTGCAAATGTAGTAATATTATACAAATAGGGGGAAAACATGGAATTTTTTGATTCACATTCACATTATAATGATGAAAAATTTGATGAAATTCGAGAACAAATAATTGAAGACACATATAAATCAGGAGTCACAAAATTTATATGTGCAGGATATGATGTACAATCTTCAAAAAAAGCAATTGAAATATCACAAAAACATGAATTTATTTATTCAATATGTGGCATTTCACCTAATGATATTCCACAATCAGAAGAAGAATTGTGGAAAACTATTGATGAAATTTCAAAAATTGTTCAACAAAATAAAAAAATTGTAGCAATAGGAGAAATTGGATTAGATTATTATTGGAATAAAGAAAATAAAGAATTGCAAAAAAAGGCTTTTATAAAACAAATTGAATTAGCAAACAAATTAGAATTACCAATAGTAATACATTCAAGAGATGCATCAGTAGATACAATAGATATAATAAAAAATAATATAGTAAATAAAAGGGGAATATTCCACTGTTGTCAACTAAATCAAGAGATGGTAAAACAAGCAATAAATTTGGGATACTATATTTCATTTGCAGGACCAATAACATTTAAAAATTCTAAAAATGCAAAAGAAGTTGTAGATTTAGTTCCAATGGATAAAATATTAATAGAAACTGATAGTCCATATTTGAGTCCAGAACCTAACAGAGGAAAAAGAAATGATTCAAGAAACGTAAAATATGTGGCTGAAAAAATAGCAGAATTCAAAAATATGAGTTTAGAAGAGATAGCAAGAATTACATATGAAAATGCAATGAAGATTTTTGAAATTTAGGATGTGAGAAAAATGTATGATAATTGGGAGCAATTAGAAGAAGAAGCAAAACAATGTAGAAAATGTAGATTGTGTCAAACAAGAAATAATGTAGTATTTGGAACAGGAAATAAAACTGCTGATTTAATGTTTATTGGAGAAGGTCCTGGTGCAGATGAAGATATGCAAGGAGAACCTTTTGTAGGAAAAGCAGGTAAGCTTATGAATATGGCTTTTGAAGCAATTGGATTAAAAAGAGAAGAAGTTTATATTGCAAATATAGTAAAATGTAGACCACCTTCAAATAGAAATCCAGAAGATGATGAAGCAAATGCATGTTTAAATTATTTAAGAAATCAAGTTATATTAGTAAAACCTAAAATTATAGTTTTACTAGGAAGTGTAGCATTAAAAAATATTTTGGGTAAAGAATATGGAATAACAGCAAGTAGGGGAAAATGGTTTGAAAAAAAAGGTATTATGTACATGCCTACATGGCATCCTGCAGCACTTTTAAGAGACGAAACTAAAAAAATTGATTTTATTAAAGATTTAAAGGAAGTTATGTCTAAATATAGGATATAAAAATCTTGATTTCGTGAAAAACAATTAATATACCTGGTCAGGAATATTGACTAAAAAAATAAAACAATATAAAATAAATAAAAAAATATATGGAGTAGAAAATGAAAGATATAAAAGAAAAATCAGAATATTGTTTAAATTGTCCTGTAAAACCATGTTCAAAAAAAGGATGTCCTCTAGAAAATGATATACCAACATTTATAAAAGCAATAAAAGAAGAAAACTATAAAAAGGCATATGAAATATTGTCAGAAACAACGGTATTAGAAGCTGTATGTGGAAGAATATGTCCACACACAAAACAATGTGAAGGTTCATGTGTTAGAGGTATAAAATCAAATCCTGTAAGTATAGGAGAAATGGAAGCATTTATAGGAGATATAGCAATAAGAGAAAACTATAAAATAGCAGAAAAAAATGAAGAAAATAAAGATAAAAAAATTGCAATAGTAGGTGGAGGACCAGCAGGAATAACAGCAAGCGCTTTTTTATTGAAAAAAGGATATTCAGTAACTTTATATGAAAAATATAATTATCTTGGTGGGTTATTAATGCATGGAATTCCAGAGTTTAGATTACCTAAAGAAATTGTAAAACAAACAGTTCAAAAAGTAATAGATTTAGGGCTAGAAGTAAAATATAATATGGAACTTGGAAAAGATATAACTTTACAAGAATTAGAAAAACAATATGATGCAATATTTCTAGCATTTGGAGCAAATATAACAACTAAAATGGGAGTTGAAGGCGAAGAACTAGAAGGTGTATATGGAGGAAACCAATTATTAGAACACAATGAACATCCAGATTATAAAGGAAAAAAAGTTGGAATAATTGGTGGAGGAAATGTTGCGATGGATTGTGCTAGAACAATTAAAAGATTAGGAGCGCAAGAAGTTAAAGTTATATATAGAAGAGCAGAAGAACAAATGCCTGCAGAAGTTAAAGAAATACAAGAAGCTAAAGAAGAAGGAATTGAATTTTTATTCCAAAATAATATTGTAAAAATTTTAGGAAAAGATAAAGTAAAAAAAGTTGAATTAATTAAGACAGAATTAGTTCAAAAAGAAGGAGAAGCAAGAAAAGTTCCAGTAAATATTCCAGATAGTAATTATATAATAGATATAGATTATATAGTAATGGCTTTAGGTTCTAAACCAGAAGAGTTTGTAAATACATTAGGTTTAGAATTAAACAAATGGGGATATATAAATATAGATGAACAAAATAGAACTTCTAATCCAAAAATATTTGCTGGTGGAGATTTAGCGGGGGCAAAAGGAACTGTTGCTTGGGCAGCACGTTCAGGTAGAAATGCAGCAAATGCAATAATAGAATACTTAAAATAAAGAAAAAGTCGACTTATGTCGACTTTTGTATCTTTTGTATGACATCATTGGTAAAATGTCATTTGTAGAAAATTTTATTGGATACAATCTTTTGTATAGTTATCTTTAGTAAAATTTAGCTTTTGTAAATTTTGCTTAAGTAACTAAAAAGCTTTTGTATACTAATAATCATTAGTTAATTATGTATTTTTTCTCCGGTAACGAAGTTTTTGATTGCCCTAAATATAGATAACAATTTATTTGTTGGCTTTCTATATTCAAGAGCGGTTTCGATTCCGCCATTTTCAAGCACGTTAGATTTATGTTCTAATGCGGACATCTTTTCTGTATAGTAATCATCAAAGAAGGTATAGTCATCAGTACGACCAATTAACTCCTTATAATGTTCTAAATTCTTTCTATAATTATCTAATTCTTCTAAATTAGATATATTTTTAAAAGCTTTATCAAAATAATTTTTAATAATTAAATTTTGAGCTTTAGTAAAGTAATCTGCGATTTTAGTCTTGCAATTATCGGTTTTTGCAACAATCTTATCAACTTTTTTATTTCTTTCATCATAAGAAGCAAATTTATTGCTTAATTTTATGATATTTTCTTCAATTTCTAAAATTTGATCTATGCAATATTCAACTTCATCATATGTCTTTTCAGAAGTTTTTTCGATAAATGCATTTTTAAATTTATCATTACTTGTAAATGTACTATCAAATAATACTTCTTCACCCGTAATATATGCCATTTGCTCGATTAAATTACATTCTAGTGGATAATATGAAGGACTTATTGTTCTAAAAGAAATTCCAAAATATTTTACGTAATCTCTTTCTATACCAATAACTTTTGATGTCATATATTGAACTGCTGCTTCATTTAATCCCATACCTAATATTTTAAAATTATCAAAATTGCACAATCCCATTCTAACAAGATTATTTTTCTTGTCTTTAACTTCTTGTATATAATGTATACATTCATGAATTGCAAATTCTTCTAAATCTTCAAAAGCAATTTTTTCATTAAAATATATTGAAGTATTTTTATAAAAATAATTTGCTTCTGCCATTCCTTCAGGCATTTGTGCTCTATACATTTTTAATCGAGATAGTTTTGCAAACAAATCAGTTTCATTAAAACAAAGTTCTGGAAATGTATTGCAAAGCTTATTAGCAATATTATGAGCAATCCTATTTGTAGACATTGTATCAAGTATATCAACTACTCTAATTCCATCTTTCCTTAAGTCAGATTCAATGCTCATTTTATCCTCCAATTTTTGTCTTTTTGTATAAAAATTCGTCAAATATATTATACAATATTTTGTCGTAAAAGTGTATTACATTTATATTACATTTATATTACAAGAATATTACAAAAATACTAACATATAATTAATTGAGGTGTTGAAATGAAGATAAAAAATTGGTTTATCATAGTTGTACTAGTTTGTTTAGTATTAGGAACATTATTACATTTTACGTATGAATGGTCAGGAGAAGATAAAATAGTTGCAATATATAGTGCAGTAAATGAAAGCACATGGGAACATTTAAAATTAGTATTTTATCCTATGACAATTATGGCTATAATTGGAACTTTTGTAATAAAAAAACAAAAAAATAATTATTGGGCTGGGCAAGCAATAGGAATACTTACAGCAATGACTTTTATTACGGTATTTTTTTATACATATACAGGTATAATAGGTAAAAATTTTGCTATTTTAGATATTGCTTCATTTATTGTGGCAATTTTGTTAGGAGAGTATGTTACTTACAAAATAATTACTTCTGAAAAGAAATATGATATGGAAAAAATCTCAATTGTACTTATAATTGCATTATTTTTAAGTTTTTTAGTTTATACATATAATCCTCCTAAAATACAATATTTCAAAGACCCTATAAATGGAAGTTATGGAGTAAAATAATAAAAATATATTGACAAAAATAGATAAAAATAGTAAAATGTTAGCGTAAGCTAACATTTTTTATCATATATCAAAAAGGAGAGAAAAGTGGAATTAACAAAATCATTAGAAGAATATATAAGTACAATATATATTTTAGAAAAAACAAATAAAAAAATAAGAGTAACAGATATTGCAACTAAAATGTTAATTACAAAACCAAGTGTAAATAGAGCATTAAAAAATCTAAGAGAAAAAGGGTATGTGAATTTTGAACCATATACAGATATTACATTAACAGATGAAGGAAGAGAAGTAGCACAAGAAATATCCAAAAAATATGACATAGTAAAAATATTTTTAACGGAAATACTAGGTGTATCTCAAAAAACGGCAGAAATAGATTCATTAAAAATAAAAGCAGTAATTTCAGAGGAAACAGAACAAAAATTACAAGAATTTATGACAAAAGAACTAAAGATAGATGAATTAAAATGTAATCATAGTTGGGAAAATAGCAGATGTAGAGTATGTAAAAGACCACTAAAAAATTTAAAAGGAGGACAAACATGTTAGAACTAAAAAATATATGTTTTACAAGAGATAACAAAAAGATTTTAGACCATGTAAATTTAACAATAGATGAAAATAAATTAATAGCAATAACAGGACCAAATGGTTCAGGAAAATCAACAATATGTAAAATAATAATGGGAATAGAAAAGCCTGATGAAGGACAAGTTATATTAAATGGAGAAGACATAACAAATTTAAGTATAGATGAAAGAGCAAGAAAACAAATATCATTTGCATTCCAACAACCTGTAAAATTTAAAGGAATAACAGTATATGACATTATAAGATTATCATCAGGAAAAAGAATTAATAAAAAAGAAGCATGTGAAATATTATCAAGTGTAGGATTATGTGCAAAAGAATATATAGATAGAGAAGTAAATGGTTCATTATCAGGAGGAGAATTAAAAAGAATAGAAATTGCAACAATAGCAGTAAGAGAATCTCAATTAACAATTTTTGACGAACCAGAAGCTGGAATAGACTTATGGAGTTTTAATAATTTAATACAAATATTTGAAGATTTACAAAAAAGTAAAAAAGCTTCTATTGTAATTGTAACACATCAAGAAAGAATATTAAACATAGCAGATAGTGTAATATTAATGAAAAATGGGAAAATAGAAAAAATCGCACAAAAAGAAGAGATTTTAGATTCAATAAATGGTGGTTGTTGTAAACTAAAGAGAGGTGAATGTAATGGAAGACATAGATAAAAAATTATTATCTGAAATAACAGATGTAGAAAATGGAGAATTTGAAGGAGCATATAATATAAGAAAAAATGGACAAGGAATAGAAAGAAAAGTAACAGAAAACATAAATATTGTAACAAAAAAAGATGTATCAGGAATAGATATATTTGTAAAAGAAAACACAAAATTTGAATTTATTCATATTCCAGTAATAATAACAGAAAGCGGACTAAAAGATGTAGTATATAATGATTTTTATATAGGGAAAAATGCAAATGTTGTAATAGTAGCAGGATGTGGAATTCATAATGACCATCATAAAGATTCTGAACACAATGGAATACATAGATTTTTCTTAGAAGAAGGAGCAAAAGTCAGATATATAGAAAAACATTATGGAGAAGGTAATGGAGATGGAAAAAGAATATTAAACCCAGTTACAGAAATAACACTGAAAAAAGGAGCATCTTTAGAAATGGAATCAGTCCAAATAAAGGGAGTGGATTCTACTGTAAGAACAACAAAAGGTGTAGTGGGAGAAGATGCAACATTAGTAATAACTGAAAAAATAATGACACATGGAGAGCAAAAAGCAGAAACATTATTTAATGTACAATTAAATGGTAAAAATTCAAGTGTGAAAGTAACATCAAGGTCAGTTGCAACTCAAAACTCAGAACAAACATTTAAATCAGAATTATATGGAAACACTCAATGTTTTGGACATGTAGAATGTGATGCAATTATAAAAGATAAAGCTAGAGTAATAGCAATACCTGAGATAGTTGCAAATGATGTAGATGCTAATTTAATACATGAAGCGGCAATTGGAAAAATTGCAGGAGAACAATTAATAAAATTAATGACTTTAGGTTTAAATGAAAAACAAGCTGAAGAAGAAATAATAAATGGATTTTTAAAATAATAAAAATAGTTCTGGTGTTATACTAGAACTATTTTTTGAGCTAAAATTAATCTTGTTCGACTTCTTTAAAGACTTCATCTTCAAAAAATTCAGTTAAAGTTATTCCAAAACCCTCACAGATATGAAGTAAAGTGTGTAATTTGATTAATTCAGTTCTTCCACTCATAAATGCTGCAAGAGTCGACATTGGTACACCAGAGGCCTTAAATAAAGCCCAAAGACTCATTCCTTTTTGCCTTTGATAATGCCTAATCCTGTTTCTTACTGCTTCTGATAAGTCCATTTAAATCACCCCATTAGAAATTTATATAAAAAGTATAACAATAAAACTTGCAAATATAGTGTATCCAACTATACTAGTAATATTATTAATTTCAAAAGCATATAATTATATAGTAGGCAAAGTTTTAATTAGAGATAAGGAGGAATATAATGATTGCTACAAAAAGTTCAACAGTTGTAGAATTTGTTAAAAAGTTGCGGGATTCAAAGAAACTAGCTAAATGTGCTAAACAAGGAGACTGGGCTGTAAAAGTAGCTGTAATCAGAAATAACTTTACATCAAGCGAAACTTGTTCTGAACTTTCACATGATGAAGACACAATGGTTAGATATGCAGTAGCACAATCATCAAGAACTTCAAAAGAGGATTTAGATTATTTATCTAATGACAAACAATGGATTGTAAGGTTGGGAGTATTAAGAAATCCAAACACAAGAGAAGAGACGAGAAGAAAATTGGAGCAGGACCCAATATTACGAGGCAGATAATTCTAATATAGGTAGAGGAAAATTCTTCTACCTTTTTATATTATTTGATTTACAAGAGTTAAAAACAAGAAAACTTGCAAAAATGTGATTAATTTAATTAAAATCCTTGTAAAAGTGTGATAAAATAAATCAAAATACTTGCAAAAATGTGACAATAGGTAGTATAATTAATATAAAATAATATATATTAATTATAGGAGATGATTGCATTGAAAAGATTTATATTAGACGAATTGATAAAATGGAAGAAAAGTAAGTATAGAAAACCATTAATTTTAAAAGGTGCAAGGCAGATTGGAAAAACCTATATATTAAAACAATTTGGAGAAGAAAACTATGAAGGAGTTGCATATTTTAATTTTGACCATGATGAAGATTTATATAATTTATTTAATAATAGCAAAAATCCAAAAAGAATATTAGAGCAATTAGCATTTATATATGGAAAGGCAATATTGCCTGAAAAAACATTAATAATATTTGATGAAATACAAGAATGTCCAAATGCATTAAATAGTTTAAAATATTTTCAAGAAGAAGCTAATGAATATCATATTGCATGTGCAGGAAGTTTATTAGGTATAAGATTATCACATACATCATTTCCAGTTGGAAAAGTAGAATTTTTAAATATGTATCCAATGACATTTAGTGAATTTTTAATAGCAGATAATTGTGAAAATTTAGTAAATTATATGAAATCTATAAAAAATATTGAAAATATCCCAGACATATTTTTTAATCAATTAGAAGAAAAATTAAAAGCATACTTCATAATAGGCGGTATGCCAGAAGCAGTAGATATTTGGATAAATGAGAAAAATATTGAACTTGTCAACAAAGTACAAGAAAATATACTAAAATCATATGAAAATGATTTTGCAAAACATGTACAAGAAAATGAAGCAAATAAAATATCATTAATATGGAATAGTATACTATCACAACTTGCAAAAGAAAACAAAAAATTTTTATATCAGGTTGTAAAAGAAGGTGCAAGAGCGAGAGAATATGAAAATGCATTGAATTGGCTAAATGATGCAAATTTAATTTATAAAATATATAATGTAACTAAGACAGATTTTCCTTTAAAAGCTTATAATGATTTAAGTTCCTTTAAAATTTATATGAATGATGTTGGTTTACTTAGAAAAATGGCAAATCTAGATAGCAAAATCGTTGTAGAAGGAAATAGATTATTTGAAGAATTTAAAGGGGCATTTACAGAAAATTATGTATTAAATATGCTAAATGTGACATTTGATGTTGTACCAAGTTATTTTTTATTTGATAGACATGAAGTTGATTTTGTTTTGCAATATAAAAATAAAATTATTCCTATTGAAGTAAAAGCAAATAAATCAACAAACAACATAAGCCTAACCAGATACAATGAAAATTTTAATAATGATATATCTATAAGATTTTCAATGAACAATTTAAAAAAAGACGGAAAAGTTGTAAATATTCCACTTTTTCTTATAGAATATATTGATAAATTTATTTAAGATATATTATATTTATATAATTATTATAAATTCATAAAATAATTATTTGGGGTGGTAATATGAGAAAATTAAATTTAATAGTTGTATTTGATAAAGATTTAAATAAAGTATTATTTTGTATCAGAGCAAAAGAACCATATAAAGGAATGTACAATTTTGTTGGTGGAAAAGTTCAAGAAGGCGAAACAAATGATGAAGCAGCATATAGAGAATTATTTGAAGAAACTGGAATAAGTAAAAAAGATATAAAATTAGAACACTTTATGGATTTAAATTATTTTAAATATGGGAATAATCTGCAAGTTTATTATGGAATATTAAAACATGATGTGATTTTAGTAGAAGAAAAGAATAAATTGGAATGGGTAACTATAAATGATGAATTATTAAATATTAAAAAATTTGCAGGAAATTATAATATTCCTCACATAATAACACAAATTAAAGTTTATTTAAAAAATGGTGTAGAAATTGATAAATATTAGAATAATCAAAAGAATTTGAAAAAATCAAAGTTGACAAGATAATTTTTAGATATTAAAAACATTTTATTAAGATATATAATTAAAACTTATTTATAAACAGAGAATAATTTCCAAATTAAAGCATAAGATTAAATAACTTTAATTTGGAGGTTTTTTTATGTTTTTAGTAATAAATAAAGAAAAAATACAAACATATATAGTATCAATATTAACAGTGGCAGTATTAATAGGAATAGCAAGTATTAAACCAATTGAAACAATAGAAACAGCATCAACAACAAAATTGTTACCAATATATAATGTAGAAACAGATGAAAAGAAAATTGCATTTACTATGAATTGTGCATGGAATGATAGTGATATAGATAAGATATTAGAAACATTAGAAAAAAATCAAGTAAAAATAACATTTTTCATAGTAGGAGAATGGGCAGATAAATATCCAGAAGCGGTAAAAAAGATATATGAAGCAGGACATGAAATAGGAAGTCATAGTAACACACATCCACATGTAAATAATATAAGTGAAGAAAAGAATTTAGAAGAAATCCAATTAAGTATAAATAAAATAGAAAAAATAACAGGAGAAAAAACAAAATTATATAGAACACCATATGGAGAATACAATAACAAAGTAATAAAAGTAGCACAAGAAAAAGGGTATTATCCTATACAGTGGAATTTAGACACATTAGATTATAAAGACTTAACAGGTGAAGAAATGTGGAATAGAATAAAAGACAAATTAAGTAATGGTTCAATAATATTAAGTCATAATGGAACAAAAAACACAGCAAGCAGTTTAGATATGTTAATAAAAAATATAAAAGAAAAAGGTTATGAGATAGTAAAAGTATCAGAACTTATATATACAGAAAACTATACAATAGATAATAATGGAACACAGAAAAAAATACAATAAATTGAATAAATATGAAAATAAAGGAAATAATAAAAATAGAAAAATAAGGAGAAGGGGTATGTCATTAATAGGAATAGTTGCAAAAAAGAAAGACATTCAACTAATAAAAAAAGAAATAGCTCCAAATAAAATAGAAATAATAGAAATAACAGAAGAAAGTATAGAAAACTTAAAAAACATAAAATTTGATGAAATAATATTAATAGAAGACATAAAAAGTGGAACAGAAACATACAAATATATGAGTGAACTAATATCAAATGTAAAATATCTTATAATAAATGTTGATATAGAAATACAATTATTAAAAGAAATAGAAATAAAAAATCCAGTAAAAATAATAACATTTGGTTTTAATCCAAAAGCGACAATAACTATATCAAGTGTAAAAGAAGACAAAATTATATTAGGAATACAAAGAAATATAGAAAAAAATAATAAAGAAATAATAGAAACACAAGAAAGAGTTCTTGAAATTGATAATCAAAAAAACAAAAAAATATATAATAAATTAGTAGTTTTCATAATAGAAGAACTCCATAATTTGAACTAAAAATGGTAAAAATATCTAAAAATGAGCAAAAAATCAAAAAAATTTAGAAAAAATTAACTTTTTATGTAGACAAAACCAAAAAAATATAGTATAATAAGAAATGTAGAAAATTTTAAAAAAAGAAAAAAAGCACGAAGAAAATTTACAATTGATAAAAATAAAGAATAGGGAGGAAATAAAATTGGATACAAATTATTTAGAAAACAACTACTTAACATTAGTAGGAAAGGTTACAGGCGAAAAAAAATTCAGCCACGAAATTTATGGAGAAAAATTTTACACATTTAATTTAGTAATACCACGTTTAAGTGGAAATGCAGACATTATACCAATAACAGTATCAGAAAGATTAATAACTGATGAAATGTTAACAGAAGGTAAAAAATTATTAATAAAAGGGCAATTCAGATCATACAATAGTTATGAAAACGAAAAAAATAAATTAATATTAACAGTGTTTGCAAAAGACATAGAAGAAGTAGCAGAAAATGAAGAACAAGAAGAAAATGACATAGTAAAAAAAGAAGAAACAACAAATGAAGTTGTACTTATCGGATTTGTATGTAAAAAACCAATATACAGACAAACACCATTTGGAAGAGAAATTGCAGACTTATTATTAGCAGTAAATAGAGCGTATAATAAATCAGATTATATTCCAACAATAGCATGGGGAAGAAATGCAAGATTTTGTCAAAACTTAGAAGTAGGTGCTCAAGTAAAAATAGTAGGAAGAGTACAATCAAGACAATATGAAAAGAAATATGAAGATGGAACATCAGAAATGAAAGTTGCATATGAAGTATCAATATGTAGCTTAGAATTAATAAATGAAGAAGGAACAAGCAAAAAAGAAGAAAAAGAAGAGCAAGAAGCTGTTTAATATAAATAAAAATTCGAAAGTGGTAGCATTTTCGAATTTTTTTTGTTATAATTATTAATGTTAAAATATGGAGGAAACATGAAAGAGAAAATAAACAAAAGAATTATATTTGAAATATTAGCAATTGTATTAATAGCAATATTTTGTATAAGTTTAACACCAAAAACATTGCAAAATGATACATTTTATACAATAAAAATAGGAGAACACATAATACAAGAAAAAGGAATTGACATGATAGACCCATTTTCATGGCATGAAAATTTAGAATACACATATCCTCATTGGTTGTATGATGTAATTATTTATGGAATATATAGTTTAGGTGGAATGACAGGAATATATATATCAACTTGTATATTTGCAATAATATTAGGAATAACAGTATATAAAGTAAATTCAAAACTTGCTAGAAATCAAGTAGTCTCATTTTTTATAACAATAGGAGTAATGTATATGTTAAAAGACTATATTACAGCAAGAGCACAATTAGTAACATTTATATTATTCATATTACAGATATTTGCAATAGAAAAGTTAATTGAGACAAAGCAAAAAAGATATGGACTAGCATTAATAATAATATCTATATTAGTAGCTAATTTACATGTTGCGGTATGGCCATTTACATTTGTATTATATTTGCCATATATAGCAGAATATATAATAGCAATATTAGAAGAAAAAACAGCTAAAAAATTTGGAAAAGAAATAAAACAAGGAGAAAAATTATTAACAGAGAAAAAAGATGGAGTAAAACTGTTAGTAATAGTCATGATAATATGTATACTAACAGGATTATTAACACCACTTGGAACAACTCCATATACTTATTTAGTAAAAACAATGCAAGGAAATACAACAGATAATATAAATGAACATCAACCGTTAATATTGATAAATGATAGTGCAGTAATAAGTGCAATTATAATATTACTTGCAATATTAATATTTACAAAAGTAAAAATAAGATTAAGTGATTTAATAATGCTAGGTGGATTAACATTATTGATGTTTTATTCAAAAAGGCAGTCAACAATATGGGTATTAGTAGGAGGAATAATCTTAAATAGATTAATATATTCATTATTAGAAAAATATGCAGATAAAAAAGCAATAAATAGCATAATAAGCAAATTTGGAATATTTGCATTAATAGTAGTAATGTTATCAGCAAGTTTTTATTTAATAAAACCTAAATTAAAAACTCAATATATAGATGAAAGCCTTTATCCAGTACAGATGAGTGAATTTATATTAAACTATTTTGAAGAGAATAATATAGATAGAGCAAAAGTCAGATTGTATAATGAATATAATTATGGAAGTTATTTATTATATAAAGATATACCAGTATTTATAGATTCCAGAGCAGATTTATATGCACCAGAATTTAATGGAGGAAGAGATATATTTACAGACTTCATAGAAAGTTCAAATCTATCAGTATATTTTGGTGATATATTTGAAAAATATGATATAACACATGTAATATTATATAAAAATTCTAAAATAAATATGATAATAACAGAAACAAATTTAAGAGGATATAAATTAATAAAAGCAGATGACTATTTTGTATTTTATGAAATTGTTAAGTAAGGAGAAAAATGGAAAAATATATAGTAAAATCAGATGAACAAGGAAAAAGATTAGATACATATATATCTAGTCAAAATGAAAAAATAACTAGAACATCAGCTCAAAGATTAATAGAACAAGGAAATATATTAGTAAATGGAAAAAAACAAAAAGTAGCATATAAGATAGCAGAAAATGATGTAATAACAGTAGAACACGAAGAACCAAAACAAATAGAACTAAAAGCACAGAAAATACCAATAGAAATAATATATGAAGATGAAGATATAATTGTTGTAAACAAACCAAAAGGAATGGTAGTTCATCCAGCAAATGGAAATCCAGATGGAACACTTGTAAATGCAATAATGGATATATGTAAAGACTCTTTATCAGGAATTGGAGGAGAAATAAGACCAGGAATAGTACATCGACTTGATAAAGATACATCAGGATTGCTAATTGTAGCAAAAAATGATATGGCACATGTTAAAATGAGTGAACAGATAAAAAATCATGAAGTAAAGAAAACATATATTGCATTAGTAAGAGGAGTTATAAAAGAAAATGAAGCAACAATTGACATGCCAATAGGTAGAAGTAGAACAGATAGAAAAAAGATGACAGTAGCAAAAGATGGAAAAAATGCAGTAACACATATAAAAGTTTTAAAAAGATATGATAAATATACATTACTAGAAATAAATATTGAAACTGGAAGAACACATCAAATACGTGTGCATTTATCACATATTGGTTATCCAATAATAGGAGATTATATTTATTCAAATGGAAAAAATGAATTTGGAGTAGAAGGACAATGTTTGCATGCTAAAAGTTTAGAATTCAAACATCCAATTACAAAAAAAGAAATGAAATTAGAAGCACCATTACCAGAATATTTTCAAGATATAATAAACAAATTAGACAATAATAATTAAAAGACCGGCAAGAAGAAGCTTGCCGGGAAATCTATATAAAGCCTTTTAGAAAAGTAAAAGGAATTAATATATAATATGCAGAAACATAAAAAATAGTACATAAATTTATAAAAAATGGAGGATTAAATGGAAGAAGTTAGACTACAAAAATATTTAGCTGATTGTGGTATTGCTTCAAGAAGAAAGTGTGAGCAATATATTCAGCAAGGGAAGGTACAAGTAAATGGAAAAGTTATTACTGAATTAGGAACAAAAATAAATCCTAAAAAAGTTCAAGTAAAATTTGAAAATAAAGAAATAAAAGAAAATAGAAAACTGGCATATATATTATTAAATAAACCAATTGGATATGTAACAACAGTTGATGACCAATTTAATAGAGATACTGTATTAGATTTAGTAAAAGTAAAAGAAAGAATTGTTCCTGTTGGAAGATTAGATATGTATACATCAGGTGCATTAATTCTTACAAACGATGGGGATTTTGTATATAAAGTGACTCATCCAAAACATGAAATTGAAAAAACTTATACTGTTACATTAAAAGGTATAATTCAAAATGATGAAGTTGAGAAATTACGTAAAGGTGTTCAAATTGAAGATTATACTACAAAGCCTGCTAAAGTAAAGATATTGAAAATAGTTCAAGAAAAAAATATATCAAGATTAGAAATAATTATACATGAAGGAAAAAATAGACAAGTAAGAAAAATGTGTGAAGCTATTGGTAAAAAAGTTCTTGCTTTACATAGAAGTAAAATTGGAAAAATAGGAGTAAAAGATTTAAAACTTGGCGAATGGAGATATCTAACAGAAAAAGAAATTCAACAATTTAAATAACATTATAAAAATTATTGAAAATTTAAAGAAAAGAATATATAATAGTATAAACATAAGAAAAAGGAGAAAAAACAAATGAAAATTGAAGAAGGACAGATTGTAGAAGGAACTGTCACAGGAATCAAACCATATGGAGCATTTATTGCTATAGATGAAGGCCCAACAGGACTAGCATTTATAGAAGATTTATCAGTAGTGAGAATAAAATCACCAGAAGAAAGATTAAAAATTGGACAAAAAGTAAAATGTGTGGTAAAATCTATAAATGAGGATACAGGGAAAGTAAATTTGTCATATAAAGAATTATTTGGAACATGGGAAGAAAACGTAAAAAATTTCAAAGAAGGTATGACAGTAAAAGGAATAGTAAGAGACACAGAAAAAAATAAAAATGGCATATTTATTGAACTAACTCCAAACTTAGTGGGAATGACAGAATATACAAAAGAATTAGAATATGGCCAAACAGTAGATGTATGCATAAAGAAAATAGTGCCAGAAAAAAAGAAAGTTAAATTAATTATAGTTTAAATAAATTATAAGGAGGGATTGATATGGTTGAAGATAACCAAATCAAAGCACAAGTATCACCATTTGCTATAAGAGAAGGTGAAATAAAAACATTTGACGGAAAAGATGGATATGTTTCAATGAATCAAATAATACATAAAATAAACATTGGACATATAACAGATATTCATTTTGCAATATTAGAATTAGTAAATGAATTTGAATTTATAACTTCAAGACAATTATATCAGATGTTAGTATGGAAAGGTTTTGACCCAAAATCACAAGATAAATTAAATAATAAATTAGAGCAACTTGTAAAATCAAAAATTTTAACAAGATATTACTTTACTTCAGAAGAAGGAAAAGGAATATATAGAATTTATTGCTTAGAGAAAATGGGAAAATATCTATTAACATCAAAAGAAATAGAATGTAAATGGCAACAAACAGATAATGTAAAACCAGTTCCAATGATTAAGAAAAGATTGGCTGGAAATCAAACATTAATAGCTTATTTAAGAAAAGTAAAAGCTTTAGAAAGTTATGTTGTAAAACCAGCATTAAATGCAAAAATATCAGGAAAAACTTTTAAAGCAACAGGTGGGTCTGTAAAACTTACAAAAAACAATAAATCAATTGTTTTCTTATTTGAGGTTATTAGAAGAGAACCTAACTGGCAAAAGAAATTAGTCGATAAAATGACAATGTATAAAGAATTTTATGATAATTTCGTTCCAGGTGATTCAGGATATTCTACATTACCACAATTAATATTTGTTTGTGAAGATGACAAACATACAGCTGAAACTTTTAGAGAAATTGTTAGAAATAAATTAGAATTATCACAAATTAAATTATATTTTACAACAGATTTAAGACAAAATAATGATACATTAGAAAATACACTAATTGAATTTAAAATAGATGAACAAACTAAAAAATATAAAATGTATAATGTAGAAGTAAAATTGTTAGGTATATAAAACTAAAAAACTGTATGTTTCTAGCATACAGTTTTTTATAAAAATTTTTTATCGAAAAAACATAAAATATATTGACATTATTCTCCAAATGTGTTATTATATTTAAGTGCCAACGATATGGGTCAGTAGCTCAGTTGGATAGAGCACAGGCCTTCTAAGCCTGGGGTCGGGGGTTCGAATCCCTCCTGGCTCACCATAA
>CALXJU010000021.1 GCA_944388705.1 uncultured Clostridia bacterium
CTATTTTTATACATTTAGGGTGAAATATTCGTTTCTAAACTTTTAAGGTGATTTTATCATAAATTAAATACAAAAATAATATAAAAAGCTTTACAAGTAACATAAAATGTGATAAAATATGAAAAGTTAAAGATAGAAGCCGATGAAAAAGCAAAGTAGATATATTAAAAAAGTATTACAGAGAAAATAGCAAAGCTGAGAGCTATTTATACTAGATATATTGAAATTTCACTTTTGAGGTCTTACTTTGAAATTAAGTAGAGGTAAGCGGTTGAACCGTTAAAACTATAATGAGGTTAATTATAAAAAATTAATAAAATTAGGTGGTACCGTGGATATATTCGCCCTAACAAACAAAAAAGTTTGTTAGGGCTGTTTTTTTATATAAGTACCATAAAAGCAAAAAGGAGGAAAGAAAAAATGCAAGAACAGATAGCAAAAATCAAAGAAAATGCATTAGAAGAAATCAAAAAAGTAGAAGACTCTAAAAGTTTAAATGAAGTAAGAGTAAAATACTTAGGAAAAAAAGGAGAATTAACACAAGTATTAAGAGGAATGGGAGCTTTAGCTCCAGAAGAAAGACCTAAGATTGGAAGTATGGTAAATGAAATAAGAGATGAGATAGAAAAAGAAATACAAGATAAAGAAAGAAAATTTGAAGAGCAAGAAATGCAAGAAAAATTAGAAAAAGAAACAATAGATATTACATTACCATCAACAAAAATAATAAGAGGAAGTAAACATCCAGTAAATAGAGTAATAGAAGAAATAGAAGACTTATTTGTATCAATGGGATATGATGTAGTTGCAGGACCAGAACTAGAAACTGATGAATTTTGTTTTGAAAGATTAAACTTACCAAAAGGACATCCAGCAAGAGATATGCAAGATAGTTTTTATATAACAAATGAATATTTATTAAGAACACAAACATCATCAGTACAAGCAAGAACAATGCTTGCAAATGAAGAAAAAACACCAATAAGAATGATATGTGCAGGAAAAACATATAGAAGAGAAGATGATGCAACACATTCACATCAATTCAGTCAAGTAGAAGGATTAGTAATAGACAAAAAAGATAGAAATGTATCATTAGCAGATTTAAAAGGTACATTAGAAGTATTTGTTAAAAAATTAATAGGAAAAAATTGCGAATTACGTTTCAGACCAAGTTATTTCCCATTTACAGAACCATCATATGAAGTAGATGTAAGTTGTTTCAAATGTGGTGGAAAAGGATGTAATTTATGCAAACAAACAGGATGGATAGAAGTATTAGGAAGTGGAATGGTTCATCCTAATGTATTAAAAATGAATGGATATGACCCAGAAGAATATGGAGGATTTGCATTTGGAACAGGACTAGAAAGATTAGCAATGTTCAAATACGGAATACCAGATATGAGATATTTGTATGCAAATGACATACGTTTCTTAAAACAATTTGACAGAAAGGATGAGGAATAATGAAATTAAGTAAAAATTTTGTAAAAGACTATGTAGATATAGATGTAGACTTAAAAACACTTGCTGAAGATATGACAAGAGTAGGAAATGAATATGATTCAGCAGAAAAACTAATAAATGCTACAAAATTAGTAATAGGTGAAATTATAGAATGTAAAGACCATCCAGATTCAGACCATTTACATCTATGTAAAGTAAATATTGGAACAGAAGTATTAAATATTGTATGTGGAGCCCCAAATGCAAGAAAAGGAATAAAAGTAATTGTAGCACAAGATGGAGCGGTACTTCCAGAAAAGACAATAAGAAAAGGAATAATAAGAGGTCAAGAATCAAATGGAATGATGTGTTCAATAGCTGAGTTAGGATTAGAAAATAAATTCTTAAAACCAGAAGATAAAGATGGAATAGCAGAATTAGGAGAAGATGCAGTTGTTGGAGAAGACCCAATAAAATATCTTGGATTAGATGACGAAGTAATAGATTTTGATTTGACAGCAAATAGAGGAGATTTATTAAGCATATTAGGTATGGCTTATGAAATAGGGGCAATATATGATAAATCAGTAAAAGAAGTAGACTTAAGTCACAAAGAAAATGGAGAAGATATAAACAAAACATTTAAAACAGAAGTAAAAACGGAAAATTGTAAATTACTATTAGTAAAAAAAGTAGAAGGCGTAAAAATAAAAGAAAGTCCAGCTTTTATAAAAAATAGATTAATAGCTTCAGGAATAAGACCAATAAATAATGTAGTAGATATTAGTAACTATGTAATGCTAGAATTAGGTCAACCATTACATTTCTATGATGCAGACAGATTAGGAAACAAACTAGTTGTAAGAATGGCAGAAGAAGGAGAAAAACTAACAACACTAGATAATATAGAAAGAACTTTAAGTAAAGATGATATAGTAATCGCAGATAGCACACATGGAGTAGGTTTAGCAGGAGTAATGGGAGGATTAGAAACAGAAGTAGAAGATGATACAAAAAATGTAATAATAGAATCAGCAATATTTGATTCTGTAAAAATAAGACTAACATCTAAAAAAATCTTAAGAAGTGAAGCAAGTAACAGATTTGAAAAAGGTTTAGACCCTAAAAGAACATATATGGCAGCAGAAAGAGCATGTAAATTATTAGAAAAATATGCAGATGGAAAAGTAGTTACTGGAACAGTTGTATACGACAAAACAGATGTAAAAGATAAAGAAATAGAAATAACTTTCAAAAATATAAATGATGTATTGGGAACAGTAATTCCAAATCAAGAAATCTTAAATGTATTTAGAAAATTAGGATTTACATATACATCAGATGACAAAAAAGCAATTGTAAAAGTACCATCAAGAAGATTAGATATTTCAATAAAAGAAGACTTAATAGAAGAAGTAAGTCGTATTTATGGAGTAGATAATATTAAAGGAAAATTACCAGTAGTTCCAATGAAACAAGGAAGTTATGATAAAACTACAAGAGAAATAAGAAATAAAATGCTCTCATTAGGATTAAGTGAAACTTTATCATATATTTTAATAAATGATAAAGAAGTAAAAGGATATACTTTAGACGAGTTCGAGGAATTACGTTTATTGGATCCTATTACAGAAGATAGAAACACATTAAGATATAGTATGATTCCTTCATTATATAAAATCTATGAATATAATAATGCAAGAAATCAAAAAGATGTATCAATATTTGAAATAGGAAAAGGATTTTATAAAAAAGGAGAAAAATACGGAGAAGATACAAAATTATGTGTATTAATGAGTGGAAAATATTCATTAGGTCTAACAAATAGAAATGTAGATTTTTATGTAATTAAAGGTGTTGCAGAAGAAATTCTTGAATATCTCGGATATGAAAATAGATATAGCTTTATGAAAAAAGAAATGCCTAAAGAATTACACCCAGGTCAAAGTGCATATATTAATGTCAATGGAACAGATGTAGGAATTATAGGAAAAATTCATCCAAATATAACAAAAGAAGATATATTTGTACTAGAAATTAATTTAGATGAATTATTCCAAAAGAAAGTTGGAAAAATGAAATATAAAGAAATTTCAAAATTTCCAAATGTAAAAAAAGATGTTGCATTTGTAGTTGATAAAAAATTAACTTCAAAAGAAATCGAAAAAGTAGTTAAAAGTGCAGGTGGAAGTCTACTTACAGATATAGAAGTATTTGATGTTTATACAGGCTCTAATTTACCTCAAAACAAAAAATCTATTGCATATGCACTAACTTTTGAAGATACAAAGAAAACTTTAACTGATGAAGAGATTAATGCTTTATTAGAAAAAATTATAGATACAGTTTGTAAAAAATGTAATGCAGAGATTAGAAAATAGGCATAAAAGTAGAGAGGAAAAGCAATTGCTTTCCTCTCTATTCTCGTTAAATAATATCTAATAATTTTGAAAAAAGATTTACATAATGCTTGCACAAGAAAATAAAATATGGTATAATATTGTTTAATATTTTTTAAATAAAAGAGGAGGAAAAGATGGAGGAATTAAAATTCTTTAACAAATTTTATCTAGACAAAGAAAAAGACATAATAGTAAATTTATATAAAAGCCAAGAAGATGAAATTACATATATTCTAGAAACTCCAAATCATAACACAGGAAATTTAATAACAAATTTAGCAAAAATATGTGGATTAGAAACTGTAAAAAATGAAAAAGACATGAAAATAATAACAGGAAAAATACCAGCAAGCATAAATGGCGATAATGAAGAAGTATATATATTTAGATTAGGTGGAATAAAAATAGCTAATATATATGAAAACAGAATAGAAATAAAAGCAAAAATACCAGCAATAACAAAAACATTAATGTCACAAACTAAAAATTATAAATTACCAATAGAAAAGACAATTGTAAAAACATATATTTTAAAAAAGTCAAAATTCAGAACAGATTTACATACACATGCAAATGCAAATTTAACACCAGACTGTTTAATAGCATTAGGAATAGTTCATCAAGTAAAATATCCTTTATATTATATCAAAAAAATAAATTTAAAATTAACTAAAAAACAAGAAGAAAAAATATATAAGCAAAGAGAAGAAGTAGAAAAACAATTCAAAGATTCTCCATTACAAGGAAAATATTTAACAAGAAAGATAGATGATAACACATTTATAAATTTTGCAGATTTAATTTTAAATAATTTAGAAAATGCCTTATATAATATAGAAAAAATAAGAACAAGTCTAGTAATAATAAAAGATGGACAAGCAGTATTTACTAATTTGGAAAAATGTTATATTTATAGATATGTATTTGCAAAAGGAAAATCATCAGAAGAAAAAATAAGACTAAAAAAAGAATTAATAGAAAAAATACCAGAAAAAGATATAAAACAAATGGTATTTCAGATGTTAGAAGACAAAAGAGAAAGTAGTCCATATAAAAATAATACATTAAGACAAGATAAGCTTTTATGGACTGCAAGACAATATCAAAAACAAGGAATAAAATATGTTGAAATAGCAGATACAGAATTAGCAAAAACAGGAGAACCAGCTATAAAACTATTAGAAGAAATACATGAAATATTCCCACAAATAGAAAAAGAAACAGGAGTAAAAATTAGATATTTATTTGCGATAAGAAGAATACCATTAACGATAATAAAAGACCAAAAAACAAGTAATACATATTTAAGAGAAAATATAAATGTATTAAAAGCAGTTGCGAAAAGCCCATATGTTGTAGGAAGTGACTTCATAGGAGAAGAAATAAATGATATTGCAGAATTACAACCTGCAATAAAAGAAATAGTAAAATATGTAAATAGTGAAGACAAAGATTTTACTATAAGAATACATGCTGGAGAAAATGATAGTTTAAGAGATAATGTGAGAAAGTCAATATTATGTGTAAAAGAAGCATTAGAAAAAGGTCAACAAATGCCACAAGTCAGAATAGGACATGGACTATATTCAGAAAATTTAAATACACAAGCAGGACAAGATTTAATAGAATTAATGAAAGAAACAGGCATTATTATAGAATTTCAATTGACATCAAATGTAAGATTAAATAATATTGGAGATTTAAGCAATCATCCAATCAAAAAATTCTTAGAAAATGGTGTAAAATGTGTTCAGGGAACAGATGGATGTGGTATGTATGGTTCAGATACATTTGATGAGCAATTAGCACTTCAAAATCTATTAGGACTAAAAGATACGGATTTTGAAAAAATGAGAAAAGTTGAAGATGAAATTATTAGCAAAGCTGACAAATATTTTGAAGAAAAAAGTAAGAAATTCAAAGAATTTTTAGGAAATAAAACAATAAGAGAAGCGGTATTAGAGTTAGAAGAAAAAAATATGAAAGAAACTGAAGGGCAAGAAGAATTAAGAATGTCAACTAATTTAGAAACAGAAAAAGAATTAAAACAAAAAATAAAAGAACTTCCAACTGATAAAGTACCAGTAATAATTGCTGGAGGAAGTTTTAATACAAAAGGTAGAGAAACTTTTGCATCAGAAGAAGGAATAAGAGTATTAAGAGAATTTATGAAAAATGTAGATAATAATAATGTTTATTTTGTAATTGGACATAAAATGCAAGGATATGAAAAAGCAATAATAGATATTTCTAAAGAATTAAATAAAAAATTTGAAATAGATGCGATTGTTCCTAAAATGGTTACTGAAAAGGTAAAAAATAGGTTATTAGATGAAAACATAGATGGAATACGTGTTTCTACAGAAGCTGAAGAATTAGGAATATATAAAAGCTTTAATTATGAGATTTTTGAAAGAAGAAAAGCTATAGTAATTGCATTTGACGGAAATTCACCTGTTTCAAATTTAGTGCAAGAGGCTAAAAATGGAAAAGGTAAATCTAAAATATATGTAAATGAAGAAAATCAATTATTAAAAGAAAAAGCAGAAATGTTAGAAGGATATGTCGTTTCATTTGATTTGCAAGATAATATAGTTGAAAAGATAATTTCTGATAATCCGGAAATTTCAGAACATTCTGAAATATATAAAAAATTTTCAATGTAAATAAAAAACTAGAAATTTGTATAATTCTTTAGTTGAATATATGCAAATTTCTAGTTTTAAGTTATTTTGTTTCGTTTTTAAATTCTTTTTTAATCTTTTCGAATTGTTTTTTATCTATTTTTGTATGATAAAGAATATCATATTCTGACATTCCAGAATCTAGCATGTTTTTTATAATTTGAGCAATACCTTTAGAAATACCATTAAGTTCTTTATTAATATATTCTTCTCTTAATCTTTCAGCAACTGTACTCATAGTTTCATCAACCTCACTTTTTTCAATTAAATTTAAAATTTCTTCAATGTTATTTATATTAGAATATAAATAACTAATAATTTGCTTTAGTTTAATTAGTTCTGTTTTTTTACTAGTTGAATTTCTTAATATTTTTTTTAGATTTTCTATAACTTCATCATTATTTTTACATTTTTCTAAAATCATAGCATTTGCAACCATAGTATTTAACTTTAGTAAATCTTCAATTTTAAAATTATTTAAATCAATTAATTTGAATTTTGTATCAAGTGAATTAAAATTAAGTTCAGGATATTCAACCTCACAATCGGCAAATGAGGTGCTAGCGTTCCATTTAGTATTACCAATATATAAAACAATATGATAATAAAGACATATTAAATAAAGGCAATCACTTCCTTGTTGAAATATTTTTTTCTAACTTGATTTTAAAATTTGATATAAACATTTTAGAAATTAAAAAATAATAAAAAAATTAAACTGAAAATCTAATATGGATATATTTTAACATCTTTTACCAATTATGACAAGAGGTTTTGAAAAATTTTTTTTTTATTGTTTTTTTAAAATTAATATGATAATATATAGAAAAACAAATGAAAAGAAAGGTGATATAAAATGAAAGGTTATTTCAAATATGAAGGAAAAAACTGTGTAGTAACAGGAGCATCAAGTGGAATGGGAAAAGCAACAGTAGAAATGTTAGTAGATTTAGGAGCAAATGTATATGCATTAGATTTAAATGAATGCGATGTACAAGGAATAAAGGAATTCCATAAATGCAATTTAGCAAATAAAAATGAAATAGATGAAACATTTGCTAAACTACCAAATAAAATAGACAGTTTTTTTGGAGTAGCAGGACTATCAGGTTCAAAAACAGATTATATGACAACATTTAATTGTAACTTTACATCAAATAAATATATAACATTTAAATATTTAAAAACAAGAATGACAAAAGGAGGTTCTATAGTTTTTGTTACTTCAACAGCAGGACTTAATTGGAAACAATTCAAAAAAGAACAAGACAAAGTTGTACATGCCCAAAGTTGGGAAGATACTGTAAAATTAGTAGAGCCTTTAGCTAAAAGTGCACCAGCAACATTTGCATATATGTACTCAAAAAGATGTTTATCACAATTTTCGTGTGAACAAGCAGTAGAACTTGGAAAATCAGGAATAAGAGTAAATAATGTAATGCCAGGTTCAACAGATACTGGAATGAAAGATGAGTTCGAAAAAATGGCAGGAGGAAAAGAGGCATTACTTGCAGAAACAGGAATGGCACATAGATTGGCAACCTCAGAAGAAATGGCATATCCAATAGTATTTTTAAACTCTGAAATGTCATCATTTATTTCAGGAGTAGATTTATGTGTAGACTCAGCAGATGCATGTTTAAAGACATTAAAACTAAAAAAAGATAGAGAAGCAATTTCGGCAACAAACAAATTTATATTAAAAATGGCAAGTAAAATGATGAAAAAACAAGCATATTTAGAAGGAAAATAAATAAATTTTGTAAGAAAAATACAAAAAATCCTCTAAAACACTTGACAAATGGATGAAAAAGGTGTAAAGTATATAAGCATTACACCTTTTATTTTATTATATAAAAGGATAATGTAAAAATGAAAGAGGTAGTAGAAATGGAAAAAAACGTAGAGATAAGTATGTTATGGCAAATATATGGAGAGTTATTAACAGAAAAGCAAAAACAATTCATAGACTACTACTATAATAATGATTTATCTTTATCAGAAATTGCAGAAAACGAAAATATCACGAGACAAGCAGTAAGAGATATCATCAAAAAGGGGGAAAGAAAACTTTTCGAATATGAAGAAAAGCTATTGTTTATGAGAAAGACAATTAATCAAGAAAAACAAATACAACACATTTTATTGAATTTAAACAAAATAGAAAAAGACACATCAGATAAACAAATATCAAACATATTAGAACAAGTAAAAAAAGAATTAAATTGTTTAGTATAAACAAAAGAATAGGAGGAAAGAATGGCATTTGAAGGATTATCATCAAGATTACAAGAAATAACTAGAAAGCTTAGAGGAAAAGCAAGAATTTCAGAATCAGACTTAAAAGAAATGCTAAGAGAAGTAAAACTTGCACTATTAGAAGCAGATGTAAACTATAAAATAGTAAAAGAATTTACTGCTAAAATACAAGAAAAAGCATTAGGTCAAGATGTAATGAAATCATTAACACCTGGGCAACAAGTTATTAAAATTGTAAAAGATGAAATAGTAGAACTACTAGGAGGGACAGAAAGCAAAATAAACTTTACGCCAAACCCACCAACAATAATAATGCTAGTTGGACTTCAAGGTTCAGGAAAAACAACAACAGCAGGAAAGCTTGCAAATATTTTGCGTAAACAAGGCAAAAAACCATTATTAGTAGCATGTGATATATATAGACCAGCTGCTATAAAACAATTGCAAGTAGTAGGAGCCCAATTAAATATACCAGTATATAGTAATGAAACATCAAAAGATGTTGTACATATTGCAAAACAAGCAATAAATGTAGCAATATCAAAATTAAATGATGTAGTAATATTAGATACAGCAGGTAGATTGCATATAGATGATGAGTTAATGCAAGAACTAAAAAATGTAAAAGCAAATGTAAAACCACATGAAATTCTATTAGTAGTAGATTCAATGACAGGTCAAGATGCAGTAAATGTAGCACAAAGTTTTAATGAAGCTGTAGGAATAGATGGAATTATACTAACAAAATTAGATGGAGACACACGTGGAGGAGCGGCACTTTCAGTAAAAAAAGTTACAGGAAAGCCAATTAAATTTGCAGCAACAGGAGAAAAGCTAAGTGATATAGAAGTATTCAATCCAGAAAGAATGACATCAAGAATACTTGGAATGGGAGATGTGTTATCAATAATCGAAAAAGCTGAAGAAGCTATAACTGAAGAAGAAGCTGAAAAATTAGAAAAGCAACTTCGAAAAAATGAATTAGATTTAGACGATTATTTAACACAAATTAGGCAAATAAAAAAGATGGGGTCATTTTCATCAATCTTAAAAATGATACCTGGAATGAATAAATTTAAAGACATAGATATAGATGATAAAGAATTTGTAAAAATTGAAGCAATGATATGTTCAATGACAAAACAAGAAAAAAGAAATGTAAAACTACTAAATGCAAGTAGAAGGATACGTATAGCAAAAGGTAGTGGAACAACAGTTCAAGACATCAACAAATTCATAAAATCATTTGAAATGACACAAAAAATGATGAAACAAATGAAATCAAATAAAGGTGGCATGAAAAATATGATGAAAAATATGAATATGAATGACTTGAAAAATTTTAAAATGTAGTTATTAATATTAAAAATATATAAATAGCAGAAAGAGGTGAATTACCATGGTAAAAATAAGATTACAAAGAGAGGGAAAGAAAAAAGCTCCATTCTATCATATAGTAGTAGCTGATTCAAAATCTCCAAGAGATGGAAAAATAATAGAACAAATTGGAACATATGATCCAATGACAAACCCATCAAAAGTTGTATTAAACAAAGAAAAATTAGAACAATGGATAAAAAATGGTGCACAACCAACAGATACTGTAAAAGCACTTATAAAAAATGCTTAATTGGAGGCAAAGATGAAAGAAATTTTAGAAACAATAGTTAAAAGCTTAGTTGATAACCAAGAAGCAGTTGAAATAAAAGAAGTCGAAGGTGATAAAAACATAAAATTCGAAGTAAAAGTTGCTGAAGAAGATATGGGTAAAATCATCGGAAGACAAGGAAAAATTGCACAATCTATCAGAACAATAATGAGAGCTGTTACAAATAATAGAAGTAAAAAAGTAACAGTAGAATTTATTGATTAATGGAGAAAAATATGCAAAAAAGATTAGAAATAGGTCAAATAGTAAATACATTTGGGATAAAAGGAGAAGTAAAAGTAAAGCCTTTTACAGATGATATTAATAGATTTGACGAATTAAAAAAAGTATATGTCAAAACTAAAACAGGTATAAAGCAATATAAAATAGAAAATGTAAAATATCACAAAAATATGGTGCTATTAAAATTAGAAGGTATAAATCGAATTGAAGATGCAGAACTGCTAAGAAATCTATTTTTAGAAATAGATAGAGAAGATGCAATTCCTCTTGAGGAAGGAACATACTTCATAGCAGATTTAATCGGATTAGAAGTTTATACTGATGAAGGAAAATTGCTTGGAAAAGTAGAAGATATCTATAATACAGGAAGTAATGACATATATGTAGTAAAAGATGAACTAGGAAAACAAATCTTATTACCAGGAATAAAAGATGTAATAAAAGAAGTAAAATTAGATGAAAAAATCATAGTTCATTTGTTACAAGGGTTGGTGTAAAATGAAATTTGATGTATTAACACTTTTCCCAGAAATGTTTGAACCATTGAAAAAAAGCATAATAGGAAAAGCAGAAGAAAAAGAACTAATACAAATTGAATTAATAAATATTAGAGATTTTTCAAAAAATAAACACAAAAAAGTCGATGATACTCCATATGGTGGAGGAGCAGGAATGGTAATGCAACCAGATGTAGTATATGATGCATATAAAGCAATAAAAGCTCAAAATGCAAAAGTAATATATCTAACTCCACAAGGGAAAACACTAAACCAAGAAAAAGTAGAAAAATTAAGTAAAGAAGAACATCTAATCCTACTATGTGGACATTATGAAGGAATAGACCAAAGAGTAATAGATGAAATTGTAGATGAAGAAATATCTATAGGAGATTATGTATTAACAGGTGGAGAAATCCCAGCAATGGTGTTAATAGATAGTGTAAGTAGATATGTAGAAGGAGTCTTAAATGAAGAATCTAAAAATGAAGAATCATTTTCGCAAGGACTACTAGAATATCCACAATATACAAGACCAGAAGTCTTTAATGATAAAAAGGTTCCAGAAATATTATTATCAGGTCATCATGAAAATATAAACAAGTGGAGAAGATGTGAAGCTTTAAAAAATACATATTTAAAAAGACCAGAACTTTTAAAAAATGTAGAATTGTCAGAACAAGACAAAAAAATATTAGAAAAAATAAAAAAAGATGTAAAGTGCGAAGAAGCACCGCTTACATAAAAGAAAGAAGGAGGTAAATACTGATGGATATCATAAAATCAATAGAACATGAACAATTAAAAAATACAATACCAGATTTAAAAGTTGGTAATACAGTTAGAGTACATGTTAGAATTAAAGAAGGAAACAAAGAAAGAATCCAAGTATTTGAAGGAATTATAATTAAAAAACAAGGTGGAGGACTTAATGAAACATTTACAGTAAGAAAAATATCTTATGGTGTAGGTGTAGAAAAAACATTTTTAATCCATTCACCATTAGTTGAAAAAGTAGAATTAGTTAGAGTTGGTAAAGCAAGAAGAGCTAAACTTTACTATTTAAGAGAAAGAACAGGTAAAGCTTCTAAAACTAAAGAATTAGTTGGAGCAAGAATTGAAAACAAAGAAATTGTTTTAAAAGAAGATTTAACTGAAGAACCAGTTGAAGAAGCTGTTGAAACACCAGCTGAAGAAAAAGTAGCTGAAGTTGTTTCAAAAGAAGTAAAACCAGAAGAACCAGTAGCAGAAGTTGCAACAGAAACAGCAGAAAAAGCTGCTGAAGTTGTAGAAAAAGAAGCAAAAACAACAAAATAAACTAAAAGAAGGGGAAAAATAAATCCTCTTTTTTTATTTTAAAACTAGAAACAAATGTAAATATATGTTATAATATTTTATAAAAGCATTATTATAGCTTTCGAAAATTCGGAGGCTAAATATAATGCCTCCGAGAAAAAATAATTAAATAAGGAGGCATATTATGGCAGACAAAGATTTAATCAAACTAAAGTATGTAGAAGGAAAAAAAGTCTATCAAGGAACTATTAATCGACAGGAATTTTTAAACCATATGAATTATTTGGTAGAAAAATTTACAGATAACAATGAAATTTCTAAAAAATTAGCAGGGTTGATTCCCGAAATGAGTCATATTCTAATTAACAAGGATATGAATAATACACAAGATGTCCCGTTCATTTATTATAAGTTGAATGGTTCGAGTGATGGACGTATTCTTAAAATCCTTAGATTTCATAGTATCATCTGGGGGTTTTTGGAGAGATATTGTTATGATGCTAAAGTAAATTAAATCAAAGTCTAAAAAGGAGAAGGGTAATATATGTTAAAATATATTATCCTTCTATTCTGCTAATAAATTTTGCTGTATAAACTTCCAAAAATTTCATAATAAAAAATGCGAAAAAAACTTTACAAAAAAGGACAAGTAATATAAAATAAAAGAGGTAAAAAGGGATAAAATTTAAATATGCACGGAGGAAAAAAATGAAAGAAAAAAATGAATTAAGTTATAAAAGCCTAAAAATGGTTTGTAATAAAGAAATGTTTCATTTTGAAACAACAGAAGAATTAGAACCTATAAACGATGGAATTGGACAAGAAAGAGGAATAAAAGCATTAGAATTTGGAGTAAGTGTTGATGTAAAAGGAAATAATATATATTTAGAAGGACCAAGCGGAGTAGGAAAGACAATGTATGCAAAAAACTACTTAGATAAAATCGCGATAAAAAAGAAAGTTCCAAATGATTGGTGTTATATATATAATTTCCAAAATCCAAATGAGCCAATAGCTGTATCATTACCAGCAGGGCAAGGAAAAGAATTCAAAGAAAATATGGATGGATTTATAAAAGAAGTAAAAAAAGACATCAAAAAAACATTTAATGCAGATGATTTTGAAAAAGAAAAAGCATTAATAAGAAAAGAATTTGAAGAAAAAAGAGAAATTTTAATGACAAAATTAAATGAAGACTCAATGAAACATGGATTTCAAGTTAAATCAGCACAAAATGGAATATATATGATGCCAGTAATAGATGGTAAAGTAGTTCAAGAAGAAGAATTTGAGCAATTAGAAGAAAAGGTTAAACAAGAATATGAAGCAAAATCAGTAATAGTACAACAACAAATAATGGATGCAATAAGTCAAATAAAACAGATAGAAAGACAATCAGATAAAAAAGTATCAGAATGGCAATCAAATGTAGCATTATTAACAGTAAATGCACACATAAATTATATAAAATCAAAATATAAAAGAAATAAAAAAATAAATCAATTTTTAAATGATGTAAAACAAGATGTACTAAAAAATGTATCATATTTCTTAGAAGAAGATAAACAACCAACTCAGCAAGTACAACAAGGCCCTATACAAAGAAGACCAGACCCATGCTTAAATTATAGAGTTAATTTATTCATAGATAATAGTAATATGGAAGGTTGTCCAGTAATAATGGATTCAAACTACACATATCATAATATATTTGGAAAATTAGAATATGAGAACTATTATGGGGCATTAAAAACAGATTTTACAATGTTAAAACCAGGATTATTGCATAAAGCAAATGGAGGATATATAATATTTCAAGCTAAAGATTTACTTGCAAATGGAATATGTTATGAAGAGTTAAAAAGAGCATTAAGAGTAAAAGAATTATCAATAGATAATACAGTAGAGCAAAGAACATCAATGGCTGTAATATCATTAAAACCAGAGCCAATACCATTAAAACTAAAAGTAATAATAATAGGAAGTGCAAATATATATCATACATTATTGTCAATGGATTCAGACTTTAGAAAACTATTTAAGATGAAAGTAGAATTTGAAGATACAGCACCTATTAATGAAGAAAATGTAAATAAATTAGCAAGATTTGTACATACATTTTGTGAACAAGAACAATTACCACATTTGGATAAAACTGCAATGGCAAGAATTGTGGAATATGCATCAAGGTTATCAGGAGAAAACGGAAAAATATCAACAAACTTTACTGAAATTGCACAAATAATAGGTGAAGCTGGAACATGGGCAAAACTTTCAAAAGCAAAAATAGTTACTGAAGAATTTATAAATAAAGCATTATTTGAAAGAGTAGAAAGAATTAAAAAATATGATGCAAAATATATAGAAATGATAAAAGATAATACACTTTTGATAAATACAGATGGAGCATTAGTAGGTGAATTAAATGGATTAACTGTAATGTCAATAGGAGATTATACATTTGGTAAACCTGCTAAAATTACAGTAAATACTTATACAGGAAAAGAAGGAATTGTAAATATAGAAAGAGAAGTTGAACTTTCTGGTTCTACTCATTCAAAAGGTGTATATATACTTTCTGGATATTTAGGAGAAAGATTTGCACAAGATATACCATTATGTTTGACAGCAAGTATATGTTTTGAACAATTATATAATGGAGTAGATGGGGATAGTGCTTCAAGTACAGAATTATATGGACTGCTTTCAAGCTTATCTGAAATTCCAATTAAGCAATCAATTGCTGTAACAGGTTCAGTAAATCAAAAAGGACAAATTCAACCAATTGGTGGTGTAAATGAAAAAATTGAGGGATTTTTCCAAATTTGTAAAATGCGTGGACTTGATGGTTCACATGGAGTTATGATACCAGTACAAAATGTTAATAATTTACAACTTTCTGATGAGATTGTTGAAGCAGTTAAAAATAAAAAATTCCATATATATGCAATTTCTACAATTGATGAAGGAATTGAAGTTTTAACAGGTGTTCCAGCAGGTAAAAAATCTCAAGATGGAAAATTTCCAGAGGGAACTATAAATTATTTAGTATATGAAAAATTAAAGAAATATGCGAAAGTATGTGAGAAATAATTGACAAAAAATAAAAATTATAGTAATATAAATATAGAAGTGAGATACCACAGAAATGTGGCGAATCAATAAAGAGTTATAAAGAATGCATCTCTATTGACCAGACAGAGATGTGTTTTTTATTTTATCAAGTTTTCTTATTGTAACAATAAGTGTCACAAATAAGGCAACTGCGATAGCAGTCATTGCTATAACATAAATTAACAATATGTATATAAACAATAAATAAATATTTGTTATTAACATACGCATCGCCCTCCTCTCGTAGTAGGATTATGATGCGCCACACTCTGCTTTTCTCAACTTCTTGAATAGAATTATATAGTCTAATTAATTGAATGTCAATTGAAAATTTAAAAAAGCAAGAAAATACAAGGAAAATATTGAAAAAAGTTAGAAAATAAATTAAAATAGACTTGAAGGTGAATAAAGATGAAAGAACAAGAATATAAAATAGAAAACATAAAATCATTTGAATTAGCAGATATATTTGAGTGTGGACAATGTTTTAGATGGAGTAAACAAGAAGATGGAAGTTATACAGGAGTATTTAAAGGAAATGTAATGAATGTGCAAAAACATGGAGATACAGTCACATTTAAAGGAATATGTAACGGAAATATTAAAGAAATAGTAGAAGACTATTTTGATTTAAAAAGAAATTACGAAGAAATAAAATCAAGATTAGAAAAAATAGATGATAATGTAAAAACAAGTATTCAGTATGGAAAAGGAATAAGAATACTAAACCAAGATTTATGGGAAATGATAATATCATATATAATTTCAGCCAATAATAATATTCCAAGAATAAAAGGAATAATAGAAAGAATATCAAAAAATTATGGAAAAGAAATACAATTTCAAGGAGAAAAATATTATACATTTCCAAGCTTAGAGGAATTAAAAGATGTAACAGTAGAAGAATATAGAAAATTGGGAGCAGGATTTAGAGATATCCGTTTATACGAAACTGTACATATGCTCCTTGATAAAAAAGTAGACTTAGATGAAATGCAAAAAAATTCAAATACAATAGAAGTAAGAGAACAACTTCTAACACTATCAGGTGTTGGTCCAAAAGTTGCAGATTGTATTTTACTATTTTCAACATTAAAAAGATTTGAAGTGTTTCCAATCGATGTATGGGTTAGAAGAGTCATGAATGAATTATATATAAAAAATGAAGATGAAACAAAAATAAACAAAAAAGAAATTGAAAAACTAGCACAAGAAAAATTTGGCAAGCTTGCAGGAATTGCTCAACAATATTTATTTTATTGGAAAAGAGAAGCATAAAGCTTCTCTTTTTTATTTAACTACAACATTATAAATCTTATTTTTAACATAAATTTCTTTAACAATAGATTTTCCATCAAGTTGATTTGTTAAAGCATTATGAACTTTTTCTTTAACAGAAGACTCATCTTCATTCAAAGAAATTGAAATAGTATTTTTAAGCTTTCCATTAACTTGAACAGGAATTTCAATTGTATCTTCAATAGTTTTAGCTTCATCAAATTTAGGCCAACTTTCATAAGCAATACTATTGGTATGACCTAATTTATTCCATAATTCTTCAGTAATATGAGGAGCAACAGGATTTAATAATTTTAAAAATCCTTCTGCATACTCAAGAGGTAAAATTTCTTCTTTATTAACAGTATTTATAAAAATCATCATTTGAGAAATAGCAGTATTAAAATTCATAGTTTCGTAATCATTAGAAACTTTTTTAACTGTATAATGATAAACTCTGTCTAGATTTTTATTTGTTTCATTTTTAATTTTACCTGATTCAGTATATAATCTCCAAACTCTATCTAAGAATTTTTTAGCACCATCAATTCCATTTGGGTCCCAAGGCTTAGCAGCATCAATTGGTCCCATAAACATTTCATAAATTCTTAAAGAATCTGCACCATATTGTTTAACCATATCATCAGGATTAATAACATTTCCTTTAGATTTACTCATTTTTTCACCATTTGAACCTAAAATCATACCTTGATGACGAAGTTTAGCAAATGGTTCTTTAACAGGAACATAACCTTTATTATATAAATAATTATTCCAAAATCTTGAATATAATAAATGTCCAACTGCATGTTCAGGTCCACCGACATATAAATCAACAGGTAACCAATGCTCTAATAATTTCTTATTAGCAAACTCATTTTCATTATGTGGGTCAATATATCTTAAGAAATACCAACTTGAACCAGCTGAACCTGGCATAGTACTTGTTTCTCTTTTGGCAGGTTTACCTTCAAAAGAAGTATTTACCCAATCAGTTGCTTTATCAAGTGGTGAAGCACCAGTTTTTGATGGAGCGTAATCTTCTAATTCTGGTAAAATTAATGGTAACTCAGAATCAGCAAGAGCTTTCATTTCATCATCTACAAAAACTATTGGAATAGGTTCACCCCAATAACGTTGTCTTGCAAAAATCCATTCACGTAATTTATAATTAACTTTTCTCTTTCCAATATTTTTTTCTTCAAGCCAATTATTAATCTTTTCAATAGCATCTTTTTTATTTAGTCCATTCAAGAAATCAGAATTTATATGTAGACCATCTTCAACAAAAGCTTCTTTTGAAATATCTCCACCTTCTAAAACAGGAATAATTTCAATTCCAAATTTGCTAGCAAATTCATAATCTCTTTGGTCATGTGCAGGAACAGCCATAATACAACCTGTTCCATATGTTGCTAAAACATAATCTGAAATCCAAATAGGAATTTCTTTTCCATTAACAGGATTTATTGCATATGAACCTGTAAATACACCTGTTTTTTCTTTGCTTAATTCAGTCCTTTCTAAATCTGATTTTGAAGCAGCTAATTTTTTATATTGCTCAACAGCCTCTTTTTGCTCTGTAGTAGTAATTTTATTTACTAAATCAAGTTCAGGTGCTAAAACACAATATGTAGCACCAAAAAGTGTATCAGGTCTAGTAGTAAATACAGTAAAATCTAAATCAGTATTTGCAACTTTGAATTTAACTTCTGCACCCTCACTACGACCAATCCAATTTCTTTGAATTTCTTTTGTAGATTCAGGCCAATCAATTTCATCTAAACCTTCAAGTAAAATATCAGCATATTTTGGAATATCTAATACCCATTGTTTCATATTTTTACGAACAACAGGGAAGCCACCTCTTTCACTCTTTCCATCAATTACTTCATCATTAGATAGTACACAACCTAGACCTTCGCACCAGTTAACAGGCATTTCAACTAGTTTTGCTAAACCATCATTAAATAATTGTTTGAAAATCCATTGAGTCCATTTATAAAAATTAGGGTCACATGTAGAAACCTCTTTATCCCAATCAAATGAAAAACCTAACATTTTTAATTGTCTTTTAAATGTTTCGATATTTTGGGCTGTAAATCCTGCTGGATGATTTCCTGTTTTAATTGCGTATTGTTCTGCTGGCAATCCAAATGCATCCCATCCCATTGGATGTAAAACATTATATCCTTGCATTCTTTTCATTCTAGATATTATATCTGTTGCTGTATATCCTTCAGGATGACCTACATGAAGTCCTTGACCAGATGGATATGGAAACATATCTAGTGCATAAAATTTAGGTTTTGAAAAATCCCACACATCTGTATAAAAAGTTTTGTGTTCTTCCCAATAATTTTGCCATTTTTGTTCTATCTCTCTAAAATTATATGACATATTATTCGCTCCTTTCACGATTAGTTCTAATAGTACGATTATACTAGCAAAATAGCCAAAAGTCAATGAAAAACTTAAGAATTAATAGTATAAAAATAGAATTTATAAAATATGATAAAAAAATTGACAAATTAAATTTATAAATATAAAATACATGTGAAGGTGATAATATGAAAAAATTAAAATATTTAATTGTAATAATAATTGTATGTGTATTAGTATTTGTTGGAATAGAGTTTTTTAGAAATAAAGAAGAACAAACTCAAAATAATAATAATATTTCAAATGATGTAAATAATAATACAATAGAAACCGATGCAGAAACAGAAGGAGAAACAACCAAAAATGAAGAAAATACAAATCAAAATAACGAAATAACAAACGGACAAGAATTATTAGAAAAGGCAGAAAAAACATTAACAGCAAGAGGATGGGCAGGAGCATCAAATAATTTGATAGGAATAAAAGATGGAATAATATATTATTATAATCAAGGAACAGGAGAATTTAGAAAATTAGCAACAGGAATAGAAGATATATATTATAAAACAGAAGACTCAGAAGAAATAACTGCAAAACAAGGAGAAAAAACTGAAAGATTTGGAGAGACCCCAACATTTTTAATATATGAATAGAGGAACTAAGATGGAAATTAATTTAGAAAAAGCAAAAAAAGAATTTTTAAGATTTACTGAAAACTATGATTTACAAAATAAAGATATACTTAGAAAACAAAAACACTCATTAAGAGTTATGGAAATATCAAAACAAATTTCTAATGAACTAAAATTAAATGAAGAAGAAATACAAATATCAGCATTGATAGGGTTATTACATGATATTGCAAGATTTGAACAACGAAAACTATATGAAACATTTCATGATACAAAAAGTTTTGACCATGGTGATTATGGAGAAAAGATATTAGAAAAAGATATAAGAAAATATATTGAAACTAATCAATATGACAAAATAATAAAAACAGCAGTAAGAAATCATAATAAATTTAAAATAGAAGATGGACTTAGTGAAAAAGAAAATTTATTTTCAAAAATAATAAGAGATGCAGATAAATTAGATATATTTTATGAAGCAGTAGAAATGTTTTGGAAAGGAAAAGAAAAACAGATAGAGGAAACAGTTATATTAGATAAAGTGATTGAACAATTCAAAAAGCGATTAACAATAAAAAGAGAAGATATAGAACAAGGAAAAAATACAATTAATAATGTAATATCAATAATTGCATTTATTTATGATATGAATTTCAAACCAAGTTTTGAAATTCTAAAAAAAGAAAATTATATAAATAGAATTTTAGATAGATTTAATGTAAAAGATGAAAAAACAAAAATAGAATTAGAAGAAATAAGAAAAATTTCAAACAAATATATAGAACAAAAAATACAATAAAAAAGGACAAAAAATGGGCAAAAAATTAATAATAACAGAAAAACCATCAGTTGCAATGGAATTTGCAAAAGTGCTAAAAATAAGTACAAATAGAAAAAATGGATATATAGAATCAGAAAACTGGATAATAACATGGTGTGTAGGACATTTAGTCACTATGAGTTATCCAGAAATTTATGATGAAAAATTAAAGTTCTGGAGATTAGATACATTACCATTTATACCAAAAGAATGGAAATACGAAATAATACCAGCAGTACAAAAACAGTTTGAAATAGTAAAAACACTATTACAAAGAGAAGATGTAGAAGAAATTTATAATGCAGGTGACTCTGGACGAGAAGGAGAATATATTCAAAGACTTGTATTTATGATGGCAAAACCAAATCCAAAAGCAAAAATGAAAAGAGTTTGGATAGACTCTCAAACAGAAGAAGAAATAAAAAGAGGAATAACACAAGCAAAAGATTTAAGTGAATATGATAGTTTATCAAATTCAGCATTTTTAAGAGCAAAAGAAGATTATTTGATAGGTATAAATTTTTCGAGATTACTATCAATAATCTATGGAAGAAAAGTTGCAAATGAAATAAAAGAGGAAAAAGCATCTATATCAGTAGGAAGAGTAATGACATGTGTATTAGGGATGATAGTTTCAAGAGAAAGAGAAATACGAAATTTTGTAAAAACTAAATATTATAAAATAATAGGAGAATTTGGTGGAGAAGAAGGTTCATTTAAAGCAGAATGGAAAGTAAATGAAAAATCCCAGATGTTTGAATCAAATAAATTATATAATGAAAATGGATTCAAAAAGGAAAATGATGCAAAACAATTTATATTAAGCTTGCAGGGCAAAAAAGCAATTATAACAGAACTAAAAAAATCAAAACAAAAAGAAAATGCACCATTACTATTTAATTTAGCAGAAATACAAAATGAATGTACAAAAAGATTTAAAATAAAACCAGATGAAACATTAGAGATTATACAAAATTTATATGAAAAGAAATTAGTAACATATCCTAGAACAGATGCAAGAGTATTATCAAGTGCAGTTGCAAAAGAAATTTCAAAAAATTTAAATGGAATAGTTAAAAATTATCAGGATGAAGAAGTTCAAAAACTTCTAAAAAAAATGATAGATGAGAAATATTCAACAAATTTAATAAAAACAAAATATGTAAATGATAGCAAAATAACAGACCATTATGCAATAATACCAACAGGTCAAGGTTTTGAAAATTATGATAAATTACCAGACTTACAAAAAAAGATATATAATGTAATAGTAAAAAGATTTATTGCAATATTTTATCCACCTGCAGAATTTAATAAAATCTCATTAACTGTGAACATAGAAAATGAAACATTTTTTGCAAATGGAAAAGTATGTACAAAACTTGGATATTTAGAAGTTCTTAAATCAAAAAATTCAAATAAACAATCCACAGAAAAGGAACAAACTGTGGAAAATAAGTCAAATTCTAATGAAGAAACAGAAAATAATTTAGAAATATTAAAGAATCTAAAAAAGGGACAAGAAATAGAAGTGAAAAATTTTGAAATAAAAGATGCTGAAACTTCGCCACCAAGTAGATATAATTCAGGTTCAATAATCCTTGCAATGGAGAATGCGGGGAAATTAATTGAAGATGAAGAATTAAGAGAACAAATAAAAGGAGCAGGTATAGGTACAAGTGCAACAAGAGCTGAAATAATTAAAAAATTAGAAAAAATAAAATATATAGAAATAAATCAAAAAACTCAAATAATTACACCAACTAAAAAAGGTGAAGTAATATATGATGTTGTCAATTACTCAATGCCTGATATGTTAAATCCTAAACTTACAGCCAGTTGGGAAAAAGGATTAGAAATGGTTGCAAAAAAAGAAATAGAACCAGAAGAATTTATGACAAAACTAGAAAAATATATAAATTCGAAATTTGATAAGCTTGTTATAAAAATGTGATGATTATTATATAATTAGTTTGCTATTAGAACTACCTAGAATTCTTATGGGCGACCCCTTCCATACATATGTATTTAAAAAATGGAGAATTTTGTGCATCTAAACTTAACGTTAGAAAATCTTATATATTCAGATGAGGAATGTTCAATTTCATATTGAAAGAGGCGCATCTGAATATATTAGATTTTCTTCGGGAAGTTTAGCTTGTCCAAAATTTGGAATGTTTAAATACATATGTATGGTAGGGGGTCGCCCATAAGAATTCTAGGTAGTTCAAATACCAAAATCTTTATAGAATAATGGGAAATTGGAAAATTTCAAAAAAGGCTTTAAAAATGGAAAAAAATATAGTATAATAGGTATATAAAAAATTAGGAGAAGAAAAATGAACACAATAATAGGAGAATTAGGGAAAAGTCCTAAATTTTGCGAATACATAAAAGATGTAGAAAATAAAACAAGCCCGATAGCTATATCGGGCTTAACTGACGTTGGAATGGTGCATATGCTTTCAGCAACAAAAGAATTCAGCAAAAAGCCAATATGTATAATAACATATAATGAAATACAAGCAAAAAAAATAGTAGAAGATTTAAGGTATTTTACAGAAAAAGTAATATTTTTCCCAAAAAAGGAAATAGTAACATATGATTATATTGCCGAAAGTAAGAATTTACCATATGAAAGAATAGAAGCATTAAATCAAATTCAAGAACATAAAACGATGTTCCTAGTAACAACAATAGAAGCTGTAATGCAAAAAATGATAAGTAAAGAAGCATTATATAAAAATAGTTTAAACTTCAAAGTTGGAGAAGAACATAAAATAGAAGAAATCAAACAAAAATTAGTAGATTTAGGATATGCAAGATATGATTTAATAGATGGAAGAGGGCAATTTAGTATAAGAGGTGGAATTGTAGACATTTCAATAACAGATAAAATTGGAGTAAGAATAGAATTTTGGGGAGATGAAGTTGACTCAATCAGATATTTCAATGTAATAAGCCAAAGGTCTACTGAAAATATAGAAAAAATAACAATTTATCCATCACATGAATATATATTAGAAACATCTATAGAAGAAGTAATAAAAAAAATCAGAAACACAATATATTCAGATTCTTTACAAGAACAAGTTGAACAAGATATTGAATTAATAAGAGCAGGAAATTATTTAAGTAAAATAGATAGATATATAAATGCATTTTATGAAAAACAAGAAACTATATTAGACTATCTAAAGCAAAATTATATAATTGTAATTGATGAAATAAACAAAATAAAACAAAGACTAGAAAATGTTGAAAAAAATTCACAAAATATAATACAATTATTATTAGAAAAAGAAAAAATAGTACCAGATATTATAAAAAATTTATTAACATTTGAACAATTTGAAGAAAAAACAAAAAATAGACAAATAATATATATAGAAAAATTTGATGATGAAATAAAAATTGAAGCACAAAAATATAGATGGAATTATAAAGAAAAAAGATTTTATAAAAGTGAAATTGAATTATTATTTAAAGAATTAATAAAAGCACAAGAACAAAAAAAGAAAATCTATATCTTAGCAGAAACAAAAGAAAAAGCTAAAAAAATATGTTCATTATTAGATGAACAAGAAATAATAAATAAATATGAAGAAAAATTAAATCAAACAATAATAGCAAAAAATACAGAAAGTCTAGTAACTGTAAGTGTAGGAAAATTATCATCTGGATTTGAATGTTTTGATATAAATGAATTAGTAATATCTGCACAAGAATTAGTAGAAGGAGAAAAAAGAAAAAAATATAAAAATTCAGCATTTAAAGAAGGAGAAAAGGTAGTATTTGCAGATTTAAAAGTAGGAGATTATGTAGTTCACAAAAATTATGGTATAGGAGTATTTATTGGTGTAAATACTATAACTGCAGATGGAACAACAAAAGACTATATAAAAATAAAATATTATGGTGATGATATTTTATATGTACCAACAAACCAATTAGATAGCATAAGAAAATATATAGGTGGAGATGAAGGCGGACTAAAAATAAATAAATTAGGAAGCAAAGAATGGTTAAACACAAAAGCAAAAGTAAAGAAAAATCTAAGAGAAGTAGCACAAGAGTTAATAGAATTATATGCAAAAAGAGAAAAATCAAAAGGATATGCATTTCCAGCAGACACACCATGGCAAACACAATTTGAAGAAAGTTTTCCATATCAAGAAACAGATGACCAATTAAGATGTATAGAAGAAGTAAAAAAAGATATGGAATTAGACAAACCAATGGACAGATTATTATGTGGAGATGTTGGATATGGAAAAACAGAAGTAGCAATAAGAGCAGCATTTAAAGCAGTAATGGGAGGAAAACAAGTAGCATATCTAGCACCAACAACAGTACTTGCAGAACAACAATACAAAGAATTCAGAGACAGAATGAAAGATTTTGCAGTAAAAGTTGAAGTATTAAATAGATTCAAGACAAAAAAACAACAAAATGAAATCGTAAAAAAATTAAAACTCGGAGAAATAGATATAGTAATTGGAACACATAGAATATTAAGTGAAGATGTAGAATTTAAAGATTTAGGATTATTAATAATAGATGAAGAGCACAGATTTGGAGTAAAAGCCAAAGAAAAAATAAAACAATACAAAACAAATATAGATGTACTTACAATGACAGCAACACCAATTCCAAGAACATTACATATGTCAATAGTTGGTGTAAGAGATATGTCAGTAATATATGAACCACCATATAATAGAAAACCTGTACAAACTTATGTACTAGAATATGACCAAGAAGTTGTAAGAGAAGCAATAACAAAAGAATTAGAGAGAGATGGTCAAGTATTTTACTTATTTAATAATGTAGAAAACATTATGAGAAAAGCAGACGAAATTTCAAATTTAGTACCAGAAGCAAAAGTTGTATATGCACATGGAAAAATGACAGGAAATGAAATAGAAGATATAATGGAAGAATTTATTGAAGGAAAGACAAATGTATTAGTATGTACAACAATCTTAGAATCAGGAATAGATATTCCAAATGCAAATACAATAATTGTAGAAAATGCAGATAGAATGGGGCTTGCTCAATTATATCAAATAAGAGGAAGAGTAGGAAGGTCAGCAAGACAAGGATATGCATATATAACATATAAAAGAGATAAATTATTATCAGAAGTTGCAGATAAAAGACTAAAAGCAATAAAAGAATTCACAGAATTTGGTTCTGGATTCAAAATCGCAATGAGAGACTTAGAAATTAGAGGAGCAGGAAGTCTACTAGGAGAAATTCAACATGGACATCTAGAACAAGTAGGATATGATACATATTGTAATTTACTTGATGAAGTATTAAAAGAAATGAAAGGATTACCAGTACAAGAAGAAATTGATGTACAAATAGATTTAAATGTAACAAGTTATATACCAGATGAATATATTTCAGATTCAAGTCAAAAAATCGAAATGTATCAAGATATTGCATTATGTAGAAATGAAGAAGATATACAAAATGTGATAGATGAGATGATAGATAGATTTGGAAATATGCCAGATGAAATAGAAAATCTTATAGAAATTGCAAGAATAAAAATATTATGTAAAAAATCAAAAATATCAAAAGTTCAAAGTAGAAGAAATTTTGTAGTATTTACATTTGAACAACCAGATATTGATATAGATGTTAATGAACTTGTAAAAAAATATAAAAACAAAATAAAATTCACTCAAGGAATTAAACCACAAATAACATTAGATTTAGGAAATTCAAATGAAAAACAAGTTCTAAAACAGGTAAGGGAAATTTTGGGACGGTTCTCTTTTTTCCAAAAGGGAAATTTTGGGACGGTTCTTAAATTGCCAAAAAGGAAAAAAGAGAACCGTCCCCATTTTACCCAAAAGGAAAAATTGGGACAGACATCAAGTAAAAAAGGAGGAAGTATGCAAGTAATTTCAAGCAAAGATAATGAGTTTATAAAACATATAAAAAAATTAAAAGACAAAAAATACAGAGATGAAAGCAATGAATATATTATAGAAGGAATTAAATTGATAGAAGAAGCAGTGAAAGAACAAGCAAAAATAAAAAAGATTATAGTTTGTGAAAATACAACAAAAACATATGAAATTCCTACAAATGTAAGATTAGAAATTGCTAAATATGAATGTATATATGTAACAGAAAAGATTTTTAATTCGATAACACAAGTAACAAATCCACAAGGAGTTATGGCAATTATAGAAAAATCACCAGAAAATCAAGAAATAGATTTTACACAAGATTTAATTGTAATTCTTGATGATGTGCAAGACCCAGGAAATCTCGGAACCATTTTAAGAACAATTGATAGTATTGGCTTAAGTCAAGTTATAGTATCAAAAGATACAGCAGATGCATTTAATCCTAAAGTAGTACGTTCGACAATGGGAGCTATTTTCAGAGTGAAAATAATAGAAGCAGAAAATTTAATAGATACTATTAAATTAATCAAAAGACATCATTTTAAATTAGTTGCAACTTCTCTTCAAACTGATAAAAGTATATATGATATTGACTTTAACAAAAAAATGATAGTAATTGGAAATGAATCTAACGGAGTATCTAAAGAAATTCAAGATATGGCAGATGAAAGAGCTAAAATTCCTATGTTAGGTAAAACAGAAAGTCTTAATGCATCAGTTGCGGCTGGAGTGGTTATGTATGAATATGTAAGACAAAAAATGACTAAGTAAAAAATAAAATTAGACCCTATGCATTTAATGTGCATGGGGCATTATAATTATTACGGATAATTATTTAAAAAAATATTAGAAATTTCTAGAATTTGTTTAACCTGCTGTTTTAAAATATTATTTGTAAAATTATTATATATTCTGTTTGTAAATTTATCCAAATATTTTTTACTTTTTAGAAATTTTAAAGAAAAATCAAAATTAAAATCATATGTTTGGATTAAATTGCGAAACATATTTGTCAAATTCAAGATTAGCATTTTCTACATTTATCATCTTCATTTCCTCCTATGTAAATTATAATGTACAGTTTTTATGATGTAAAACATTAAACAATTTGCTAAATTAACATAAATATGATATAATATTAATATAAAATTTTAACTCAGGAGGTTATAGAATGAGATTCAAAGAAGAAGAGATATTAAAAGTAGAACGGCAGATCCAATCATTAAAACAACAATTAAAATTTTTAGAAGGAAGACTGGAAAAACTAGAAAGATTGCCTGATATTGACTATAATTGTTTTATTAAAGACTGTTCGGATTTTCCATTGACCAAGGGATATATAACATTTTTAAATTTAAATATTGGAACTATGATATGTCCAGAAGGATATAGAGCAGCAACAATAGGAGACTTAATTAGTCTCACACATGAGAAGTTAATGGAAGTACCATATATTAAAGAAAAAAGGGCAAAACTTATAGAAGATTGGATGGAAGAATATGGCTTATTCTTTATTCCTCAATTGAGAGAAAAATAGGGGCACAAATGTGCCCCTGTTTTTTTATATAATATTAGTAACAGAAACAAAGAAATAATTACTAATATCAATGAAAAAAAGTAAAGTCCGGGCATTACGATTAAGTATATTATATCACTAATATATTAAAAAACGTGTAGAAAACTGTCAATTACATAAAAATACTTAATTAATAAAATGTAGAAAAGTGTCAATAAAACAAGAAAATTGCGATGAAAAGTTCTTGCAATTTCTTGAATAAAGTATTATAGTAAAAATGTTACTGAAGAGAAAGGAGGGGGAAATTTGAAAAACTTTTTTGGAAGCATCTTTATAAACCGAGACGATTTAAGAGAAGCGGGAATAAATTATCCAATAAAAGTAGAATATTATAAAATAACGAATGAAGATAAAATGAAACAAAAAAATAAATTAATATATGGTATACAAATAATAAAAACAGAATATAAAGAAAAAATAGGAGTAGAACAAAATAAAATAGAAGAAATTACAAATGATGAAAGAGAAATTAACAAATTTTTAAATATAGTAAAAGAAAACGAAGTGACTCCAATAGGTCTAGAAGATGTCATAATAGAATTAAAAAATATGCAAAGACTTGCAAAAAATAAAAAATTAAGCTACAATACATAAGACAACAACATAGGAGGTAGAAAAAATGGCAGATAAATTAATAATAGTAGAATCACCAGCAAAAGCAAATACAATAAAAAAGTTTTTGGGAGGAAGTACAAAAGTACTAGCTTCAATGGGACATGTAAGAGATTTACCAAAATCAAAATTAGGAATAGATGTAGAAAAAAATTTCGAACCAGAATATATTAATATTAGAGGAAAGGGAGATTTAATAAAAGAACTAAAAAAAGAAGCTAAATCAGCAAAAAAAGTATATTTAGCAACTGACCCTGACCGTGAAGGAGAAGCAATAGCATGGCATCTTTCAAAAATATTAGATATAGATAATCAAAAAGCAAATAGAGTTACATTTAATGAAATAACAAAAACAGCTGTGCAAAAAGCAATAAAAGAACCAAGAGATATCGATATTAATTTAGTAGATGCACAACAAGCTAGAAGAGTGTTAGATAGAATAGTTGGTTACAAAATGAGTCCTGTATTGTGGAAAAAAGTAAGAAGAGGATTATCAGCAGGAAGAGTTCAATCAGTAGCAGTAAAATTGATTGTAGATAGAGAAGAAGAGATTGAAAAATTTATTCCAGAAGAATATTGGAATATATATGTAAAATTATTAGATGAAAAATCTAAAAAAACATTTGAAGCAAAATTTTTTGGAAAAGAAGGCAAAAAACAAGAAATTCATAATAAAGAACAAGTAGATGAGATACTAAAAAATATAGAAAATGCAAAATATATTGTAGAAGATATCAAAAAAGGTGAGAAGAAAAGAAATCCAGCACCACCATTTACAACAAGTACAATGCAACAAGAAGCATCAAGAAAATTAGGATTTACATTAAAGAAAACAATGTCTATTGCACAAGGATTATATGAAGGTGTAAAAATTCCTGAGAAAGGAACAGTGGGTCTAATAACATATATGAGAACAGATTCTACAAGAATTTCAGAAGAGGCAAGAGCAGCAGCTAAAGTACACATAATAGGAACTTATGGAGAAAACTATTATGAAAATAGATATTATAAAACAAATAAAGAAGCACAAGATGCGCATGAAGGTATAAGACCAACATATGCAGATTTAGAACCAGAAAAAATTAAAGAAGCTTTATCAAAAGACCAGTACAAATTATATAAACTTATTTATAATAGATTTATGGCTAGCCAAATGGCATCAGCGGTATATGATACAATGGCTGTTACAATTGATGCAAATAAATATACATTTAAAGCAAATGGACAAAATTTAAAATTTAAAGGTTTTATGACATTATATGTAGAAGGAACAGATGATAAAGAAGAACGAGAAGAAGAAATGATACCTCAACTAGAATTAAATCAAGAAGTAAAAAAACAGAAAGTTGATTCAAAACAAAGCTTTACAGAACCACCACCACGTTATACAGAAGCAAGTTTAGTAAAAGCTTTAGAAGAAAAAGGAATAGGTAGACCAAGTACATATTCTCCAACAATAACTACTATATTAGAAAGAAGATATATTGAAAAAGAACAAAAACAATTATATCCTACTGAATTAGGAAAGATTGTAAACAAATTATTAACAGAGAATTTTACAGATATAATAAATGTAGAATTTACTGCAAATATAGAAAATCAATTTGATAATATAGCAGAAGGTAAAGAAGACTGGAGAAAAATGATTAGAGAATTTTACGGACCATTTGAACAAAATGTCGAAAAAGTTGAAAAAGAATTAGAACATGTCGAATTAGTAGATGAAGTTTCTGATGTGCCATGTGATAAATGTGGTAGAATGATGGTATATAAATATGGCAAGTTTGGCAAATTTTTGGCATGTCCAGGATATCCAGAATGTAAAAATACCAAACCAATTGTTGAAACAATTGATGAACCTTGTCCAAAATGTGGAGGAAAGATTCAAGTAAGAAAGGCAAAAAATAAAAGAAAATATTATATATGTGAAAATAATCCAAAATCTTGTGATTATATTTCTTGGAATAAGCCAAGTAAAGAAAAAAAGAAATAGAAATTTATAAATAGATATATTATTATCTTATATTTTGTCAAAATGTAAGTTTATAAGAAACGACAATGTTTGATAATAAAATATCTATTTTATTTAAATATTGTAATGGAAAAAGTTACATAAAAAAACATATTGACTAAAGTAAAAAAAGATGTTAAGATAATAAAAGACCAAACGAAAAAAAGACATAAAAAAGAAAGAACAAAAAAACTAAAAAAAATTCAAAAAAAGTGTTGACATTTTAGTATAACCGTGTTAAGATAAATAAAGACCAAACAACAGAAGAAAATATTTAAAATATCACACAAGAATTAGTATAAAGTCACAGCGAAAAAAGAAGAAAAACAACGAATTACTAGTTTTTTATTTTGCCCTAAAAAAGAGGTAAAAAAATATTTTAAATATTTTTAAAAAAAGTATTGACAAGAAGAAAAAGGTATGCTAAAATAAATTCCGTTCTACACGAAAGTGAGGAACGAAAAAAGTACATTGAAAAGTAAACAATGAATCCTTTAGAGAAGAAACCAAACGGTAACTTTCAGAAATGAGAGGGTACCAAAAAGTAAATCAAAAAAGAATAAAAAAGAAAAGTTTATAAAAGAGTTAGAAAACTCATTGAGAGAGTTACAAGAAACGAGTAGTGCAAGGAAGGCGAGGAAAAATTTTAGAGATAATACTAATTGTATATCGAAAAAATTTTGACGAAGGCTGACAAAGCAATACGAAGTTTATTGTAACTCGAATAACAAGAGAGTTTGATCCTGGCTCAGGATAAACGCTGGCGGCGCACATAAGACATGCAAGTCGAACGGACTTA
>CALXJU010000022.1 GCA_944388705.1 uncultured Clostridia bacterium
ATGTTTTTTGGCAAAATCACTTGATTCCTACTTAATAGTTTGCTAATATGCTAATATATTTATAATTTGATTGATATTTGTATCAATCGTTATGAGAGTCAAAAAAGTTGTAGATAACTACTTCGTTGGCACCAAAGGATAATATCGTCGCACCAGACGAAAAAACGATTAAATCGACTGTAAAAGGTCGATTTTTTTCGTGCCTAAGTATTGTAATAATGAAAAAGTAGTAAATTTAGTAAAGTATTTTGAAACATTAGACTTTGCAGATAAACTAAGATTAAGTATAGATATGCTTGAATGTTATCATATAAAAGTAAAAAATGATGAAGTCTTAGAGATTTTAAAGAAGTTATTGTGCACAGTTGATGAAAGTTATAATAAAACAAAATTCTTGAATTTGCTCAACTATAAGCATTTACTTATGACTTCGGCACAAGTAATGGAACTAACTGAAAAAAAGCAAAACATTTTTGTATTTGAAGTATTAGCAAATATTTATGGTATTCTAAAAAACAAAAATTTGTAAAATTTTACTATGTTCGCTTGTTTTTTTGTAAAATATGTTATATAGTGTTTATCATAGGAAATGAGAAAAGCAAGTGTGTTGCCACTTTACTTCATAGTTTCTTACTATGGGAAAGTGAGGTGGTGTTTATGGGATTTATATTATTTTTAATATATGCATTGGGATTTTCCCTAACTATAAACGTAGCCTTATTAACAATTATATACATAATTTGGACAAATAAGGAATAAATAAAACAACACATCTTTGCTTTGGTCGGCAGATGTGTTGTTACAACTTATATGTGGCAACCACCATTTGTGGCTTTCATTTCCTATATTTATTATACACACATAATCTTGATTTGTCAAATATAAATTTGCAATTTTATGTAAAATTTGCTATAATAAGATTAGTTATATTCTGTACCCAAAGAGAATTTTAGCAATAAATCTCGGAGGGTATACCTCCGAGTTATTACAAGGAGGAAAATAACATGACTATTTTAGAGCGGATTGAAAAGCAAAAAGAGTTTGTAGAAAAGACATCTGTTATTCTTGATAAACTTCTTAAATGGCAACTTGAATGGGTAGTAACCCATCAAAAGCCATCAAAAGCAGTTATAGAACGTGAATGGTTCAATTTTTTTGAACTGGCTGAGAAAGGCAAAAAAGATGGAATTGCAGATGGATACTTTTTCTATGAACAAGTGAGAACATTAATTGAAGCTTTTAAGTTTTTTGAAGATGTTGTCCCAGAATTTAAACAGCTAAAATAGCAATTAAAAGTTGTACTAAACTGGCATTTCCATTTAGTGCAACTTTTAATAATATACATTTAAATAGTATACATTTTGAAAAAAGTATGCTAAAATGTATATACAGTCGATAATCGGAAGTAGTGCAAAAGTGGGAGTATATTTTTTCGCAAATAACTACCGCTAACGCACCACAAGAAAAACCTTGATTTCAATATGTTCCAAGGTTTTCTTTTTTTTGGATTTTTTAATTCCATTTAGTATATGTTTTCTATATAAAAAGTTGTCAAAAATTGAAAGGCATAGAGCAATATAAAAATAATACTCTATTCATACATAAGAAAACTATAATTAGGATTATAAGTATAAGTATAATTTCCATCATAAATAGAATAAACATCATTTTCTAAAGGAATACTAATATAAACAGGACATCTAAATTTTTGTCCCAAATTATTTTCAATATAAACTGTAAAACTAAAATTACATGATAAATCACTTAATAATATATTACATTTTTTCAAAAGAGAACCATCATAAGTAATAGCATTATCAGTATTTTCAATAGTATAATTATTTGCTATAGAAGAATTTACATAACTTAGTGTAATAGGATTAGCACAATTATTAAATAATGTAGGAGTATTATAATCTATTTCATCTTCAGAAGAAACAGAAAAATCTAAATCTGAAGAAATCAGATTTTCTTCCACAATATCAGGAGTTGCAAAATTATGCAAATTCTTATAATACAAATTTGGATTACCAGATGAAGGAGTAGTATTAAAAGAAAAATCCTTAATAGCTACAGATTTTAATGTGTTTTCTGCAGAAAAATCATCATCAATAGAATTATTTATAAAAATAGCTATATCAGTATATTGAGTTAGATTATTAATAGTAGTAGTGCTATTAGAATTTATAGTAGATTCGGCATTACAACTACTAAAAAGTACAATTTTATCAATTGTAAAAATATTATTAGCATCTTTATCTAATATACTATCTAAATAATTTTCAAAAAAAAGTTTACTAATAAGAGGGGTATAAACAATATTACAAAGAAATATTAAAATAAAAACCAAAATAGTAAAAACAGCAACGAAACTTATTTTTTTAATACTAAATTTCATGATAACCTCCTCATATAATAATATAATATAAAAAAATAATTAAGGCAAGAGAATATAAAAAATTCCAAAAATTTAAATTGACAAAAACCGACGTAAATATTAAAATAATATTAGGTGATAAGATGAAATCTAAAGAAAAAATAATATTAGGTATAATTTTAATATTAATTCTTGCGATAATTTATATTTCTATACTAATATATTCAAATAAAAATGTATCATATGCAAGTAATGCTCAAATATCTAATCAATCAGTAGAAATATCAAATGCGGAAAAAGTTGATGTAGAACAGATAATAGCTCAAAATCAAAAAAAAGATGTAGAACAGATAGTAACAGAAGAAATTGAATTAGAATATATTACAGAATATAAAAACAATAATGAATTATCAAAAGAAACAATTCAAGTTATACAAGAAGGAAGAACAGGGATACAGCAGGTAACTAAAAAAATTACATATGACGAAAATGGAGAAATGCATGAAGAAGAAATAAACTCAATAATAATAAAAGCACCAGTAAATAAAATTGTTGAAATAGGAACATCAAATAGCAAGATTACATATAAAATATCTAAAGGAAGTAAAATATATGTAATATCTGACAGAGCAGAAATAATGAGGGAAAACAATTTAACAAGTGGAAAAATCACAACAATATCAAAAAATACTGAAATGACAGTATTAGAGGTAAGTGATAATTGGTATAAAATTTCAATAAATGGACAAGTTGGATGGATAAAATCAGAAAATGTAACAAGTGTAAATCCAAATCCATCAACTAGTGAAGGAACAGGTAATGTTACAATTGAAAAATGTGATTTTAACATGGCTCTTAATAAACCAAGTGGATTATCTTTGGAACAATTTAAAAAAGTACTGAGTGATTCAAAAGATGTAAATAACATATTTAGTCAAAATGCAGAATATTTTTATTACATAGAACAACAATATAATATAAATGGAATATTTGTTGCAGCAATAGGAATACATGAAAGTGCATGGGGAACATCTAGAATATCACAAAACAAGAAAAATTTATTTGGATATGGTGCTTACGATTCAAGTCCATATAGTAGTTCATATAGTTTTTCAACATATTCAGAAGGAATAGATTTAATTGCACGTGTATTAGTAAAACACTATCTAAATCCAAAAGGGACAGCAATATATGGAGGTGAATCTGCAACAGGAAAATATTATAATGGAAATACAGTATCAGCAGTAAACCAAAAATATGCGACTGATAAAAATTGGGCTAATAAAGTATATAGTTATATGGAATACTTATATTCTAAAATATAGTAATTAAAATTTTTAAGAAAATTACAAAAAATAGCGAGAATAAACTTGCTATTTTTTAAATTGTAGTGTATGATATAGAGGTAGAAATTATACGGAACAATTAGAAAGGGGAACAGGTATGAAAAAGGTAGCTGCAATAATGATAATAGTATTAATAGCGATAATGTTATTGGGAAGTAATTTTGTATATGCAGAAACAACTGCTGCAGCCGAAACTGATAACAGTGATAGCCAATTAATAAAAATAAAAGAAAATAGTGCTAAAACATTAGATGAATACAAAGAAAAATATGGTTCAGATGCATATGGATTAACAGCTTTTATATTAAATATAATAAGAATATATAGTATACCATTTTGTTTTTTAGGAATAGCAATAAGTGCAATATATCAATATGTAATAGGAATAAGAAAACTAGACAATCAAGAAAAAGGATTAGTATTGATGGTATCATTTGTAACAATATTAGTAATATGCCAAATTTTACCACTCGCTTTTGCTGTTGTTGTAAAATTTGGAAGGGGGTAACCAATGAAAGTTTTATTTGCAGTAAGTAATGAGAAAATGTCAGAATCAATAGTAAAACAATATCAAAAAGAATATAAACAAATCATCTCATACAAAAATGTTTATTACTTTAATGCAATATTAAAAGAAATACAAAGAGATAAAGAATATGATAGAATAGTAATAAGTGAAGATTTAGAACAATTTACGAATTTAGACTATCAAAAAATGGATAAATTCTTATTTGAAAGATTAGATAGTATTAGTGATGAGGCATCAAATATAAATGGAGAAGATATACCAATAATATTAATATGTTCTGAGAGAAGAGCAAAATCTGAACCAATACTAGTGAAATTATTTGGAATAGGAATATATAATGCAATAATAGGAAATGATAGAAGTGTAAATGAAGTTTGCAGATTAATAAATAGACCTCGTTCAAAAAAAGAAGCAAAAATATATTATAAAATAGATACAGATGATGTAACATATGAAAAAGATAATGAAGATGATGTAAGTGAATTAGAAATACAAAATATATTAGCACATTATAAAAGACTAGGAAATGATGAAGAAAAATATGTAGAAAGTTTTGATAGCATAGCAAGTCAATATAATGATGCACAACTAAAAGTAATAAGTAAATTCTTACCATTGAATGTACGAGCAGTATTAGAAGAAAAATCACCAAAATATCAAGAAATAAATTCATATAATAATAAAATTTCTGATACAGTAAGAGTAAATAGTAAAAAACAAAATTCTCAAAAAGGAACGAGTGAAATATTTTTAAAAACACCTTCAACTAGAAAATTAAATGAGCCAGTAATAGTTCCATCAGCAATTGATACAACTAAAAAGAGAAAGATACTAACAAAAACAAGTGAACCTAAAAAAGAATTTGTTCAAGAAAGAAAAGAAGAAATTAAAAATCAAATACAAGAAGAAATAGAAGATATATTAGAACCTGAAGATACATATAATATGGAAGATTTATTTGGAGTTCAAGCAATAGAAGAGATAGAACAGCCAGCTAAAGAAGAGCAAATTCAAGAACAACCAACTCAAAAAGTAAAATTACAAGAAGAACCAAGCCAAGAACAGTTAATTCAGGAACAACCAATACAAGAACAACCAATAAAAAGAAAAAGAGGTAGACCAAGAAAAATAGTAGAAGAACCAGTAGTGCAGACACCAAAAAGAAAAAGAGGTAGACCAAGAAAGGTTGCGGAACCAATTGAAGAGGAAGTAACATTACCAGGAATTGGACAACAAGAGCCAGAGGAAGAAATGCTATTACCAGGAATTGAACAAGAGCCAGAAGAAGAAATGTTATTACCAGGAATGGAGCAAGAACCAGAAGAAGAAATGCTATTGCCAGGAATGGAACAAGAACAGGAAGAAGAAATAACAACATTGCCAGGAATGGAACAAGAACAGGAAGAAGAAATAACAACATTACCAGGAATAGAACAAGAGTCAGAAGAAACAGCATTGCCAGGAATTAAAACAATAGTAGAAGATAATAGCGAAATTGATAATGAATATAATAAAGTTCTACAAAACTTAAAAATAGAAAATGAAAAAGAAGAAGTAAGTAGAAATAATGAATTAGGAAGAAAAAGAGAAGAAAAACAATATCCTGAATTAGATATGGAAAATTTGTTATCTCAGAATCAAAAAGTTATAGCTTTTGTTGGAACAAGTAAAAATGGAACATCATTTTTAATAAATAATGTAGCTGAACTATTATCAGCAAATGGAATAGATACAGCAATATTAGATTTGACAAACAATAGAAATGCATATTTTATATATACAAAAAATGAAGATGCATTAAGAGAGCAATCAAATTATATAATGGAAAATTTAATAAAAGGAAGAGCAACAGGATTACCAGAACATAAAAATTTAACCATATATACATCACCATATGAGAATAATGAAGAACTAGAAAATGTAGAACCAATAATAGAAACACTTGTAAAAAATCATACAGTAATATTAATGGATTGTGATTTTACAACACCAATGAGATATTTCAAATATGCACAAGAAATATATTTAGTGCAATCAATGGATATATTAACAATACAACCACTTACATTATATTTGAAACAATTAAGTGATAAAGGAATGTTAGAAGAATCAAAAGTAAGAGTAATTTTGAACAAATTTATGAGAACAAGAGAAATAAATGAAGAATTACTTATAGGTGGAATATCAATATATAATGATGCAGGAATGACAGTAAGAAAAGAATTATTTAATAGAAGAACAGTAAAATATATAACAATTCCATTTGAATTAAAAACATATTTAAGATATTTAGATGGACTAGTTGTATGTGATGTATCATTAAAAGGATATTCAAAAGAATTCATGCAAAGTCTAAAAAAATTAGCAAGTATGATATATGGAGGAGAAAATAAAACAAATGGCAAGTATATGCCACCATCTGTAAAAAACAATAGTAATACATTTTCATCAAATATGAACAATACATTAGACCGAATGAAAAGAACTTATTAGTACTGGAGGGAAAAACGAATGATTATTATAATCGGAATATTAGTCGCAATAATAATAATGTTACTAATTTATAATATAGTAATACATAAAAAAATACAGCAATTTAATAATTTAAGTAGACAAGCTAATAATTTGAGAGTATTACAAGATTTTCTAAGTACAGTAGGAGAATGTTCAACTGTAGATGAAAAAATAACAAAAATAAATGACATATTAATAGAAAAATATGAGATAAAATATTCCACAATAGTTGTATTTGATGGAGCAGAATATCAAGTTAAAGCATCAAATGTTGATAAAAAACATTGGGATACACTAAAAAGATTACAAGAAGTACCAATATTTAAAGATAGTGTAGCAACAGCAACTCCTAAATATGTAACAGTAAACAATGAAAATGAGAGATTAGACTATCAAGAATCAGAATTTGGAAGAGCAAAATCAGCTATATTTTTTCCAATATATATAGAAAATGTATATATTGGGTATTGGATAATAGAAAGTGGTGTACCACATGATTTTGATAATATAGATACAACAATCTTTGAAGTAGTTAAAGAAAATATAGTATCAGTATTAAGAACAGTAGTACATCAAAAAACACTTGAGGCAATAGTAAGAAAAGATTTATTTACAGGACTATATTCAGAAGAATATTTATATACAGAAGGAAAGAAAATAATAGATAAATATACACAATCAGCGGTATGTATGTTTAGAATAACAAATATAGAAGAAATAAATGATAATTATTCAAGAAAATTGGGAAATCAAGTAATAATAGAAACAAGTGACTATATAAAAAATAATATTTCCAAAGAATATTTATTTATAAGATATATGGGACCTAAATTTGTAATAGTATTTTCTGGGATTGATACAGATTCAGTGGTAGAATTTATAACAGACATAAAAAATGAAATAGAAAAATTAAAAATATCATTAAAAACAGAAAATATAGAAGAAAAAGATTTAGGAGAAGCAAAAGTTCAAAAGAAAAAAGAAAAAGTAAAACAAGAAGTAAGCCCAAAACTAAATTTTGTTTTAACTACTTATTATAAAGGAACAGGAATGGAAGAAGTATTAAAAAAATTAGAACAATATATAGATAGTGCTGACAAAACTGAAAATGATATAACTTGTATTTAATAAGAAAAAAGGAGGTAAGTTATGGATTTTGATAAAACGATGAGTTTCAATTTTGAAAGAGAAAAAAATGCTAGAGCAAAAGAAATTTTAAAGGAAGTATATGAAGCCTTAGTAGAAAAAGGATATAATCCAATAAATCAAATAGTAGGATATATATTATCTGGTGACCCTACATATATAACAAGTCATAATGATGCAAGAAATAAAATAAGACAAATCGAAAGAGACGAATTATTAGAAAAAATGGTTAGATACTATATTGGATTAGAAGAATAGGGGTAGAAATGCGAATATTAGGAATAGATTATGGAGATGCAAGAACAGGAATAGCAATAACTGACGCATTAAATATAACAGCTCAAGGATTAGAAACAATATACAATAATGGTTCTGACAGAATTTTGTTAAGAAAAATAGACGAAATCTTAGAAAAATATGAAATAGACACAATTGTTATAGGAAAACCAATAAATATGAATGGAACAGAATCAAAAAGAACAGAACAAACCGAAAAATTCATACATAAATTAAAATGTAAATATAATAAACTAAAAATTGAACCAATAGATGAACGACTTACAACTGTTGCAGCACATAAAACTATGAATTTCTTAGAAGTAAATAAGAATAAAAAGAAAAATATAGTAGATACTATATCTGCAGTATATATTTTAGAAACATATTTGAATAAAATAAAAAATTAGTTGCAAAAAGAACGAAAATAGTGTATTATATTAAAGTAAAAAAATAAAAATTGAAAGGAGTAAATAATGGAAAACGAAGAATTAGATAATATAATAATTTTAAATGATGAAGAAGGAAATGAAGTTAAATTTGAATTTTTAGATTTAGTAGAACTTGATGAAGAAGAATATGTAGTATTACTACCAGTTTCTGAAGAGGGAGAAGAAGACGAAGGAGAAGTTGTAATACTAAAATTAGAAGATACTGATGAAGATTCAGAAGAAGAATCATATGTTGGTGTAGAAGATGAAGAAATATTAAATAAAGTATTTGCAATATTCAAAGAAAAATATAAAGATGAATTTAATTTTGTAGATGAAGACTAAGAATTGGTGTTGGGGGTGGAAATGATATTTCTACAAACCGACACTATTTTTTAATTTTAAATTAAAAGGAGGAAGTTAACATGACTAATTTTTCAACATGGTTGCTTGCTATATTTATGGTAATGTTCTGGCTATTTAGAGTAGTAATTGCTTTATGTACACAATTTTCTGTTGATATGTTAGGAATTGTAGCATATGACTTAAATGTAGAAATTATAATATCATTTCTTATAGTGATTTGTATAGTATTAGTAATAAAAAGAAAGTTAATAGGGGCATTTTTATATGCTATAATATATGGAGTATACTTTGGGCAGCATTTTGCTACAAATATTGTTCCAATATTGCAAAAAACTACAACATTAACTGTTGATATTAGTATGAATTTATTTTCTGATTTCTTAGCAATTATATTAGCACTTTTCGTTGTTATAGATATGTTAATTGATAAAGGAAGAAAAGCAAATCCAATAGACAAGAAAACGGATTGGTACTATAAAAATGAAAAATATGACGAAGAACTTAAGAAAAGAGATAGTAGAGAAGATAAAAATGAATATAAATTTTATTAGGAGGAGATATGAATATAAATTGGTTTCCAGGTCATATGGCAAAAACTAGAAAACAAATTACAGAAGATTTAAAATTAGTAGATGTAGTAGTAGAATTATTAGATGCTAGAATACCAATTTCAAGTCAAAATCCAGAAATTAAACAAATTTTACAAAACAAGAAGAAAATAATAGTATTAAATAAATGTGATTTAGCAGATGATATTTGTAATAGAGAATGGGTAGAATATTTTATTAAAAATAATAATATAGCTATTTTAGTTGATTCTAATACAGGAAAAGGAATTGAAGAAGTTACAAGACAGATTCAAAAAATAATGGAAGAAGATTTAAAAAGACTATCAGAAAAAGGTCGTACTGGAAGAAAAATAAGAGTTATGATTGTCGGAATACCTAATGTGGGAAAATCATCATTTATAAATAGAATAGCTAAAAAAAGTAATGCAGAAGTTGGAAATAAACCAGGTGTTACTAAAACAAAGCAATGGATACGTTTAAATGAAAATATTGAATTATTGGATACACCAGGTGTTTTATGGCCTAAGTTTGAAAGTGAAGAAGTTGCTTTAAATTTGGCTTTTACAGGAACTATAAAAGATGATATACTTGAAATTACAGAAATTGCATATAATTTAGTTAAATTTCTATTAGAAAATTATCAAGATAAATTATTAAATAGATATTCTATTGATAAAGTTACTGTTTACAAAATTCTAGAACAAAACCAACCTGAAAATGAAAATATTTATGAAATAATGCAACTTATAGGAAGAAAAAGAGGAGCCTTAATGTCAGGTGGAATGATTGATGATGAAAAAACTGCTAAGATTATTTTAGAGGATTTTAGAAGTGGTAAAATTGGAAAAATATCTTTAGAAAAAATAAAATAAAAAAATGCTTTTTGCATTTTTTTATTTTAGAAATTATTTGTACATTTATAGAAATTTTATGATTTTTTTGCTATTTCCTATTGACAAAATCTAATAAAGATATTATAATAATCATTGTCGTAAGACAAATGCCAGTTATAATATGCAGATGTGGCGGAACTGGCAGACGCACAGGACTTAAAATCCTGCGGGACTTAACCTCCCGTGCCGGTTCGATTCCGGCCATCTGCACCATTAGAACACCAAGTGTTTCGGAAGATTCAAACTTGGTGTTTTAATTTAAAAAATTTTGTAGTTCTACAAAAAGTTCTACAAAATTCACAACATTTTATTTTTATAAAATCTTTATTTAGTGGCTTAAATAAGGATTTTTTATTTTCTAACATTTCTAACAATTTTTTATAATTCCATTTCTTCTTCATCATCTTCTTGAATGTCTTGTGTAGTTTCCGAAAAGTTTAAAGCATTTCCAATTACAATTGCTGAAATTTGTTTTGATTCTATATCTACATGAGTGTATATATTAGCAGTAGTATTATAACTAGAATGACCTAACCATATTTGAATATCTTTCATACTGACTTTATTTGATAATAATAAACTAGCACACGAATGTCTTAAATCATGAAAACGGATAGGTCTTAAATTATTATTTTTTAGTATTTGGTTAAATTTATGAGAAACATAGTCAGGTTTTAATATAGAGCCATCTGTATTTACACAAACATAACCATCTTTATTCAAATATGATTTTTTAAATATTTTTTTGTTATACTCTTGATTTGCTTTTTCTTCTAAAAGTAGTTCTTCAATTTCTGGAATTAGTGGCAAAGTTCTATAACTAGATTGATTTTTGGTTTTATCTTCTGCAAGAATTTGCAACTTTCCATCTACTTTGGTTTGTGAAATTGTATGCCTTATAATAATTGTTTTGTTATCAAAATCAATAGCATCCCATTTAATACCAAGCACTTCACTTCGCCTAAGTCCATAATATGATGCAATAAGAACAGGTAATTTTATAGGGGTATCTCGTATTGCAACAAATAAATCGTTTAATTCTGTTTTGTTATAATAAGTTGCAATATATTGTTCTTTTTTAGGTTTATCTACTTTATCTGCTGGGTTAGTTAAAATCAATTCACATTTTACTGCATATTGCAAAGCCTTTCTAATATTAGCATGATAGCGAAGAATAGTATTACCCTTTAAACCTAATTTATATAATTCTGTGTAAAAATCTTGTATATGATATGGTTTTAAATCTTTAAGTGAAACATCTAATTTTTTAAAATAATTATAAACTTTACCTTTTACAATTCTTTCATAACCAGCATAAGTTGTTTTGACAACTCTAGGTTTTATAATTTCTAGCCAATTTAGCATAAAATCACAAAACTTTATATTAGCCTTATTATTTACATCTAGTCCAGAAAGAGTAGGTTTTTCATTTAGTGTTTTTTCATATTCATGTCTTATTTCTTCAACTTTTCTTTCTGCAGGTTTTTTATTATTTTTAACTTTCAGTTTTGTAGAAATCCACTTTCGCTGTATATTGTTAAATTCATCTTTGTAATATAAAACTGCATAATAAATATTTTTCTTTTTCTGTAATGTAGCAGTTACTGTTATCATAATGACCTCCTTATTCTTCTTAAAATGTAATTATTTTCAATTTTGATTTATTATGTATGAAATTATATTAGCTTTTGGAATTTTATACTGTCTGCCTATTTTAATAGCTTTAATTTTATTTTCCTTAATAAGCCTATAAGCTAATGTTAAACTAATTCCACCTAACATTTTTCTCATTTGTTCAATGTTTATAATATCAGGGTAATTAGTAAATATGATAGAATATTGTTCTTTTACATCCATTTTTATTGTACCTCCTTCAATTTAATAAACTATTTTTGGAACATCTGCTGAAACAGTTAATTTTTTATCTATTTCAAATCTTTTCTTTTTATGGTTATATTTATAAGCACTAGCATTAAATTTTCTAAAACTACGATCTGAAATGTCAAAATAATAAGATAGTTCTTCAGCATCTTTTTTTAGTTGATATTTAAGAGCTTCATAACTATCTTTATTAGATTTTTGTTTTGCTTTTATGTATTCAATGGTTTGTTCCTTATGTTTTATTTTATTTTGTTGTTTCCTTTGAGTTTTTTCCTTATGATACCTAGAATCCTTTTTTATTACTTTTGTTACATAACTATTGCTAACATCAAGTTCCAAAGCAATATCAACAGGTTTTAAATGTTTAATGTAAAATAAATCAATTATTTTTTCTTTATTTGACATTATGCACCTCCATAAAATTGGTTAAATTTTTGCTAATAAATTTTAAGCATAATAATCTAAATGAATACTTATGACTAAATATTCATTTTTAAAATTATATGTTAAGAGAATTATATAATCATAATTAGTAACAATCAATTCCGTTTTTTTTCCCTTTTTTCTAAAAAATTAAAAATACTTAAAATAAATTGTAAATAGATTGTAGCAGGGAATAAAAAATAAATCAATGAATGTTTTTTGAAAGATTTTTGAAAAAAATTGTGCAAAATAATGATGAACAAATACAAAAAAGTAGCTATATAAGCTACTAAACAAATACATATAAATATTAATCTTCTTCTACATCTTTAAACAAGTTATCTGTAAAAAATTCATTTAATTCAATGCCGAGTCCTTCACATATATGCAATAATGTAACAAGTTTAGGACTTTGACTTTTTCCATTTATAAAACTACTTAATGTAGAATATGATATTCCAGATTCCAAAGATAATCTATGTAGAGTTATATTTCGTTCATCTGCTAACTTTATAATTCTTCTTCTAACTGCTTCTGAAAGTCGCATAAAATCCCTCTTTTCTTAATTATAAAATGAGTATAGCAAAATTAACGAAATAACGCTGACGAAAAATCGTCAAAACAGTATTGAAAAATCTCTTTATTAGAGATATAATATAGACGAAATATCGTTAATTGGAGGTGAATTATGTTAAAAATAAAAGATATTGAAGAATATATTGAAGATTCAATGCTAGATACTATTTTTAATGAAAGAGAGGATGAGGTATATAGAAAAACTCAAAAAGATAATGAACGAATTTCTAAAATAACAGAAAAATATTCTATTGATTATGACAGACTTATTAGTATTATAAAAGCTTTACCACCACACTTTAAAAATACAAGAGAAACTATAATAAAAGCATTAGAAGAATATTTGATGAGGGAAAATTTAATAATGGCTTATGAAAATGAAAAATTTTACAAAACTCGGATTTTATGATGGAATAAGAACAATATTAGAAAGTATAAAAAATGATAACAGCAAATAATATTGAATTTACTGTTATTTATCAAGTTTTTTATTAAATACATCTGCTGATACATTAAAAACTTTAGCAAATGCAAACAATTCAAAATCTTGAACTAATCTGTTATTATTTTCTATTTTTGAAATTTCTTTAGAGGTTAGTTCAACACCTAATAATTGCAATTTTTCTGCTAAATCTTGTTGAGATAAGTTGGCTTTTAATCTCAATTCTTTTAGAACAGAGCCAGATATATTTCTAAAGTTATTGTATTTGTTAATTTTCATATTCTCACCTTATTCGCTTTATTATAGATATTATTCTACTATTATTTTTTTATATACATATCCCTAATAAAGCGAAAAAATCACATAAAAATATTGACAAATTATTCCAAATATGATATTATGGTAACTGTAATACGTTAATCGTATTATTTAGAGTAGTAATTAATACTCTAAGCAACTCGTTGAAATTTTATGGAAAGGAGAATGCACTATGACCAGAATGGCACGGACTAATTACTGGAATCCCAGTGTAAACTACATTGGGAAGAACTCTGCTCAAAACTTTATGAAGTCTAAAAAGGCTAAATTAGTTGGAGCAGGAGCTCGTGTAGTTGCTGCAGATTGCTCTTGCAACTGTTCAAGTGGTTGTTCAGCATGCAGTAGTTCATGCGGTTCTTGCACATCATGTAGTACTTCATGCAGATAATGCAGTTGTACTAACGATGTGTATTGCCGGCAACACACATTAAGTTCAACAATGAGTGGAGGCATCTCTTTTTGAGGTGTCTCCAAACTTAAAAGGAGGATTAATAATGGCTAACAGAACAAAATTTAGTATGCAGTGGCATATTACGGACAGATGTGATCAGCGGTGTAAACACTGCTATATCTATGAGGGAAAGGACAAAGAGTGTAGCCTAGAGTTAGGATTGGATACACTGGAAGTCATATTAAATGACTTTATTGAAAGTTGCGACAGATTGGAAAGAGATCCGTTTCTTGTAATTACTGGTGGAGATCCATTATTGTATGCAAGAATTTGGGAATTTTTGGAGTTGTTAAAGGATAAAGATTTGAAATTTGCACTTTTAGGAAATCCATTTCATTTAAATTATGAAGTTGTAAAGAAATTAGAAGAACTAGGATGTGTAAATTTTCAAATGTCATTAGATGGTCTGAAAGAAACACATGATTTTATACGGAAACCAGGATCATTTGATGCCACTTTAGATGCTTTAAAGTATTTTGAAGGTAGTCAAATTAATACGGCAATAATGACAACGGTATCTAAAACTAACATTCAGGAGATTCCGGAATTAGTGGACATTGTTGTAGAACATAAAGTCAACAATTTTGCTTTTGCAAGATATTGTCCGAGTCCAGACGATTTAGATTTGATGGTATCGCCAGAAGACTACAGAAATTTCCTCGACAAAATGTGGGAAAAATATATGCAACATCAAGAGTGCGACACAAGATTTGCTTTAAAGGATCATTTGTGGAGGTTATATCTTTATGAAAAAGGATTATTCAATCCAAATGAAATTGATAATCCGAATGACCTTATTCTTGATGGATGTCATTGTGGAATTACCCACATTACTACATTAGCAGATGGAACTGTTTATGCTTGTAGAAGAAGTGAAACACCTGTAGGAAAAGTTCCAGAACAATCATTTTATGATATTTTCCAGAGTAAGGAGATGGAACAATATCGTCAATATGACAAATTTGAACATTGTTCAAAATGTGAACTCAAAAATTTCTGTAGAGGTTGCCCTTCTGTTGCAAAATGTGTAACTGGTAGTTTCTATGCGAAAGATCCTCAGTGCTGGAAAAAATTTTGAAAGCACAATGGGAGAGTGGAAAAATAAAATTTTCACTCTCCTGTTACTTTTTACGAAAAAATATGCTATAATACCGATTAATAAAGAGAAAGGATTTGAATTATGGGGAATATAGAAGAATATTATAAAAATACAGAAAATGCTTTACCACATCCAATGGTTAAAAAAATTATAGATATGAATATTAAGCCAGAAAATGCTATTGATTTAGGATGTGGTGCAGGTAGAGATACAATTTATTTAATAAAAAATGGATGGAATGTTTTAGCAATAGATAAAGAAGATACAAAACAAATTATATCTAGTAAATTAGATAATGAGGAAATAAAAAAATTTAGATTTACTAGACAAAATTTTGAAAACATCAAATTAGAAAAAACTAAACTATTAGTTGCCAATTTTAGTATTCCTTTTTGTAAAAAAGATTGCTTTAATCAATTTTGGAATAAAATAGTTGACAGTATTCTTAAAGAACGGTTATTTTGTAGGTAATTTTTTTGGATTAAATGATTCATGGACAAAAATAAAAAAAGAAATGACATTTTTATCTAAAGAACAAACATTAGATTTATTTAAAAATTCTTTTGAGATAATACACTTTAATGAAATTGAAAAAGATGGAAAAACTGGACTGGGAAAAATGAAACATTGGCATATTTATAATGTTATTGCAAAGAAAAAATAGTATAAAGAAACAGAAAAAAGTCTTATAGAGACAATTCGTCTGTTTCTTTTTCTAATTCATATTCAATTTGCTTTTCTGGATTAATAAAAGTATTAGTTTCTTTTTGAAAATCTCTAATAAGGTTATCTTCCTCATTAATGGAAAATTTTTTACAAATCCAATTTATAAATTTTTCAAGAGTTTCTATAAATTTATTTATAATTTTGTTTAAATAGATATTTTCTTTTAGTAAATTATCATATTTTTTGTTAAAATTTTGTTCTAATTCTTTAACTTTAATATTATAATCATTTTCAAGTTGCTGTGTTTGTTTATTATAATTTTTTTCTAATTTAATATACTTTTGTTCTAACTTAGATTGCTCTTGTAAAATTGTTTGTTTTTCACTTTCAAACTTTTCAGCTTTATCAATAAGATTAACTTGTCTTTCTAGTTCACGATGCAATTTTTTATTATCACTATATAATTGTTTTATAAGTTGGTCTTTTGGCTCAATTATTTCTTTTTGTATTTTCTCATCTCTTTTTACAGTTAGTTTTCCAAAATTTTTAATATCCGGGACATTAGGTAATTCGATTTTGATATCTTCTAATGTCTTTTTAGTTTTTTCATAATTAGTAATTTCTTTATAATCTTTCATAGATAAATGTTCTTTTAGAGATGATTTTCCTCGTTCTAAATTGAAACCGTTTTGAGTAATATATGAATAAAAAGAATTTTGTAATTGGATGTAACTATCTTTTTCTTTCCAAAACTCACTACAAGCAACTTTATCAATGGCATTTCCTTTTTTATCAGTAGTATGAACTACAGGAATAAAAACCAAATGTAGATGTGGTGTGTTTTCATCCATATGAACATTCGCAGATAAAATATATTGTTCTCCTAAGTTTTTATATTCACATACAAATTTATAGGCTGTTTCAAAATATCTTTTAGTTTCTTTTTCTCCAATGGATTCAAAAAATTCCTTATCTGATGTTATTATGTATTCACAAACAATATTACTAACGGTTTTTATTTGTCCCTTAAGATTGTATTTTTCTTTGATTATATCAAACTCTTTTTCATAACTATATTGAGGAGATTTTATAGAATAATTTAGATATGATTTTGTAATATCTATATTTTTATTAGAATAATTTTTATTTTTTCTTTCATTATGGCGATATATTCCCTTTAAATTATCTCTTTTATATTTTTCATTTCTTATTATTGCGTAACTCATAAATAAAGACCTCCTCACTTGATTTTGAAAAGACATAGATACTAAAGCTGTTTATTATGATTTTTCAATTGTCTTGTAACACACTACAACACTTTTCTTGCTATTAGCAAAAAGTGTCAGTGTGGCAGGGAAAATTTTTTCCCTACAACCCTTTGCATAAAAAATACACCAAGTGAATTTTTTATGTTTTCAATAAATTTACTTTTAGTAATTTATTGAAAAAAGAGTCAAGAAAAACATTTTTTTAAATTTTTTCTTAACTTTATGAAAACTATCTCGGTTTCAAACTTCCACGCATACTGACAAAAATTTTATATATTCATATAAATTTTTTGTCAGTTCAGGTCAAGGAAATTGACATCCAATATCGGCGACACGCCAACATTGGACATCAATTTCGCACAGAAATAACTGTATTACTATATGTAGGATCAGTTAAATTATCTTAAAAATTTATTTATATATTTTTATATTAAATCTTGCTAACTAGAAACCAGAGGGAGGGAGCATGAGAGAAATAGGTGCAATAATCCCATTGAGCGAAAAAAAGGATTATTACACCTAATATTGTAGAAACCGTCAGTCGGTCGCTTTCGGTCATAGGTAGTCTAGTATGTAGTAAAACTACTGTAATTGCTAACATATTTCTATGTTATTGTTCATACTTGTCCAAACTTTTTACAATTACAAATCCATTTCAAGTTTTGCCTCCCAATACTCTTTTATTATTGTGAGTCTGTGTTGTAAAATCTCACTCACGCATTTTGTGTAAATAGACCGTTTACACGAATACGAATGAATTTTATAGCATCGGCTCATCACACCTAGCACTTTTATAGAGGTGCTGCAATTCTCTGTATAATAAAAAGACCATTCGTATATTTAATATGAATGATCTTTTATAAATATTAAATTATTAACAATTTTAAGATACTTTATTATAATTAGACTTATACTGTGTATATATTTTATTAATAAGATTTTCTAAATCTTCTGTTAATTCTATTGGATTGTGGTTATATTGTTTAATAGCTAATAATTCATTACTAGTTATATTTATTCCGTACCAATTTAATCCATTAGAATTACTAAAACTATTACCTGTAAAATATGGATCTAAAGATAAATCATATAAGTCTTCAATATGCTTCAATATTTGTTCCTTGGTATAATTACCTTTCTTCATCTCTTCAATTCTTTCTGTAAATTTTTTTGTAGCTTCTTGCATTAATGTTAATTTACTTCTGAATCCTTCAACCATATTGTAATAACCATCTTTAGGGATACGGTCGCTACTTAAAGAGAAAGAATAATCTGCTTTATTTATTTTTTGAGCATATGCCATTAAGTTAACAGGTGGTAATATAATATTATTTATTACACTCATAATAATTAAATAAAATAGATATAAATTATTTTCTATTTTGTCCTCATGGGTTACAAGTATTGTATTTTCATTTGGGAAAACTGTTAAGTCTTTAAATCCATATTTATTTACACTATAAATCAAGCCTTTATCTAAAATACATACTAAATTCACTTGTTCATTATAAGGAATTGATTGATTAAAAGTATCCAAATTTTTTACGATATTTTCTATACTTGTGTCACTAAAATATGCAAATATCATAGAAATTGGACATGGAATATTAGAAGTAATAATAGAATTAATGAGTGGTTTGATTTTTTTTAAAGTTTTTACACTTCTAATATTGTTAATACATTTCTCTAATTCATTAATAGTTAATGTGGATTTGACTTCTATTGTGGCATAAACGCTTTCAATAGGAACTATTTGTACACTTTCAGTTTCCATTAATTTTGGACTATTAAAATTGTCGTAAATTATAAAGTCTTGTTGTTTACTTTGAGTTTCATTAGAATCTACGATAATTCCATTTCCAATTGCATATTTAGTTGGAAATAATTTAGTAATGTATTCTTTTAATTTTTCTTCGCGAACAGTTCCTTTTAATCCGTTATGAGCAATTTTACTACTTAATTTTTCATAATCACTTTGTAAATTTTTAGCCATTTCTTGCAAATTATATATAAACATAAGTATCCTCCAATTATAAAACTGTGCAAGAAGTTCTTGCACAATAGTATTATAACATAAATTTCTAAAAATTGTTATTTGTTTTTAGAGAAAATAATCGAAGAATACTTTTTTGAGTTCTACAAAAGTTCTACAAAAATTTTTTTATTTTAGGTAGTTGCGAAAAATAAAAAAAGAGTGTATAATCTAAATGGAATTGAAAGAAAGTTAGAAAATTATAGCCTTTTGGGGATTTGTAAATGGTGTTAAATAAGAATAAAAAATGATATTTAACAAAGTCTTTTAAATTCTTAAAATCCTGCGGTGGTTAAACACCGTGCCGGTTCGATTCCGGCCATCTGCACCAATGACGTATCTGTTCGAACTAATAGAACAGATAGATACAAAAATTAAAATGAAGTGAACCCTCCTTATTAGACAAAAAAGTTTAATAAGGAGGGTTCATTTTATATGTCTAAATATTCAAGAGAATTTAAATTAGAAGTAATAGAATATTATGAAAAAAATCATATTGATTGTGGCGAACTTGCAGAACACTTCAAAATTCCAAATAAATCCGTAGTTAGATGGTGGATAAAGAATTATCAAGAACACGGAATTAATGGATTAATACGAAATAATATAAAATATAGTGGAGAATTTAAACAAAATGTAGTAGAATATATGCATAAAAACCATTTATCTCTTAATGAAACAGCTGTATATTTCAATTTAGGAAATCATAATGTTGTAGGTAAATGGGAACGTATATATTATGAGAAAGGCCCACAAGCTCTATATAAAGAGCGACGAGGTGGAAGTAAAAATATGAGTTCTAAACCAAGAAAAAAGAAATTATCTAAAGAAAATGAAGAAGATTTAATTGAAGAAGTTCAAAGACTTAGAATGGAAAATGCATACTTAAAAAAATTGCAAGCCTTAGTTCAAAAAAGAACAAAGCCAAAACATCCGAAAAAGTAATAGTAATAGATGAATTAAAGCATAAATTCAAATTAAAGGCTTTGTTAAAATATGCAGAAATAACAAGAAGTACATTTTACTATCAATTGAATAACATTAAAGAACCAAATAAATATAAAGAGGTGAAAGAAGAAATTACAGCTATTTATCACGAAAATAAAGGAAAATATGGATATAGAAGAATGACTATGGAACTTCATAATAGAGGATTTAATATTAATCACAAAACAGTTTTAAAACTTATGAAAGAATTAAGATTACAATGTTTCATAAGAGTACAAAAATATAAATCATATAAAGGTGAAGTAGGAAAAATATGTGATAATTTATTAAATCGTGAATTTGAAGCTGAAGAACCAAATTAAAAATGGGTTACAGATGTAACAGAGTTTAAAGTACATAATGAAAAACTTTATCTGTTACCAATAGTAGATTTATTTAATGGAGAAGTAATTAGTTTTAACCTATCAAGACATCCAGTATTTTCACAAGTAGTAGATATGCTAGAAAAAGCATTTAACAAAATACCAGATAATACCAATTTAATATTGAATTCAGATTAAGGATTGCAATATCAAATGAAACAATATTAATCATTATTAAAAGAAAAGGGAATAAGACAAAGTATGTCTAGAAAAGGAAATTGTTTAGATAATTCATTAGCGGAGAATTTCTTTGGTTTATTAAAGTCAGAATTATTTTATATGAAAAAATATAAAACAATAAAAGAATTAGAAAGAGATATAATAGAATATATAGATTATTATAATAATAAAAGGAGAAAGGGTAAACTAAAAGGAATGAGCCCTGTGCAATACAGAGTACATTCCCAAGTTGCCTAGTACCTAGTCAAAAAATGTCCAATTTTTTGGGTTCAGTAGAAAAGTTTAAAAATATTTAAGTAAAATAAGTAAAGAGAGAAACAAGATGCAGAATCTTATTTCTCTCAAATTCAGGACAAATTATTCTTCCATTTGAAAGAATAAAATTTCTTCTGGATCAGAACAAGAATATTCTAGTTTGTTATTCATTTTAATACAATGTAGTGAAAGCCAAGTGTCAAGACCTTTAATAGAAAGGAAAGTAGCCGGAAAGTTTTCAGTTGCATTCCAATTAAGTTCAATAAAGTAGAGACGTACAAACTCCCACTTGTCACAGCTATCTTTAAATTTTTGAACAAGATTTTTATGCAAAAAAATCCATGCATTTGCAGTCCGTTCTTCCCATTCTGAAAGAATTTCCAATGGGTATTTGTCCTTGGGTACAAGTATTACTTCTTTTTTCATAATGAAATCCTCCTTGAATTTGATAGAGTAAACAGTACCTTCAAATACGAGATATTACTCATACTTAAACTAATTATACCATATTTTACAAGGTTTGTCTAATTATTAACTTTAAAGAAAGAGAAACTATAAATCTAGTTTCTCTTTCCTGATTACAAACAATTAGAAACTTAACCAATAATGATTGAAATACCACCAAATCCATGTAATATTTCTTCAGTTGCATTTTCAGTGAAGACGGTTTTATTCGATGCCTCAATATATTTTCGAGGGATGTCTATTTTGATATCCATAACAGTATTATTAATAACTGTAAGCATTGAATAATCAGAATTCTTTACTTCTATCATAGCCATTTCGCTGTCCATGTAAAGGAAATCTATATCTACTTTTGAACCTTTGTAAATCTTCCAAAAATGCAGATATTTTGTAAAAAATTCTTCTAGGTTAGCATCTCCATTCTCCCAATCCATGCACTTCCTGTTAAATGGATCTTTAAATCCATGTAATCCTTTTTCAGTTCCGTAAAATATACACAGATTTCCGGGTAATGTTCCCATAAGCATAAAAGCAATTTTTAATCTTTTTATGGCTATTGCATATTCATTAGGTAAAAGTTTATCATTTTGAAATTCAAAAGTTCTAAATGCATCCGTTAAAAAAACTATTCCATGTGCTGTTTGAACATGCCATTGTGAAGGTTCTTTATCTATATCCCAAATATTGCAATATCCTCTCCGTACACATTTTAAACTAAGAATTGTTATAACTCTCATCATATCATGAGTATCCAGAGAATTTAACATAGTATCCAGGGTATTTTGCGGATAACTTTCGATAATTTCATAAACGGTATTTTTTAAAGTATCAGCCTCACCAAAAGCTATATATTTTAAAACAGCATTTGTGAATGGATAATTTGTAACACAATCCAAGCCTTTTCCCAATATTCTGCAATCTGCTTTATGCCAGTATTCACCTAAAATAAGTTTGAGACCAATTGCTCTTGTCTTATTTCGTATTCCTTCTAAGAAAAATGGCTGCAATTCTGATGCTAAGTCCAATCTAAATCCATCTACATATGGTCCATATTTTGCAATTACACCATTATCTCCATACACATAGTTTTGATATCCAGGAGATGATTGATTAAATATTGGCATATCCTTAAATTGACCATACCAATATTCATAACTTCCATCATCATGGATATAAAACCAATCTTTGTAGATCGAATTTGGATTATTCAGAGCATCTTGAAAAATTGGATTATCAATATTACAGTGATTAAAAGCAATATCAAGAATGATATGCATTCCTTTTTGGTTTGCTTTTGAATGTAGACTTTCTAAATCCTCAAAGTTACCTGCATCTGGATCAATTTGCGTATGGTCAGTTGCTGCATAATGTTCATATCGAAGTGTGCTGAAATTTATAGGAGAAATATATACAACGTCTGTTCCTAAGTTTTTTAAATAATCGAGTTTTTCTTCAACGCCTTTTAAATTTCCTCCAAAAAAATCGTTATTGTGAAAATCACCATTTGAGTTTCTTTGCCAATCAGGCATTTCTCCCCATTTACGATAGTTCCTTCCTTCAATATTAGCACATTTCCTATTTGGACTTTTGTAAAATCTGTCTAAAATTAGCTGGTAAAATACAGCGTTTTTTGACCATTCCGGCACAGTGAAATCATTTTGAATAACAAGTATCCTCCAATAAGGAGATTCTCCTGTTGTTATAAAGGGCTTTTTCGTATCTCTGTTGATTTTAATGAAAAGTTCTATTCCATCAACAGTTAATGAAAAAAAGAAGAAATAATTTTCAAACCTATGAAATGGTGCAAAACTCACCATTCCTTCGTATTCTATAAAATCATCTTCTTCTTTTGTTTTATGCATTTCCTTTATAATACAAGGATTTTCATTTTGTCTATTAAATATTACTTTAACTACTTGTATATTACCAATATTTCTTGGCATTTTCAAATTGACTTGTAATACATCATTAATTGCTATTTCCCGTGTATGAGACATAGTAACTAAAATTTCGTTGTCACAAGTTATATTTGTCATTTAATCCTCCCCTTACTTTAATTAAAGTTATTTATAAACTACAATGTTTTCAAATTTAATTTACTATACTTGTCGAAATTTGTCAATACATATTTTAACGAAATTTTTTGATAAAAATTGACATAAAATCATATAAATGGTAAAATATAAAGAGTAGCATTTTGTAAAAACATTTAAAAAAGGAGGTTTCTTATGAAACGGTTATTAACAATTGTAGCATTACTGGTAGTATTTCTGTCTAATACATTTTCTTTTAATGTAATGGCAGAAGAAACTCAAGAAGTCCGAACTGTAAAACTTGATGTTTTAAATGAGGATGGACTAGTTCAATTTACTTCTCGAGAGGAGGAAAAATACAAAGTATTGACAGGTCCAGAAAATCATGAAGTAGGAGATGAATGGGTTGATGTCACAATCGAGATTGAACCACAGCAAGGTTATCAATTCAGTAGTAATCCTAGTGTAACAATTTATGGAGACACTAGTGGAGTAAAAAGAGTTGATAAATGGCGGACTGGTAACAATTTGAAAATTGAATATGAAATTCGAGCTATTGCTGGAAGATTAGAAGCACCATATGATGTGAGATGGGTAAAAAGAAATTATGGTATAGCACGGTGGGAAGAACCAGATGAATCTGATACAATCACAGGCTATAAAGTGAGCATTAATGGAAAAACTATCACTGTAAGAGACAATGAGGTAGATTTGATAAATTATCTTAAGAAGGGTAATAATTCTTTTAAGGTAAAATCAATATCTAGCATAAAAGGTATGGATGATAGTGAATATGTTGAAAGCGACAATGAGTTGTATTCTTCTTATGATAGAAGAAATAACAATAGTAGCAGTGGAAACAACTACTATGGTCCAACTACAAGTGGTATACTAAAAAATCAGTGGATTCAAGATAATGGACAGTGGTATTATCTTGATGGAAATGGTAATAAGTATCGTAATTGTTTTGCAACAATTAATGGACCCACATATTACTTTAATGCTGACGGAGTAATGTTAACTGGCTGGCAAAAAATCAACGAAGTATATTATTACTTTGATTCAAGTGGTGCAATGTATACTTCACCAAGAACTGTACAAGGAGTTTATGGTCACACATATTATTTTAATGCCAATGGAACCATGAAATATGGATGGCAAAAAAATTCCAAAGGTTATTATTATGTGGATAGTACAGGTAATCCTCTTATGAATGGGGAATTTAAAATTGATGGTTATTACTATCGTTTTACTCCAGATGGATTTTTATATCTTGGTTGGTGGCAAGACCCAAGTACTGGGGATTGGTACTACTATAACGAAGGACCTGGAACACCAGTAGGTTTCCCAGATGGCTCTAAAGCTTTTGATACATATATTAGAACCAGAAATAATGGAGCTATTTATTATGTAGACGCTACAGGCAAATGGATACAATGAAATAAGAAACAACAAACATCATTAACAATTTATTAGTGGTGTAAAAAATGACAAGACCTGGCTTAAATGAGCCAGGTCTTGTAAACAGAAAGAAGTGATAACAATTTTAGAAAAAACAATTAATTTAATATATCCACAAGTTTGCAGTATTTGTGGAAAACTTAATACAAAATCATTATGTAACAGATGCAAAAATAAATTAGAAAAAGAATTTGAATATGATATAGATGACTATTCTCAAAATCTAGAAAAAAATTTTATAGAACATCATTATTTTTTTAAATACAAAAATCTAATAAGAAGCCAATTATTATCTTATAAATTCAAAGAAAAACCATTTATATACAAAACAATTTCATCTTTTTTAGAAAATAAGCAAAAAAATTTTGAAAAACTGAAAAAATATGATATAATAATAGTAGTACCGATAAGTCGAAAAAGACAAATAGAAAGAGGATATAATCAAAGCGAATTAATAGCAACAGAAATTGCTAAAATGATACCATTAAAAATAGAAAGAAATATAATATATAAAGTAAAAGATACTGCACCACAAAGTTCTTTAAATAAACAACAAAGAGAAGAAAATGTAAAACAAGTATATAAAGCAAAAAATATACAGAAAATAAAAAACAAAAAAATACTTATATTTGATGATATATATACAACAGGAAATACAGTAAATGAGTGTGCAAAAAAACTAATAGAAAAAGGAATACAAAAAAACAATATTGGAATATTAACAATAGCAAAAGATTAAAGGAGGAAAAATGGAAGAGCTAGTAGAAAGCATATTAGATTATGTAAGAGCAGATTATACAGATTATGCAATAATGATAAATGGAGAATGGGGCTCTGGAAAGACATATTTTTGGAACAACAAAATAAGAAAAAAAATAGACTCGATGCTATTAAATGGAAAACAATATACAACAATATATATGTCATTATATGGTATTTCAAATTTAGAAGATATAAGTAAGAAAATATTTATAGAAACAACTCAGTTAATGGATAAAAATTTAAGAAAATATATGGATGAAAATGGACAAACAGCAATACCTGAATATGCAAAAACAGGAATAGATATGGCAAATTTATTTGGAATAGCACAAAATGAAGATAAAGTAAATTATGGAGAATTTTTTTCAACAGATGATAAAGTATTATGTTTTGACGACCTAGAAAGAGCCAATGTAGATGTAATAGACATATTAGGATATATAAATAACTTCGTAGAACATGATCACATAAAAACAATAATAATATGTAATGAAAAAGAATTATCAACAAAGCTAAAAAGTAGTAATTTAGAGATGAAAACATTTATAGCAACATATATGTTAGACAAACAGGGAGAATTATCAAATACAGATAAACCTATGGTAGAAAAAATAAGAGACAAAATAGAATATGTATTTGACAAAGCAAATGAATATGAAAGAATAAAAGAAAAACTAATAGGAGAAACATTTGAATATGCTCCAAAATTTGATTACATAATAAATGGATTGCTAATGAGATATGAAACAGACTCAGATTTAATAAGATTTTTAAGAGAAAATACTAATTTAATAATATCAACATTTAATAAAAGTGGAACAAGAAATTTAAGAATATTAAAACATGCATTAAATGACTTCCAAAAAGTATTTGAAATGGTAAATAAAAACTATCCAAATGTAAGTAATAGAGTAATGCAAACAATGTTAATATTTACAATAGCAATATCATTTGAAATAAAGGCAGGGAAAATAACAAAAGATAAATTCATAGATATTAAAAATAATGATGAATATAAAGCAATATTAGTATCATCAAGAGTATTAATGGACAATAGACAGTTTTACATAAAAGAATTTGATAATAACTATTATTACAACTTCAAATCAGAATATAGATTTTTCAAATTCATAGAATATTATGTTAGGACAAGAATATTTGATATGAGAATATTCAAAGAAAATATGGAAGTAATCTTAAATACGGCAGGATTAGGAAAGATGCCAGCATATAAAAGATTATTAACAGAAGAATATTGGAAAATATCAGATGATGAATTTGCAGATGTAATAAATGAAATAATAGATAACATTAAAAAAGGTGAAATAGAGTTAGTAGATTTAGTAAAATTATATGCATATTTTAGTTACTTTTCAAGAAAGAAACTAATTTTATATGATATACCTACATTAAAAAGTTTATTCATAATGGGAATGAATACTGCATCAATACACTCTAAATATTGTGAAGATGTAGATAAAGAATTATCAAAAATAGCAATAGAAGAAGTTCAAGAAGATATGGAAGACATATTAAATAGATTTTATAAATTAAATGAACAATTAAAAGATAGAATGTATAAAGAAAAAGCAGATGAAATATTTAGATGTATACCAATGAAGATGGAGAAATTTTATGATAGATTTGATAAAGAGTGCATGAACATTCCAATATTCAAATATCAAGATCCACGACAAATGTTCCAAAGAATATCATGTGCAAGTAATGAAGATATAGTCCTAATAAAAGAAAAATTAATAAATAGAGCAAATACATATACAAAAGAAATTGAATCAGAGATACCTAATATAGAACAATTAAAAGAAATAATAGATGAATATACAATAGGAAAAGAAGTATCAATAAAAAATGTTATGTTAAAAGAGTTTGCAAAAGATTTAGGATATATAATAGACAAATATAAGGTTAATAATTTAGTAGTAAAAGAAGAAGAATAAAAAAGAAAGGATGTGGTAAATATGCAAAACTCAACTTCAACAATAATAGCACTATTTGTAGCAGCAGTATTTCTATTTGTAGTTCCATTAGTAACATTAACAGAAAGAAATGATAATGTAGTACAGGAAAATGTAAAATTAATAGTAGAAGAATTTGTTACAGATATCAAAAATACAGGAAAATTAACAAATGCAAAAATGCAAGACTTTGAAAATAGATTAGCAGCTACTGGAAATACATATAATATAGAAATGGAATTACAAATATTAGATGAAAACCCTGGTAAAAAAACAACACAAGCAAATTACAAGAAGATTGGAGAAAATGTATATTATTCTGAATACACTACTCAAATTTATGATAAACTAAAAACAGGAGATATTTCATTAAAAGAAGGGGATTTAATATATGTAGGAGTATCTAATCAAAATAGTACAGCTGCACAGACATTAAAAAGCTCATTCTTAAGCTTTACTAATGCTGGAGAACAAGTAATTTCAGCAAATAGTTCAGGGATGGTAAATGCAAATGGAAATTAAAAAAAATAAACGAAAAATTATAATAACATGCTTAGCAATTTTAAGCATGTTATTAATAACATTAATAAGCTTTATTTTATTCAGAATTAATGAAAATAAAGGTATAATAATTGTATCATTTAGAAATGATGATAAATCATGCTCTGTAGAAAAAACAGAACTAAATGAAGAAAAAATAATAAAACAATATGGAAAATATCCAAATTTAAAAATAGATAAAGTAACGAATATACAAAAAATAAAAAGTGATGAAATAAATAAAAAAATACGGTTCAGAATATTTTAACTGGGGAATTGCGTTTGATGAAAATTTTGAATACATTATATTACAAGAACAGATAAATGCGCATAACTTGTTAAATAATAATAAGTTAAATTTAGAAGAAATTAACAGGAATTTTTTTGTAGATGAAAAGCTAGAAAAAGTACCTGAAGAAATATATGTGTTTAAAACAGAGAGTTATTATTATGAAAATCAAAAATGGATTAAACTTGAAGAAGAAAATGGATATAAAATAAGAGAATTAGAAGTTTCTGAAGCAAAATTAAATGAAATAATTAAAAATGCATCTCAGAGACTTATAAATATGGAAGAAGAAAACGGAAAATATATTTATGGTTTTACTACTAATACTGCAGAAGTGATGAATGATTATAATATTTTAAGACACGCAGGAACTACTTGGAGTCAAATTCTAGCATATAACGAAAACTCTAATGATGAGTTAAAAAAACATATCGAGCAAGCAATAGAATACTTATTAAATACTTATATGATAAGTTATAATGAAAATTTAAATCATATAAAAATGATTGAAGAAGATGAAATTGTACTGGGGGGAGATGCATTAACATTATTAATGCTTGCTGAATATGAAAATACATTTAAAGAAAATAAATATATAGATATATGTAATAAAATAGCAAATGGTATTTTAAGTATGCAAAATAATGATGGCAGTTTTAATCATTCTTATAACTTAGATTTAACTTTAAATGAAAAAACAATTACAGTATTCTATGATGGTGAAGCAATATATTCATTGATGAAATTGTATAAAATATTACCAAGAGAAGATATATATGAAGCGGTAACAAAAGCAATAGATTTTTTTATAGAAAATAATTACGTGAAATATGCAGATCACTGGATTTCATATGGAATGAGTGAATATATTAAATATAACCAAGAAGATAAATATATAAAATTCGCATTAGATAATTACTTTGAAAACAGGGAAAAGCTAAGTAGTACTACAAGGTATAGTCCAACAAATAGCGAGTTGCTTTTAGCTACATATAATACATATTTATATTTGAAACAGAATATACCAGAAAATGAGGTTGTTAAAAATTTTAATATAAGTGGACTCGAAAAATCAATACAAAGAACAATAAAGAATTTGTATAGATATTACATAGAACCAGAAGTGGCAATGTATTTTGAAAATCCAGATAAAGTGAAATATGGTTTTCATAGTTTAGATAACAGAATGAGAATTGATGATATACAACATTCCATGTCTGCAATAATTGCATATAAAAATTCAGATTTATATTAAAAAATATATAAAATAAAAAGAATATATAACTATTTTATAGTCAAAAAATAACTAGGGTCTTCGTCGGGAGTCTTGACTTTATTCAATAGTTATATATTCTTTTTTTATAAATAAAACGCTTGACTTTTTTTTTTTTATATGAAAAAATATGAAAAAGAAAAATAGGAAAGGAAGTATATTAAATGGAAAAAGTAAGAGGATTTGAAATCGCAAAAGGGTTTGAAGATAAAAATATAAACTTGCCGGAAAGAAAAACAAAATATTCAGCAGGATATGATGTAGAATGTGCAGAAGATGTAATAATACCAAGTTTCAAAAAAGGAATGAAACCAACATTAGTAAAAACAGGAATAAAAGCATATATGAAAGACAATGAATATTTAATGTTAGTAAATAGAAGTTCTAACCCAGGAAAAAAAGGATTAGTATTGGCTAATAGTGTAGGCATAATAGATAAAGATTATTATGGCAATCCAGATAATGATGGACATTTTATGTTCGCGTTTTATAATATGAAAGAAGAAGATATTGAAATCAAAAAAGGTGACTGCATAGGACAAGCAATATTTATGCCATATTTATTAGCAGATGATGATAATGCAAATGGAGAAAGGACAGGAGGTTTCGGTTCTACAAGTAAAAAATAGAATGAAAAAAATAATTAAAAAAATGGTAAAAGCTTGTCAATCATTTTTGAAAATGTCTTAAAAAATTTTATTTATTAGCACTAAAATTTTTATATTTAGTGCTAATATTTT
>CALXJU010000023.1 GCA_944388705.1 uncultured Clostridia bacterium
ACCAACATTGTATCATAAGTTTTAATTATGTGTCTTTTTATTTATCTTAAAACGGTAATTTAATTTTACCATTTATATATTTTTTTATTTTTTTATAACAAAAATTATATATAACTATTGAATAAAGCGAAGACCCAGAATATGTTTTTGCTATGAGATAGTTATATATAATTTTTGTTAATATTAATTTATAATTATAAATACTAATCCTTTAAAAATTCCTTGCCATTTTTCATATAATCATATCCTGAAAATATTGTTGCAATTGTAGAAATTATAAGTAATCCTGTTGATGCAATATTTATTATTAAATCAACTCCTGTCAATGTGCCATTAAAACATATTCCAAATGAATTTGAGTCAAACATTATTAATATAATAGCAATCATTTGTGTTACTGTTTTTAATTTACCCCAAATTGATGCAGCTATTACTTTTCCACCCTTTTCTACTGCTAATAATCTATATCCTGATACTAAAAATTCTCTTGCTAGCACAATAATTGGTATCCATGCTGGAATTTTATCTAATTCAACTAATAACACCATAGCAGTTAAAACTAATATTTTATCTGCTAATGGATCCAAAAATTTTCCAAATGTTGTTATTTGATTTCTTGAACGTGCTATATATCCATCTAATTTATCAGTTATTGATGCTACTATAAAAATTAGTAGCATCCAAAAATATGTATATGGTAATCCGAAAAAATCTCCTTGTAAATTTAGATATGGTATTATTGCCATAATTGGTACTAGTATTATTCTGAATATTGTTAATTTATTTGCTAAATTCATAGCTCTCTCCTTATTTTAATATTTCTATTGCTTTTTGTAATTGTGTATCTTCTTCTTTTGTTACTAATAATGGATTTTTAACTGTTTCTGGTAATTCTACAACTTCATCAGGTTCAATTCCAACTTTATTTATTTTGGTTCTATTTGGTGTATAATATTCTTCTACAGTTACTTTTAGACCTGCTCCTGTACGTAATGATAATACTTGTTGTATTACACCTTTTCCATATGTTTTTGTTCCAACGATTGTTGCTTCATCTAAGTCTTTTAATGCTCCTGCTAATATTTCTGATGCACTTGCTGTATTTTCATTTACTAATACAACTATTGGCATATCTATTATTGGGTCATTTTCTGATTTTTCTATTTCTTCATTACCATCTTTATCTACTGTTATTAATAAATCTTTTCCTTTTGGTACTATATAATCTGCAATTGCTAGTGCTTCATCTACTATTCCACCACCATTATTTCTTAAATCTATTATTAATGATGTTATTCCTTCTGATTTTAGCTGTTCAAATTTTGTTTTGAAATCTTCTGCTGTTCCTTCATCAAAACTTGAAATTTCAAGATATCCAATATTTCCTTCTAATTGTGCTGTTTGAGCTTCTATTTTTTCTGAAACTACAGGATTTGTATTTATTTTCTTTCTTTCTATTTCAAAATTTAATGTTTCTTCTCCTCTAAGAATTTCTAATTTTACTTTTGAACCTTCTTCTCCTTTTATATTATTTGATGCTTCTGTCATCTGTTCACCTGTATATTGTACTCCATTTACACTTTTTATTATATCTCCTGGAAGTATTCCTGCTTTTTCTGCTGGACTTTCTTTTATTGGTGCTAATACTTCAATTACATTTTTTTCTGTATTTTGAACCATATATATTCCTATACCAACAAAATTCCCCATAATTGTTTCTGTATATTCTTTCATTTCTGATGCTGGTATGTATTCAGTATATTCATCTCCTAATGAATCCACATATCCTGATATTGCACCATCTATTGCTTTTTGTTCATCTATATCATATAAATAATATTTTTCAATTAAATTCTCAATATTTGATAATGCTTCTGTTATTTTATCATCATTTGTACTTCCTATTAAAGAAGATAAAACTCCTGTACCATTTCCTATATCATATTTTTCTACAAGACATGCTGTTGTTATTATACATGTTATAAATGCTGTTAATGCAACTAGCATAATTGACTTATAAATTCTTTGTCTTTTTAAAATTTTTTCTTCTTCCATTGTTTTGCCTCTCTTTTGATTTTTTATTTATTTTACATATAATTATTTGGGTCTACTCTTGAGTCGTCTCCATATGCTTTTGCACCATAACTATAATTATATGGTGATTTTCTTACTTCAAAATGTAAGTGTGGTCCTTGTGAGTTTCCAGTATTTCCACTTAACATGATTTTTTCTCCTTGTTTTACTGTCTGTCCTGGTTTTACTACTATTGAGCCACGTGTACCATGTGCATAATATGATTGTAATCCATTTGCGTGTCTTATTACAACATAAGTACCATAACTTGTTGATAGATTTGCTGTTGTCATTACTACTCCATCTGCAGCAGCTTTTACAACTGTTCCTGTTGAAACAGCATAATCTATTGCTCCATGGAATTTACCACTTGATGGGTAATATCCATTTGCTGATATATATCCTGATGATACTGGTCTTATAAAATATCCTGAGCCTAATGATGTATCTCCATTATTTTTTAAATCTTCTAATTGTTGTTGATATTTTATTTCTGCTTCTCTTATTGCATTTGATATTTGTCTATTTGCAGCTTCTAATTCTTCTATCTCTTTTTGTAGTTCTTTTTCTTCTGCTGTTAGTTTTTCTGCTTCTTCTTCTTTATCACTTTTTAATGAATTTAATTCAATTCTTTTTTGTTCTGCTTGTGCAAGTGATGTATCTAATTCTTGTTTATCTGCTTCTAATTGTTGTTTTTGATTTTCTATATCAATCTTTTGTTGTTTTGTTTCTTCTATTAATTGTTTATCATAATCTACTAATTCTGAAGCATAATAATATTTTGATAGAAAATCAGTTATACTTGATGATGTTAATAATACTTCTAAATATGACGTATCCCCACTTTCATACATTGCTATTATTCTTGCATCTAATAAATCCATTTGTTCATTATATTCAATTTCTTTTTGTTCTATGTCTCTTTCTTTTGATTTTATTTGTGCTTGTAAATCTCTTGCTTTACTTTCTAATGCATCTATTTCTGTTTCTGTTTGAGATATTTTTCCTATTAAACTTTCTACTTGTTTCATAGTTTCTGATTTTTGTGCTTCTACTTCTTCTTGTTTTTTCTTTATTTCTTCTAATTCATCATTGATTTGAGATTGTTGATTTTCTAATTGTTCCTTTTCTGATAATGCTAACACATTTCCACTTTGCATAAGTAACATTATTGATATTAGTATTCCTAATATTTTAGCTAATGTTTTCTTCATTTTATTTTCCTCCTAATATAGTTTATTTTTATTCATTTGTTGTGTTCACATTTTCTGGTGTTTGTTCTGTGTTTTCTTCTGTATTATTTGTATTTTCATCTTTTGATAAATCTAGTAAATAATTTAATGGGTTTACTGTTTGTCCATTTATCCTTATTTCAAAATGTGCATGTGGTCCTGTTGAATATCCTGTTGAACCTACTTTTAGTACTTCTGTTCCTGCACTTACTGTTTGACCTAATTGTACTAATATTTGGTCTCCATGTGCATATAGTGTTTGTACTCCTCCTCCATGGTCTATTATTACCATATTACCATATGCTGTATTATATGTTGCTTTTGTAACTATTCCATTTGCTGCTGCTATAAAACTTGTTCCTAATGGTGCACTTATATCTATTCCTGTATGTAATTTATATGCACCTGTTATTGGATGTACTCTCATTCCATATAAAGATGTTAATTTTGTATGTCCTGGAACAGGCCATAACATTGCTCCTCCTATGTAGTCTGAACTTATACTGTTTAATGCTAACATTTTTATTTCTGCTTCTATTCCTGCAACTTGTAAATTGTATTCATCTATTTTTGATTGTAATTGTCTTTCTTCATCTGTTAATTTACTTAAATAATATTCTCTTGTTTTTTTCGTATTTGATAATACTTGTGCTTTCTTTTGTTGTGTTTGTTTATCTGCTACTACTTGTTTCTTTTTGTCTGCTAATATTTGTTTTGTTGTTTCTATTTCTTGTTTTTGTTGTTTTACTGTTTCTATTAGTTTTTGGTCATATTCCATTAGTTGTTTTAAATTGTAGTATTTTGATAACATATCTGTTATACTATCTGCTGTTAATATTGTTTGTAAATATCCTAATCTTGGTGTTTTATATGTTGCTAATAATCTTTCATCTAATAATGATTGTAAATTATCAAATTCTTTTTGTGTTTTGTCTAATTTTTCTTCATTTTCTTCAATTTGCTTCATTAAGTCTTCAACTTGTGTATTTATATTGTCATATTCTATTTGTGATTGTGCTATTTGCTCATCTAATTGTTGAAGTTCTTCCATTTCTTTTGATAATTTATCTTGTACTGCTTTTAATTGATTATTTGCTTCATTTATTTGTTCAGTTAATTCATTTGATTCTGTTTGTAATCCTGTAATATCTTCAGCAAATGCGCAAATACATATGCTTATTATTACTACAAATAATATAAAGCTTGTTATTATAAGTTTGCGCATATTTTTACCTTGCCTTTCTTATTATACTTCTAAGTATTTTCTCATTGATATACTACTTCCTACTACTCCTATTCCTATTCCTAATGCTAAATATACTGTTAGTATTAAACTAAACATGTCACTAAATTGTAACATTTGCCATTGTAACATTGTCATAAATGCTGAACTTGTCATTTGGTTTGCTACATATGTATATGCTATTCCTATTAGACCTACAGATATTAGTCCTGCTACTATTCCTATAACAATTCCTTCTATTACAAATGGCCATCTTATAAAACTATTTGTTGCTCCTACATATTTCATTATTGATATTTCTTTTCTTCTTGCATGTACTGTTAATTTTATTGTATTTGCTATTATTGCTGTTGATATTACTATTAATAATACTAATATTGCACCTGTTACTATTCTTATTCCTCTTGCTAGTCTTATTATTTGTTCTACTACTTGATTACTTGCTCTTATTTCATCTACATTTTCTATTTGTAATATACTTTCTTGTACTTCTTGATTTAATTCTAAGTCTGTTAGTGTTACATCATATGCTGGTGGCAATATATTTCTTTCTGTATATCCTTCTATTAATTCATCTCCTAATACATCTCTCATTGATTCTAATCCTTCTTCTTTTGAAATGTATTTGGCATCTTTTACTCCATCTATTGCAAGTATTTCATTTCCTACTTGTTCTATTTGACTTTCTGTTGCATCTTTTGTTAAAAACACTCTCATTTCTTGTGCATCTGCAACATTTTCTACAAATGCATTTATATTTTCTCCTATTACAAAAAATAATCCAAATATTAGCATTGTTGCACACATTATCATTAATGCTGACATTGTTGATTTTTTATTTTTGAATAGGTTACTAAATCCTTCTCCTATTAAATAACTCATTACATTAAATCTCACAGTTATAACCACCTTTTTTATCATCTTTTACTATTACGCCTTTTTCTATGTGTATTACTCTTTTTCTCATTTGGTCTACTATTTCTTTGGCGTGTGTTGCGACTACTACTGTTGTTCCTCTCATGTTTATTTCATTTAATAAATTCATTATATCCCATGCTGTGTCTGGGTCTAAGTTTCCTGTTGGCTCATCTGCTATTATCATTGATGGATTATTTACTAATGCTCTTGCAAGTGCTACTCTTTGTTGCTCTCCTCCTGATAATTCATTTGGATACATTTTTGCTTTTCCACTTAGTCCTACTAATGATAATACCATTGGTACTTGTCTACGTATATGTCTTGGTGTGGCTTTTACTATGTACATTGCAAATGCTACATTTTCATATATTGTTTTATCTGGTAATAATCTAAAGTCCTGAAATACTATTCCCATACTTCTACGTAAATATGGGATTCTATTTGGTTTTAAAAATGTTGTATCTTTTCCATTTATTATTATGTTTCCTGATGTTGGCTCTTCTTCTTTTAAAATCAATTTTATTAGTGTTGATTTACCACTTCCTGATGTTCCTACTAAAAATGCAAATTCTCCTTTTTCTATTTTGAAACTAGCATTTTTTACTGCTTCTGTTCCTGTTTCATATCTTTTGTTTACATTTTTAAATTCTATCATTTTAAGTTTCCTCTCTCTTACTTTCAATATCCATTTTTGGCATTTTTTTCTTGCTTTTTTACTTATTGTCATTCATTCTTATCATATCAATAATGTTGTTTTTTTGCAATAGTAATTAGACAATTTTTTTATTGAATTCTGTCTTTTTTTATCTTTTTCTTGCTCTTATCTCGTCTTTTCTTCTTTTTTCGCTTTTTGTAAATTTTTTGTGAAATTTTAAAAAAGAACCTATAACGGTTCTTTAATTGTTATCTATAAAATCTTCTATAATCTTTATTATATTTCCTGTGTTTTTTATATATTCTTTTGGTTTAAATTCTTTGACTTTTTTTATTGCCTCTCCTAATTGTTGTACTTCTTGTATTCCTATTATATATCCCATTTCGTCAAAAGTTTGGATTATGTCCAACTGATGGTCATTTACATGTTCATTATATTTTTTTAATCTAGGAACTGCTATTACTTTTTTTCCTCTTGTTATTGAATTTATTATTGACCCTACTCCTCCATGTGTTATTACTAAATCTGCTTTTTCTATTAATTCATTGAATTTTTCTATTGGCAATTCGTCATATATTGTCATATCTTTACTTTCAAATTTTGTGTATCCTTTTTGTACAACTACTTCTTCTTGTATGTTTTCATTATCAATATTTTTTTGTATTTCTTCTAGCAATCTATGAAAACTATTGTTTTGAGTTCCTAATAATACTAGTATCATTAATATATTACACCTCCATATTTTGCTTTAGGATATAATTTTAACATATCTTCCCATTGTACAATAAATAAATCTGCTATTGGATATATCAGTCTTCCTGTTGCTGTTTTTCTGTTTTTATTTGCAATTGTTTCTATATATATTATTTTACTTCCAAATATTTTTCCTAAATAACACATTGGTCCTGCTGTGTGTGTTCCTGTTGTTACAATATACTTTGGTCTTATTTTTATAAATAAAAATATTGTTTTTATACACAAATAAGTATATACAAATATATATCTAAGTAATTTTTGCCTTGTTCCATATGGCAGATATGAAATTCTATCTCCATATTTTTCTTTTAATCCTTTTGTTGTTTCATCTTTTTCTGTTATTATATGATAATCATATTTTTCAAATAATGGACTTAATTGCAATAATTCATTAAAGTGTCCACCTGTACTTGATATGAATAATACTTTTTTCTTCATTTTTCTTTATCCTTTCAATGCCTTTATTATATATTTTTTTAATAATTATTGCAATAAAATTCTTTAAAAAAATAGTCTTGTTCGCTAGACAAATTTTAAATTTTATATTATAATCCATTCCATAGGAAAAAGAGAATAAACAGATGTGGTTTGCCTCCTACAAAAGAGGAGGTGATGCGTATGGTAGAAGTTGAAGCTTTACTATTAATAATAAAACTACTTTTTACTGGTCTAGTATCAGTAACTACTATTACGTTTGCCTTAATTATAGCAATAGTTGTAATTATTAGCAAACAAAAATAAAAAATAAAAACACATCTGTGCATGACCAGTACGATGTGTTTTTACATATCAAATTGGCAAACCACTTTGTGGTTTCTCCTTTTCCTATTTTTATTATATCATATAAAACAAATTTGTCAAACATTTTCAAAAATTGTTTTCATTTTTTTATAAAAAGGATATAATATATAAAATTGGAGGTATGAAAATGAAAGAAATTAATATTAATGATTTTAAAATTAATCCATTTGAAAAAATAGGTAAAGAATGGATGTTAGTTACATCAGAAAATTCTGAAAAAGTAAATACTATGACTGCTTCTTGGGGAGGATTTGGAGTATTATGGAATAAAAATGTTGCATTTATTGTATTAAGACCACAACGATATACAAAAGAATTTGTGGATTCCTCTAATGAATTTTCTTTAAGTTTTTTTGATGAACAATATAAAAGTACTCTAGGATATTTAGGTAAAGTTTCTGGTAGAAATGAAGATAAAATAGCAAATTCTAATTTAAAAATTACTCATATAAATAATGTTCCAACTTTTGAAGAAGCTTCTTTAGTTATTATTTGTAAAAATTTATATAAGCAAGAATTAAAACCAGACTGTTTTATTGTTCCTTCTTTAGACGAAAAAAATTACCCTAATAAAGATTATCATACTTTATATTTTGCAGAAATTACTGGTATTTTTTCAAACCGTTAAAAACATGTGTAAGTTCTATTCTCAAATAGAACTTACACATGTTTTTTTATTTTTCTTCGTGCTTAAGACGTTTTATAAATTTTTTTATGGATTTATATCTCCATCTATACAATGTATTGTGGCATTTGTTAAATCTTCATTAAAACTATCTATCACTATTTGTTCCCATTGTGTTTTTGTTCCTAAATAGTTCACTGTTGTTAAATTATTACATTCATTAAATGCAAATCTTTCTATATTTATTACACTATTTGGTATTGTTATAACTGTTAACTTTGTACAGTACTTAAATGTTCCTAATTCTATACTTGTTATACCATTTGGTATTTCTATATTTGTTAATATGCTACATCCTGAAAATGCATTTTCTCCTATTTTAGTTACACTATTTGGTATTTTTAAACTTATCAAGTTTTTATAGCCACCAATTGCATTTTTCCCTATTTCTTTCAAATTATCTGGCAATATTATTTGAGAAATACTAGTGGTTCTATCCCATTGAACACTATTACCTTCTATTTTTCTTACAGTATTAGGATATATTATTTTTTTTATATTATTTGGTATTCCATATCCATTATATTGTCCATCATTCCAGTATACTCCAATATTTACTTCTGTTATTTTATATATTTCCTCTTCTATTCCATTTTCTACATACTTACCTTCTACTTGATATGGAATTATTAATAAATCTTCTATTTTCGTTCCATCTTTTAATGTTATTTCATAATTTGTATCTGTTATTGAGCTTCCTGTATCAGGATTATATCCTCCATAATTACAGTATTCTGGTTTTATCCTTGTAATTCTTACTTCTTTTGTTGGTAAATTACTTAAATTAATTGCACCTACTTCAGCTTCACTTATTATTTCATAATCAAATATCTCTGTTGGTGCTATTTGACTTTCTTCTATATCTTCACTATAAATTTTATTTGAATCTTCTTTTTGTGTTAAATCTACTTGTACTTCTCTTTTTTCCTCTGGAAATATTATTTTTGTTGGAAATATATTTTCTTCAGCATATACATCATTTCGGCTTTCCATTTCATTTACTTCATTTGCTACCATTTCTGGTGTTATTCCATTTGTACTCCCCATGTTTTCTCCAATTAAACTATTTATTGCTAAATCTACTAACTCTTCTACTCTTGCTTGTTCTGTTGCCTCTTTAGCATTGACCGTTTGTGTTATTATTCCGTTTTCTCCTGTCAGCATACTTATACTTACTCCAGCCAAAATTAATAGTACAACTATTGTTACTACTAATGCAATTAATGTTATTCCTCTTTCGTTTATTTTCATAATCTTCCTCCTTGTATTTTTTATTTTATATCTTAAGTTTTTTATAAATGCAATTACTTCATTAAGTAATTAAATTAATGATATTAAATTTTTTTACATGTCAAGCATTATCAGTGTTTTTATTTTTATTCCATCTTTTCATTCTAAAAAACTTTTTCTAAATATCTTGATTTTATAAATATTTTTTGTTATATTAAAATCATTAATTTAATTAATTAATGAAATAGAAATGTAACAATCATTTTTAACTCATTTATTATACATTAAAATAAAAAGTTTATATATTACTATGAAATAAAGCCAAGACCCCCGACGAAGACCCAGAATATGTTTTGGCTATGGAATAGTAATATATAAACTTTTTAATATTTATTATAAAATGTACCAAAAAAGGACAGTTCCCATTCTAAACAGAACTATCCCTAATTTTTTTATGCTCTTGGATGAGCTTTTTTATAAATATTTTTTATTGTTTCATCTTGAAATTGCATATAAATTTGAGTAGATAAAATATCTGAATGTCCTAACATTGTTTGAATTGATTTTAAATCTGCTCCATTTTGTAATAAATGTGTTGCAAATGAATGTCTTAAAACATGTGGTGTAATATCTTTTTCTATATGGGCTTGTTCCTTGTAATATTTTATTATTTTCCAGAACCCTTGTCTTGTTAGTCTTTGACCATTTACATTAACAAACAATGCTTTTTCATTTTCATCTTTAATCATTATATTTCTTGCATTTAAAATATATTCTTTTAATGCTTTTAATGACATATTTCCTAATGGAATTGTTCTTGATTTTTTTCCATTTGTACATCTTGCATAACCTTGTTCTAAATTTATGTCATCTATATTTAATGATATTATTTCTGTTACTCTCATTCCTGTTGCATAAGCAAATTCTAACATTGCTTTATCTCTAATTCCTTTTAGGTCAACATCTTTAGGTTGTTCTAACAGTAATGCTACTTCATTTGAAGTTAGTACACTTGGTACTCTTTTTTCTATTTTAGGTGACTGAATTCCTTCTGTTGGGTCATTTTCTACTTTTTTGTTTTTTACTTCATATTGATAAAATGACCTAATTGAAGCTAATCCTCTTGATATTGTTGATGGTTTTTTACCTATTTCTTGCATATATTTGATATATGTTTTGATTTCTTCGTCTGTTACTTTACTATAGTCTTTTCCATTTTCTGCTATGTATTTTTCAAATTGCTTTAAGTCTCTTCTATATGATTGAAGGGTATTGTTTGATACCTTCTTGTCATTTTCCAAAAATCCAAAAAATAAGTTTAATTGTTCTTCCATTTTTTCCCCCACCTATATTATTTTTAATTGTTATAATATCAATGATTTTACATAACTGATATACTTATTATGTTATATCAAACTTTTACCAAAATGTAAATAGATTTTACATATTTTTTAAAAATATTTTATTAAATTTACAACCATTCTATAGGATATTTCTACTTTTATAATTGATGAAACTATTAATGCTAATAATATAATTATTGATATTATACAATGTTTTATTATTGATAATTTTATGTTTTCTTTTCTTCTATCTTTTATTATTGATGTGTATAATTTTATACTACTTACTCCTAACATTATAATTGCTGGAATAAATATTATATTTTGTAAAAATATTGTCATAAGTATAAACATTATTCCCTTAAGTCTTCCTAGAACAAATACACATGAGGCTATTGTATATCCTAAGCAAAATCCTCTAAATAATATTATTCCAAAAACTATTGGTATTCCTATTATTGTAGTTCCTGCAAACCATAATGAAAATACTAATATTATATTATCTTTTATATCATTTTGTAATTCATGTAAATAGTCTCCATTTTCTATTAATTTAGTTTCATCTATATATGTATTTATATAATTTTCTATTTGACTTTTATCTTCAGTTTGATTTACTATCATTACACCTAAAAATATTCCTACAGCAAATATTACACATATTACTATATAAGCTTTTAGATTATTTTGTATATTTTCTTTTATTGCACTAAAAATTTCGTTTTTTCTCTTTCGCATATTTAAAATCTCCTTATTAAATAAACTTATACATAATGTCTATTCAATAAAGAGATTTTTAGAACTTATCATTATCATTTTAAGATGCAGTTACTTTTCCGTAGTTTCCTCCACCGCCTGCTTCAACCTTCATGTTTCCTTCACGTGCATTAACTATGTTTTTTGCAACTTTTTCTCCAACAATTGCTTCAATATCATCTTCTGATAATTTATGTAAAATATTCATTTCAGTATCAAAAGTATCTAATAATTTTTCTATAGTTTTACCTCCAACACCTGGAATGAATGTTAAAGGGATTTGATATATATATGGTGGTCTGTTTTCTGGACTTTTAGTAGTTTCCTTATCTTTTATTAATTCAATTCTATCAAAAACTCCAAAAGTTACCTTATCACTACCACATTTAGGACAAACTTCTACTGGTTCTTTTGTTTCAATTGTACTATCACAATTATCACAATGCGTTCTATGATATTTTCCAAGTTTTGGGTCTAGTCCATAATTTGCTAATATTTTTCTACCATCTTCATTTTTTAAAGCTTTAACTACTTCTTTAAAACTTATATCTTGTACTAACATTTTATTATATTCTCTTGCAATTTTAGGAAGAGAATGTGCATCTGAATTTGTTACAAAAGTTTTATCTTCTAATTCTGAGAGCATATCAGCTAAAAATGTATCAGAACTTAGACCTAGTTCAACTGCAAATATTTTTTCATATTTTTCTTTAAATATATCTTTTATTCTATCAGTACAATTTCCATAATAACTTTTAAATGGTGTAAATATATGTGCAGGAATTAGAATTCCATTATATTTTTCTACAATATCTATTAATTCATATCCTGACACATTTGACCTTTGAGTACTTAATGTTATATTTTTTATATGTGTACTCATTTCTTCTGAAAATCCTTTTATATCTTTTAAATGTGGAAAAAAGCATACATTATGTGCACTTCCACATTTTCCATTTCTTCCTTTTTCTGATGTTTCTACTTCACTTCCAAGAAGTATACATACTTTATCTTTATAGATTATTCCTCCATCTTCTAATTCATATGCATCTCCTGTTTTTAGGAAATTTTCTATATCTTCGATTACATATGGTGATGCACAATCTATTATTCCTACTATATTTATTCCTTTTCTATCAGCACATTCTTTAGCTATATTAGCAAAATTTAAACTTCGTGCTGCTGTTATTTTTATTGGTTTTCCATTTTCACTTCTTCCTATGTGTACATGTAAATCTGCAAATACTTCGTACATTTTTTCCTCCTAAATTGCTACATTTTTATATGATTTAAGATTTTTTCTTCTGTTTCACTAGTAAACATTGATTTTAAATCTTTTTTTCGTTCTTCTTCTAAATTGTCTAATTTCTGGTCAACATTTTCCATATAATCCATTGATATTTTCTTCACAAATTCTGGTACATCTTTTGATTCTCTTATTAATTTTTGTAATCTCGCAAATACTGTTGTATTTACTGCACCTTGTATTTGGACTTTTTCCATTTGCTCTACAAATCCTCTAAATATCTCTAAATATCTATTATATTCTGATTTTAAATTTCTATGTTCTAGTAAAACTAATGCTTCATCTGGTGCAAATCCAACTCTTTCTGGTCTATCTATTAACATACCTCCGAATTGGTCTGCCAATTCTAAAACATCACTTTCTGGCTCTCTTGGATTTATTCCACTATATCTATTTACTCCTTCACATATTTTACAAAATCTTTCATCAAATCCTAATGTTTTTAGGTATTCTGCTCCTTCTTGTGCATATGTTTTTAGTTTTCCTATTTTTTGTGCATCATCTACTTTTTTACAATTACATAATAGACTCGCTGTTAATACCAAATTATTATCTAATTTTGCTTTTGTATATTTTAAGAACATTCTTGCTATTTCTGTTTTAAATATTATTGATTTATCAAAATTTATTTCTAATCTTTTTGATAAAAAATAGATTATTTCTATTTTCGATATTAAATCTTTTTCATTTAAAATGTAGTTAGCAAAACTTCCCATTTTATCTCCTCTTTTCTTTTTAATTATTAAAGAATTTATTAAATTCTTGTTCATTAATTTTTTCTTTTGCTATTAATTCTGATGCTATTGCATGTAATGTTTCCATATTTTGTTTTAATATTTCTTGTGCATCTTTATATGCAACATCTATTAATCTTTTTACTTCTTTTCCTATAGCATCTTGCATATCATCACCAAACATTTGATATTCTAGTTGTCCATCATTATCTTTTAATGATATTGGACCTATTACATCACTCATTCCATATACTGTTATCATGTCTTTTGCAATTTTAGTTGCCACTTCTATATCATTACTTGCTCCTGTTGATATATCATTTAATACTAATTTTTCTGCTGCTCTACCACCTAGTAATGCAATTAGTTTTTCTTCCATTTCTGTTTTTGAAATATAGTATTTATCTTCATCTGATTTATACATTGTATATCCACCAGCCATACCTCTTGGTATTATTGATACTTCTTTTACTGATGTTTGTGTTGGTAAGAATTGACTTACTATTGCATGTCCTGCTTCATGATATGCTGTTAACTTTTTATCTTTTTCTGATATTTTTCTACTTGTTTTTTCTAATCCTACTGTCACTTTTTTTACTGCTTCATCTAAATCTGCATTTGTTATTACTTCATGTTCATTTTTAGTTGCTATTATTGCTGCTTCATTTAAGATATTTGCAAGTTCTGCTCCTGTAAATCCTGCTGTATCTTCTGCTATACTATATAATGATACATCTTCTGCAAGTTTTTTATCTTTTGCATGTATTTTTAGTATTGCTTCTCTTCCTGGTAAATCTGGTGGTGGTATTGTTATTTGTCTATCAAATCTTCCTGGTCTTAATAATGCCTTATCTAACATTTCTGGTCTATTTGTCGCAGCTAATACTATTATTGTTTCTTCTGATGAAAATCCATCCATTTCTACTAATAATTGATTTAATGTTTGATTGTTTTCTGATTCTGCGCCATTATTTGATGATCTTCTTGAACCTATTGCATCTATTTCATCTATAAATACTATACATGGTGCTAATCTTCTTGCTTTATCAAATAGTTTTCTTACTCTTGATGCTCCTAAACCTGCAAACATTTCTATAAATTCTGAGCCACTCATTGATATAAATGGTACATCTGCTTCTCCTGCAATTGCTTTTGCTATTAGTGTTTTTCCTGTTCCAGGTTTTCCATATAGTAGAACTCCTTTTGGAATTTTTGCTCCCATTTCTGTGAATTTTTTTGGTTTTTTCAAAAATTCTACTATTTCGATTAATTCTTCTTTTTCTTCATCAAGTCCTGCAATGTCATCAAATGTTACTTTTGTCTTTCTTTCTGTATCATCATATATTTCTCCTTTTTCTCCAATTCCTTGCATTTTAAATAACATTATTATCAATGCAAGCATTATTGCTGTTGGTAAAAATGATATTATATATGATGGTAGTTGTGCCCAAAAACTTGGTGTTTTTGTTTCTAGTTGTATATTATTATTTTCTAATACTTTTGCTTGTACTAATTCCATAAATACTTGTGTACTTGGTATTATTGCTGTTTTTTCTTTTTCTACATCTTTTATTTTTACTTTTAAGTTTGTACTTCCAACTGTCATTTCTATTTTTTCTACATTTCCATTTTGTATTTCATTTAACAATTGTGTATATGTTAATTTGTTTTCTTCTGAATTGCCTTCTTTTTGTATTTTATATATTATAAATATCATTACACCTATTAATATAAGTAATATTAATGTATACATTACATTTAAGAGAGTTTTTATCTTTTTCTTATTCTTATTTTTGTCATTATCTTTTTTCATTTTCTAAATTTCCTCCTGTTTTATTAAGCTTCAGAACCATCTGGTGTTTCACCTTTTGGTTCTTCTTCTTTTTTCTTTTTAGGTTTCTCTTCTTTTGGTTCTTCTTTATCTTTTTTCTCTTCTTCTTGTTTTCTTATTTCTTCTCTTACTTTTATTTGTTCTTGTTTAATTTTTTCTACTTCTTCTTGTCTTTTCATGAAATCATCTTTTAAAATAAATATTGATGCTGCAAGATATATATATGCAATTGCTATATATGCTATTTGGAAATACTCTATTGTAAAGTCTACAAAATAATTTATTATTATATATACTATATTTAGTATCATTGATAATGTTAATGCATATATTGACATATTGTATATTGCAACAAATTTCATTTTAATTCTTGCTACTATAGTTGTTATCCATCCTAATATTGCTAATTGTAATGTATCTAATAATGCTACCATTACATTTACTAATAATAAATTTACAACTATTGCGATTACATATCTAATATAATATGAATTCATACCAGAACTTGTCATATAATTTACTAACTCTTGTTTATTAAATTCTTTTATATCTTCTTGTGTATAACTTTTTATAAAATCTTGATATGTGTATGGTTGTTCATTTACTTGTCCATTTTCTGCTCTTGCTACTAATACTACTTGATTTTTAAAAAAGAAAATTGTATTTCCTATAATTTCATGTTCTGTTTTTGAAGTGTTTTTAGCTTCTTCTGTTTCAGCATTTGAATCTATTACTATTTGGTCTATAGTTGAGTCATTTACTTCTGTTATTACCATTGGTTCTTGCATTTCTGCTGATATTTTTCCATCTGCATATGTAAAATCTGGTATATTGTTATTTATATAATTTGCTAATTCTCCTATTACTTTATGCATTTCTATTGTTGAACCTATTGAAATAAATATAGAAACAATAAATGATATTATTATTAAGTATTTAATTGCACTTCTTATTCCTTCTGCTGCCATTTCTGGATATTTTTCAAATTTAGTTATTGAATACCATAATTTTTTGAAAAAATTTATATTTTTTGTTTTATTTTCTTCCATTTTTGTTTTTCCTCTCCTTTAAATGTAATCTCTTATTATATTACTATCAACAAACATTGGACTTACTTCAAATTCTACTTCGTCATTTATTTTTATATTTTTATCTGTTATGTCTACAGTTACATGATACATTCCTAATCTTCCTAACACTTTACATCTTTCGCCATTTATTTTTACATACAATGCTTCTTTTTTAAATATGTTTTTTATGTCTCTTACTACATATCTAATTTTATCTATTGGTCTAAACATGTCTTTATCTACTTTTACATTAAATCCATCTGCATATCCACATGGTACTATTGCTACTTTTGTTTCTTTTTTTGTTGTATATGAGTTTGAATATCCTATATTATAACCTTCTGGTAAGATTTTTATTTCTGCTACATTTGATTTTAAATATCCTACTTTTTTAAATCCCCATACATTCGGTATTGATAATCTTCCTAATATTGCTGAACCTATTCTTACTGCATTTAAATGCATATCTTTAAATCTCAAAAATGCTGATGAATTACACATATGTAACATTCCTGGTTCTATATCATTCATTTTTAATACTTCTATACATTGTGTAAATCTTATAAATTGCTCTCGTGATTCTTTTCCATCACCATAAAATGCTATCGAAAAATGTGAAAATGTTCCTTCTATTTTTATGTTTTCCCATTTTTTTATTTCTTCCACCATTTCATCTCTTTTACTATATATAAATCCATATCTTCCAAATCCTGTATCTATTTTTAAATGTACTCTTACTTTTTTCTGCATTTTTTTTGCAATTTCTTCTACTGCATCTCCTGCTTGTTTTGAACCTATTGTTACTATTATTTCATTTTTTATTAACATTTCTAAATCATTTTTTACTGATGTTGATGAAAGCATTAATATATCTTCTTTAATTCCATTTTCTCTTAATTTTAAAGCTTCTTCTACAGTTGCTACTGCAAAAAAGTTTATTCCATTTTCTATTAAATATTTAGTATATTCTACTAATCCTAGACCATATCCATTTCCTTTTACTACAGCTATTATTTTTACCTTATTACCATTATCATCTTTATCTTGTTTGTCTATTATTTCTCTGATTATTTTTAAATTATGTTTTATGTTTTTTCTTTCAACTACTAGTGCTTTCATATTTTCTCCTTTTTTATTTTAAATATTTATATATTACTATGGAATAAGGCCAAGCCCCCAACGAAGACCCAGAATATGTTTTGGCTATGGAATAGTAATATATAAATATTCCTTAATAATAAAAACTAAAAATTATTTTTTGAACTTAGTTTTGATAGCTCTTAAATTTCTAAAAGTTTTTTCTGAAAATCTGTATAGTGAATATGTTAATGGTTTAAAAGGAATATATATTTCTCCTACAAATTCAGTAAATGTTGCTCCAAATCCTTTTTTAAATCTGTATAGTCCATATTGTGGGTGATTTTCATCTACTACTCCTGATACTCCTCTGAAATCATATATATCATCTTTTCTTGCTATTGCCATTTTTATCATTTCCCATTGTAATAAATAATTTGGCATTAGGTTTCTATGTTCATTACTACTTGCTCCATATAAATACCATGTTTTATTTCCATACATTATTGGTATTACTCCTGATATTGGCTTGTCCTCATAATACGCCATTAATAATTTCATATGTTCTGGTGCCATTTCATCATACATTTTTTCAAAATATGATAATGGTCTTATTATAAACCCATCTCTTGCACCTGTTTCTATCATTATTTTATGGAAGTCTTTTAAATCTTCTCTTGTTCCTTCTTTTATTTTTACTCCTTTTTTTGTAGCTAAACGCACATTATATCTTGTTTTAGAATGAAATCCTGCAAATATTTCTTCTTCTGTTTTTCCTTTTATATCTAATCTAAACACATATCTTGGTTGTATTTCTTCTCTAAAGTTTTTTGCATCATCTTTTATTCTATATCCTAAATTTGTTACTATTTTTTTGAATTCTTCATCTTTACTTTCTATATCTGGTTCTGCTTTATATACTATTGCTTTATATTTTTTGGCTAATTCTTTTATTCCATCTGTTAATTGTCCTAATACCTGTACATCATGTATATCACATATTGGTCCTCTTGAAGAATACATTATGTATCCAAATATAGGTATTTTTCTTATTAATATACTTACTGCTCCATTTATTTTTCCATTTTCATCTTCTGATAATACTATTTCATTTATCCAATTTGATTTCACTTTTGCCCATTCTGGTGATTGTTGAAAATTGCATCTTTCGTGTTTTTCTAAAAATTCTTTATATTCTTTTCTGCCTTTTTCATCTGTTACAATTCTCATCTATTTTTTGCCTCCTATTTTATTATTTACTTTTTGTGTTTATTTTACACTAAATAGTTTAATTTTACAAGTATTTTTTGTAATTTGATTAATTAATAATTAGCAATTGTAGCTTTTTACATAATAGAAAATTATTACTTTCCTATTATATAAAAAAAATACAAAATATTAAATTTGGTTTTTAATATTTTGTATTTCCGTTTTTAATTAATTTCTTTGCTTAATCGTTCTAGTTCTTGAAAATCTAATTCTGTTATTTCTGCTATTTGTTCTATTGGCATTTTTAATTTTAATAATTTTTTAGCAATTTCTTTCTTTTCTTCTATCTTTCCTTGTTTTAATCCTTGTTCTAGTCCTTGTTTTAATCCCTGTTCTAATCCCTGCTCTAATCCTTGTTTTAGTCCTTGTCTTATTGATTGCCTTTTATAACACTCTTGGTCCATTAAAAATCCTGCTCTTGCTTCCACTAATCTTTGGAAGTCTTCATCTCCGCTTAGATAGGCTAATTCTTCTCTGGCTTGTTTCCAATATTTATTTTCTACCATAAATTTTTCAACCTCCTTATTTTCCGGATTTTCAATCATTTTTAACCATTGTGCTAATTCTTCTTTTTCTACTTCTTTTTCTTTGATTTTTGGTATTTCTAACACATGCATTTCTATATTTTTTGTTAATATTATATTTGTATTTTCTTTTTCTCTTAGATTCCATATCGTATGGTATTTTTCAATCTCTTTTGTTTGGGATAATTTATAATCTGCTATTAGTATTGATATTGATGGTTTTAGCACATCATATCCTTGCCCTCTATTTATTTTGTTGCTATACATTACTCCCCAGTAGTCTAACATTCTTTCTGGCATATTTTCATATTCTATTACTTGTAATTCTATATTACAATCTTCTCCATCATTGAATTTTGCCCTAATGTCTAGTCTTCCTGTTTTGGCATTTATTCTATTTCCCAACATCCTTTTATTGGCATCTAAATCGATATCTTTTATTTCTCTTTCTAATATTAATGATAAAAAATGGCTTGTGATTTTACTATTTTTTTGCTTCCCAAATAGTTCTTGAAATACTAAATCATTTTTGAGTTCTAACAATTTATCCGGCACTTTTCTCACCTCCTATTATACAAAATTTTTTTCTTTTTTGCAATGCTTTTTTGATATTTCTTTTTACCTATTCCTTTTGTATAATTGTATTTTGGTGACAACTCACTTGATTAAAAATTTTTTGATACAAATTTTGTGGAATTAAATTAGTATTTTTTGAAATAAACAATTTTCATTGCATTTACATTATACATCATCTTTATGGAAAAATCAAGAAAAATCGTTCGACATAATTCGACAATAACTCATTAATAATAGTTTTGAGAAAAAACTATCTGATGATATTGTAGAAAGTTCCAACCACATATATTTATTAAAAAATGGAGAATTTTGTGCATCTGAACTTAACGTTAGAAAATCTTATATATTCAGATGAGGAATGTTCATGGGCAAGCTTATAAATATGTGTATTTTTCATAAATTGCCTCGACTACCCTACATAACGTTAACAAATTCTAAAACTAAAGTCACAACAATACCCAAAAATGGGGACCTTTATGACTTTAGTTTAAGAATTTGTAACACTATTCCGGTCGTATTCGTTATTTATTCAAAATACACATATTTATAAGCTTGAGCCTGAATGAAAGCGGCTCATCTGAATATATTAGATTTTCAATGGAAAGTTTGGCTTGCCCAAAATTTGGAATGCTTTTAATACATATATGTGGTTGGAACTCCTCAAAATATCTTTTATTTAGTTAATATCTAAATTTTAATAAATTAATATTTATTACTATTTAATCCATTTACTATATCGACAATATCATGAATATATTTCCCTATTATAGGTAAATTCCATCTAACAATTTTTTGTAAAAGATAAATTATTAATGCAGAAACAATTGTAACTCCTATACCTATACCAATTCCTCTAAATATTCCAGCAATAAAATTACGTTTTGCTATTTCTTTTTTACTTCCCAATAAATATAATATTTCTTCTACATTACTTCTTTGCAGACTTTCTAATAAATTTTCTATATTTTTATTTAGTATTTTTATTATTTTCAACATAAAAAACTCCCATTCTAATTCTTATAATTAGAATGGGCAATTTTTCTTAATTTATTACATTTTGAAAAATAGAATTTATAAAGTTATCATTTTGATTTGCATTTTTTGATTTCTCTGTTGTTTCTGATGAAGGTGTTTCAAAAAAATTCTCTTGCTCTTCAAGCATTTTTTCTAAAGAATCAATTAAACTTTGTAATTCTTTTATATCTGAACCTATTAATTCCCAATCATTGCTTTCATTTGATTGTTTCAAATTATTATTTGCATCAATGATTGCTTGTAACATTCCTTCTATATCTTCTGTATTATCTATTTCGATATTTACAGCTGACTGTGATAATAAGTTTGTTATTGCTTCATCAAGTGTATTTCCAATAGCTACTTTTGTTCCTGATGCTACAATAACTTTCTGAAGTGTTGTTGGTGTATCTAATTCATTTGTCATAGTTCTATATATTGTTTCTACATAAAGAACTGTATTATTAATTGGTATTATTTTCATTTCTTTTGAAATTCTACTTCCTGTAACATTTATAGAATCAAGTTCTGCTGAAATTGTTTCATCTTGTTCTATCTGATTATCTAATTGTATTGGTCCTAAAATATTACTATCTGAAGAATATTTATAAATTTTTAATTTATTTGTTGTTCCATCACATGTTCCCACAAGGTATGAATTTATATTTGATTTTCCATTTTGTGTATACATCTGTATTAGTCCAAATTGTGTTTCATTACTATCTGGTGTTTTAAACATTGCATAATATGGTTCTAATACTGATGTTTTTGTTTTAGAAGTTGATGTTGTACCATATGTTGCTAATGCCCAAATATCACTATTTCTATATAAAACATCTTCTTTTACATTATGATATACTCTTAGCATTTCTGATTGTATTTTATATAAAAATTGAGGATATTTTAATTGACTTTTTATATCATCTGGTATTTGTTTTTCAGCATTATCTCCAAATATTGTTGGATATAATTTTAAATATGCCATTATTATTGGGTCTGTTCTATCAGTAATATAAAATGTCATTTCACCATCATATGCATTTATTAATACTTTTACAGAATTTCTTATATAATTTATATCTTTTTTAGCTCCATCATATTGAATTTCTGTATATGTTGAATATGGATATTTGTCTGATGTTGTATATGCATCTAATACCCAATATATTTGACCATTACTTATTACTGTATATGGTTCTTCATCATATATTAAATATGGTAAAGCTGTTCTTGCCCTTTCTAAAATATTTCTGTTTGTTAATATTTTACTTTCATTTCCTACTGTTTTTGACATTGCAAGTTTTATGTCACCATTTTTTAATGCTAATATTAATCTATCAAAAAAACCTACTTGTATTCCAGAGTCTCCAGTATAATTGTATGTATGTTCATTTCCATTTTTATCTGTATAATCATATTCTGTTTTATTTTTTGTATTTGTTACTACTATACTATTTGTTTCTAAACCATAATATATTCTTGGCTCTGATATTTCATAAATATTGTCTTGTCCTTCAATATCTTTTTGTAAATATTGAACATTTCCTTCTTCTGTTACTTCTGTTGCAGATATTACCATTTGCCCTATTCCATGTGTATATTCATAAGTTTTATTATTATATGAAGAAGTCCCATTATCTATTTCTCGTGGAGAAACATATACTAATTGTTCTTTTCCATTTATGTTATATTTGGCTAAATTTGCATTTCTAAATGTATAATACCCTGCACTTGTTTGAGTATTTTCTAAACTTTCTAAAACTAAATTTTGATTTACTACTGTTATATTATCAATTACTTTTTGATTATCTTGTATTTCTTTTTCTTTTATTGTTCCTGAATATTCTATTGTAGTTTCTTCTGCTTCTATATTGTAAGCATTTTTAGTGAATTCTATATTTTTTTCTATATATCTTTTTTCTTTATCAAATTCATTTGGTTTTACAAATATTAAATCAAATGCTACCATTACAATAAATAATGCTACCAAATATGTTGGTATTGATAATAATGTAAACATTATTTTTTTATTTTGTTCTTTTTTAAAGAATTTTATTGATAATCCTATTGCTATTACTATAACTATTGCAAATCCTATATATCCCCATAATTGAATTGTAGATTCTACAATCCCTGCTCCTGTTAATTCCATTCCATTGTCTAATGTCAAAAATTTTCCAAGTACTATATCTTGTACACTTAATATTGTTAAAATACCAACAGCTATAGCTAATACAAACACATTTCTAAGTATATCTTTAATTAATTTACTGTTTTTTAATAAAGTTCTATCAATTGCATCAAAATATATATTAAATACTAATATGTAATATGCTGTTATGTATATACTCATACCTATAATTAACATTATAAAATATATTAATAATTCTACTATTAATGGTTTTATAAACATATAATATGATATATCTAGATTAAAAATTATATCTGCTTTTTCAAATGACACATTACTTGCAAACAATATTATTTTTTCTAACAATGTATTAGAGATTATAACACTTGCTATTGCTGCAATTATTAATGTTAATGATTTATTTGGCAGTTTAGGCATTTCTTTTTTTTCTTGTTCAAAAAATGGCTTTAATCCCTTTCTTATGCCTCTATTAGTTAAATATATAATTATACTAATAAATATAAAACTTATTCCCATTATAGAATATTTGTATTTTATATTTGTGAAAAATACATCTATATATTGTTCCCCTAGTTCTAAATATTCTAAATAATCTCCTCTTAATGATATATATGTTATTAATACATATAATATTATAAATATTACTACTAATATAGTTCTTATTTTTTTGTTAAATTTCATTATTTTCCTCCAAATATCTTCTATATTATGGCTCTTGCAAAATCTGTTGAATCAAATATTTCCATATCATCTATCTGTTCTCCAACTCCAATGAATTTTATTGGTATTTGGTTTTCTTCAACTATTCCTATTACTGCTCCACCTTTTGCTGTTCCATCTAATTTGGTTAAAATTATTCCTGTGATATCTGCTTGTTCTTTAAATGCTTTTACTTGTGATATCGCATTTTGCCCTGTTCCTGCATCTATTACTAGTAAAACTTCTTTTGATGCATCTGGCATTTCTTTATTAATAACTTTTTGAATTTTGTTTAATTCATCCATTAAATATTTTTTATTATGTAATCTTCCTGCAGTGTCACAAATTAATACATCTGCTCCCATTTCTTTTGTTTTAGCAATTGCTTCATATACTACTGATGCTGGGTCTATTCCTTCTTCTCTTTTTACTATTTCTGCTCCTGCTCTTTTTGACCAAATTTCTAATTGTTCTACTGCTGCTGCTCTAAATGTATCTGCTGCAGCTACTACTACCTTTTTTCCATCTCTAGCTAATCTTGCTGCCATTTTTCCTATTGATGTTGTTTTTCCTACTCCATTTACTCCTATTACTAATATTACTGATGGTTTTGTTTCTAATTTTAAACTTTTATCTGAAATTTCTAGTATTTTTCTTATTTCTTCTCTTAATGCTTCTTTTACTTGTTCTTCATCTTCTATTTTTTCTTTTTTTATTCTCTCTCTTAATCTTCCTATTATTTTTGTAGATGTCTCAATTCCTATATCTGACATTATTAGTGCTTCTTCCAATTCTTCTAAAAATTCTTCATCTACTTTTCTAAAATTACTAAATACATCATTTATTTTTTCATTTATTGATTCTTTTGTTTTAGTTAACCCTTGTTTTAATTTATCAAAAAATCCCATTTTTTATTCTCCTATCTCATTCTAATTATTCGTGTATATTTTACCACTCTTTTTTAAAAAATGCAACTAAAAAGGACGGTTCTGTTTGGGAAGAGACATTCCTTTTTGATGCATTCTCAATTTTTATTTTAAACAAAAAGTTTATATATTACTATTGAATAAAGCCAAGACCCCCGACGAAGACCCAGAATATGTTTTGGCTATGAAATAGTAATATATAAACTTTTCGGTTTATTATAAATTTTTATAAATGCACTAAAAAGGACCGTCCCATTCCCAAACAGAACCGTCCTTTTTTATTATACTTCTTTCCAGAACCAATCTAAACTATCATCAATGCTTTTCTTATTATGCATTTTAGCATCTAAATCATCTATCCATAAGTATGATAGGAAATTTATAAATATAAAAGCAAAGTCTAATACTATACACCATGTTAATGTATTACTCATATGTGCATATTCTGGTGTTAATGTCATTAACTGGAATACATGCATTATTAGTAATGCTAGAAATGCAAATAGTGGAATTGCAAGTATGAAACTTTTTTTAAGTTCATGACCTAAAAATACTAATAATACAGTTAACATTAATAACAATAATAGTGTAACAACATTTGTTATGTCTAATACTATCATCTTTATTCCTCCTTTGTTTCTTCAAAAATGTTTTTCTCTTCATGTATAATATAATCTTAACATTATTTTACTTAATAATCAATACTTATTTGCAATTTTTTTCGATTAAATTTGCTAAATTTTTTGCTTTTTCTTCTATAATTTTTTCATCTTTTCCTTCAATCATAACTCTAACAAGAGGTTCAGTACCTGAAGGTCTTATTAATACTCTTCCATTTCCCGAAAATTCTTTTTCAAGTTTTTCAATTGCAATTTTTATTTCTTCATTTTTTTCATAATCATATTTTTTATCTGAAGATACTTTTGCATTTATTAATACTTGTGGATATTTTTGTACTAATGTTCCTAGTTCTGAAGCTTTTTTGTTACTTTCTAATATTGCCTGAATTAGCATCAATGATGTTAATATTCCATCTCCTGTTGGATTATAATCAAGTAATATTACATGACCAGATTGTTCTCCACCAAGATTATATCCGTTTTTTAGCATTTCTTCTAACACATATCTATCTCCAACTTTTGTTTGTATTAACTTCATGTTATTTTTTTCTGCATATTTGTTTAAACCCAAATTACTCATTACTGTTGCAACTATTGTATCTTTTTGAAGTTTATCATGTTTTTTTAGATATTGTGATATTATTGCTAATAATTTATCTCCATCTATTTCTTCACCATTTTCATCAACAGCTAAACATCTATCTCCATCTCCATCATATGCAATACCTAGACTCATTTTATTTTCTACAACATATTTTTTTAGTCCATCTAAATGTGTAGAACCACAGTTATCATTTATATTTACTCCATTTGGATTATTGTTTATTATCACATGGTTTATTCCTAATGCTGTAAATACTTTATCTGCAACATCATATGTTGCTCCATTTGCAGTATCTATTACTACTTTAAATTCTGGATTATTATGTTTTTCTATATTATCTTCAAAATTTTTTCTAAAGAAGTATACATATTCATTTAATAAATCTGTTCTTATTTCTGATACTCCGATTTTATCAGGAACAGCTGATAATTCATCAAGTTTTCCTGAATCCATTACTTCTTCTATTTCTTCTTCTATTTCATCTGGAATTTTCATTCCTTTATTACTAAAATATTTTATTCCATTAAATTCATATGTATTATGTGATGCTGAAATTACTACACTTGCGTCAGCTTGTAGCTTTCTTGTTAAATATGCTACTGCTGGAGTTGGCATTACTCCTAATAATTTTACATTTGCACCATAACTTAAGAAACCTGCTACCATTGCACTTTCTATTAATGTTCCTGATAAACGTGTATCTCTTCCTATTAGTATTGTAGGTGCTTTATCTGTATGTTTTGATAAAACATAAGCTCCTGATTTTGCAACTCTATAAACTAAATCTGGTGATAATTCTGTGTTTGCTATTCTGCGTATACCATCTGTTCCAAAATATTTTCTCATTTTTACCTCTTCCTTTCTCGTAAAATATTAATATTCATTTACTCTATTTATTAAATTGTAATATTCACCTACTATACTTGAATTTAATACAATCTTATTGTCTTTTATTGACCAACTTCTTTTATTTTTTTCAAAAAACTCTTTAACTTTTTCTAATTCATTTAATTTACTATATAAATCATCTTTTCTAGCAGAAACTTCTTTTCTTATTATTTGATATTCTGTTTTCATTGAATCACTTAACATTGTTGTTGTATATAAATTGGTATAATATTTTTTTCTTGTTTTAATATTTTTTTCTTCTATATATTTTTTTATATTTTCTTCTTTAATTAATTCATCATAATCTTCAAGCAATTCTTGCCCTTTTTCTTTATAATCACTTATTATTACATCTATTTCGTCTAAATTTTTATCTGGCATGTTTTCTGCTATAAATATATTATCTGGATTTATTCCTATACAAGTATTATCCATTTCTGTATATATATTTTTAATTTTTGAAATATATTCTTTTATTGCATTTTCTACTGTCGCAAAACCTTTTTCTGTTTTTATATTAAAATCAATTTCATCAATTGTTAAATCTGATTCTAATAATTTATTTGTTTCTTCTGCTAGTAAATTTATTTGATTTTTGTTATAGCTATTATAAAAATATGATACTACTATTAATCCTATTATTAAAATTACTAATATTATTATTCCTATTATAGTTTTTTTGTTTTCCATTTGTTACTCCTTTTTCTTTAGAATTCTATTTTTTCTTCTATCCATTTTTCTAATTCATCTATTTTTACTCTTACTTGTTCCATAGTATCTCTATCTCTTATTGTTACAGTATTATCTTCTAATGTATCAAAATCTATTGTTACACAATATGGTGTTCCTATTTCATCTTCTCTTCTATATCTTTTTCCTATTGAACCTGTTTCATCATATTCACACATAAATTTTTTTGATAATTGTGTATACACTTCTTCTGCTTTTTCTGATAATTTTTTAGATAATGGTAATACTGCTACTTTATATGGTGCTAATGCTGGATGTAAATGTAATACAACTCTTGTATCTCCTTCAGCTATTTCTTCTTCTTCATAACTATTACATAAAAATGCTAATGCAACTCTGTCTGCACCTAATGATGGTTCTATACAATATGGTATATATCTTTCATTTGTCTCTGGGTCTAAATATGTAAAATCTTCTTTTGATACATTCATATGACTTTTTAGGTCAAAATCTGTTCTATCTGCAATTCCCCATAATTCTCCCCATCCAAATGGAAATGCAAATTCTATATCTGTTGTTGCATTACTATAATGTGATAACTCTTCTGGGCTATGGTCTCTTAGCCTTATATTTTCTTCTTTCATTCCTAATCCTAATAGCCAATTTTTACAGAACTTTTTCCAATATTCATGCCATTCTAAATCAGTTCCTGGTTTACAGAAAAATTCTAGTTCCATTTGCTCAAATTCTCTAGTTCTGAATGTAAAATTTCCTGGTGTTATTTCATTTCTAAAAGCTTTTCCTATTTGAGCAATTCCCATTGGAATTTTTCTTCTTGTTGTTCTCATTACATTTTTAAAGTTTACAAATATTCCTTGTGCTGTTTCTGGTCTTAAATATATTTCTGCTTTTGCATCTTCTGTTACTCCTTGAAATGTTTTAAACATCAAGTTGAATTGACGTATTCCTGTAAAATTATGTTTTCCACAGTTTGGACAACATATATTATTATCATCTAAAAATTTGAGCATTTCTTCGTCTGACATTCCATCTGCAATCATATCTTTTCCATTCTCATGTGCCCACTCTTCTATTAACTTATCTGCTCTATGTCTTGTTTTACACTCTTTGCAATCTATTAGTGGGTCTGAAAATCCTCCTACATGTCCTGATGCAACCCATGTTTGAGGGTTCATTAATATTGCTGCATCTAATCCAACATTATATTTACATTCTTGAATGAATTTTTTTCTCCATAAATTTTTAATGTTGTTTTTTAATTCTACCCCTAATGGTCCATAATCCCATGTGTTTGCTAATCCTCCATAGATTTCTGAGCCAGGGTATATATATCCTCTTGCTTTACATAGGTTCACTATTGTGTCCATTGATTCTACCATTTTACATTCCTCCTTGTTACATTTTTTTGCTAGGAAATTTGGGGACGGTTCTCTTTTTTCCTTTTGGGTAATTTGGGGACAGACCTTCATATAGATGTGTCCCAATTTTTCCAAAAAGGAAAAAAGAGAACCGTCCCCATTTTGCCCACAAAAAAACTTTCATTCCTAGCATAATGCTAGGGACGAAAGTTATATTTCCGCGTTTCCACCCTAATTCTTAAAACATATTGTTTTAAGCACCTCAATTATTATATTGCTCCAAAGCTCCCCTTATAATTATTACTACCAGTTTCCACCTTCTACTGGCTCTCTATAAGTAACTTTTATAATTTTTCTTTTTCATCGCACTTATTAAATTGCTATTATTATATGCTTTTGTTTTATACTTGTCAAGTATTTTTTTCTATTTCTGTCAATCATTTTTGAAAATGTCTTAAAAAATTTTATTTATTAGCACTAAAATTTTTATATTTAGTGCTAATATTT
>CALXJU010000024.1 GCA_944388705.1 uncultured Clostridia bacterium
CTTTTCAATGTGCTTTTTTACATTTTTTAAATAATGTTTTCATATTCTATTTTTTCATAGATTACTTTACACTATCTTAAAAACAATATATATTTTTTTCATTTACTTTATAGATGTTTGAATTATCTTTTATCTCTAGTTCTTGATTAGTATAAACAAATTCTTTATATTCGTCATATCCTATTTTTTCATTCAAACTTATTGGTAGCACTTCTTTATACAAAAAGTATTTTCTATCTTCTACTATTTCAAATCCCAATATTTCTTCAAATAAATTATCTTTTAAATTGGCTATTTTTTCATCATACAAACTATCTATTTTAGTTATTTTTTCACTTAGTTGTTTTGTCTCTTCTACTGTTACATTTTTTATGTCTGCAAAATGGTCATTTTTACCTATATATGGGATATATTCACATTTTTTATTTATAAGATAATCTTTTATTTTTCGATATTCTTCACTTTCATTTTCTAATATATAAATTGTCCAACTTGGTTTTTCTAACCATTGTTCTTTTACTATTAAATTGTTTCCGGTTTCATTTGAGGCATATCCTACTGAATTATTAAATGCTTGAATTTTTCTTGAAAAGTTTTCTTTTCCTAAATTAGGTACTATTCCAATTTTTAAGTTTTTCAACTTTTCATAAAATTCTGGATTTCCATTTACTTTCCTTCCTAAATTTTTTTGAAGTAAATTATAATTATATCCATTTAATCCTATTATTGCACCTAATAACCCTAAAATCATAATTTTATGTGGAAAATTATATGTATAATATGTTTCATTACTATCTGGCTTTCTTATTATAGCCATGTTAGCTGTTAAGTCAAATTTTATAGTTTCCATATTTAATCTCATTCCTCCCTCAAGGCACAAATCCGGTTGAAAAAGAATTAAATTGTAATTATTTTTCAACCTTTACTCCATTCTTAAAATAATTCTCTTAATATATCTGTTACTTTTGCTCCTACTAAATTTGTTGTATATGAATTATAATAAATTTCTATTTTCTCAATTTGAGTTTTTACATTTTCTTGTTCTAATATTTCTTCTAATTCACTTATATCTATTATATTTTTTCCTTCTTCTCGTTTTTCAAATTTTATATATTGGTCCAAATTTGCTAAATATAATTTACTATCTTCTTTACATTCTACAAAAAGTGCAAATTCATTTTCACATCCCATTTTGCTATTTGTATTATATGCTGTTGCTGCTATAAACAACCTCTTTTCTTTCTGCTAATGTCCTTGCTTGTAAATTTCCTTTATTGTCTGTTTTATATGATTTTACATATAAAACTTTTGCATTTTTGTCTTCACTTTCCCACATTTTCTTTATTGGATATTTGAATGCTTTATCACTCCCAAAAATATCTCCTTTTGAAGTTGATTTTGGTCTCCCTGTAAAGTCTGCATTCCAATTACTCATTACACTTTTTATTCCTATTACTCCATATATTCTATTCATTTTCATTACCTCCGTTATTTAAATTTTCTTGTTTACTATAAAACAAGTTGTTTGCTAATAGTCCTGCTAATATTAATTCTTTATTATCTTTTACTTTTCCTTCTGGTTCTTGTAATAATATTTCTGACATAATATTATTAAATTTAGGATAGTTTAAGTAAATATCATATTTATATTTTTCATATAAAAATTTTATTTCATCTTTTAACTTTTTAGCCGTATTTGCTCTTGTAAATGGTTCTGTTACATCTTGCATTAATTTATCTGCTTTACTTCTACTTAATAAATAATATGCAACTTGTCCAGCTAAATAATAATATTGCTCATCTGTTTCGATTTTTCTTCCTTCATTTACTATTTTTTCACATTGTTCTTGAAGATTATTTATTTTCATTTCTTCATCTTCTCCTTTTTTATTAAAATATTGTTTATATGCTATCCATAAATTGAATGCTTTTCTTGGATTATGAATGTAATTTTTATTTTGCTTTAAATTATCTATATACATATTTTCTATTATTCTTATTGCTATTTCATCTAATTTATTTGTAAAATTATTTGGTTGCTCTTGTTCAAATAATTCTAAAAATAAATTATTATACTGTTTTAAGAGCTCTTTCTTCCAATTTGATAATATTGATTTAGATATTTTTAAATCAAAATCATAATATGAATCTCTTATATAATTTTTTGAACTTTTTTCATTTTCCGCAAACCAAATATTATTTGTATACCAATTTAAATCATATATATTTTCAATTTCAAATATAATTTTAGGTTCTTTTTCTAAATAATCCTTGCAAATAAATTTTCTTATTTTTGTATTATAATTACTTGTATATCTGTAATCATCTATTGTTATTTTTTTATTCTTTTTATTTATTACAACTTTTAAAATATATGTGTTTTTATCTTTAATGTCTTGTTCATCTTTAGGTATTCCATTAAATCTCCAATCTTCTGGTAATTTAAAAATAGATTTTCCTATAGCATTATTGTGTAACCATATATATAAATTATTTAATATTTTAATATCCTCATCACTTACAAATGAACTCACTTTATAGTTTGTTGATTTTAATTCCAAATATGGTTTATCATTATTAAAATTATGATTATAATTATTAGAACCATATATTTTTCCATTTAATTCTATATTATCATTATTTGTATTAAATAATTTTGTTTTTATATATATTTCAGATACTCTTTTATATTCTTCTATATCCTTTTTTAAAAATATTTTTATCCAATTTTCTTTTTGCATGTCTTGTCCTTTTAAATCGTCATATATTACATCAAATGCTTTTAACATTTTTCCTCTGTATATTTCTATTTCGTTTTCTGTATATTTTTCTTTTATCAACATTTTTTCTTTAGCACTATTTCCTAATTTTAAAAGCGAATCATAATATTTATTTATACCATTTTTAAAGACTTCTGCTGGTACTGCATCTTTGTTATCCTTTTTATTTAATATTCCTTCTACACATTTATTTTTGAAAAATAAAGTATAAATATTATTACTACATATCTTTTTTAACATTGTATATTCTTTTCCATCTATTTTTTCTTTATATGATGTATCTAATGCTTTATTTGAATTGATATATTTACTATAAAAATCTCTAATTTTTATATATTTTTCTAATTCATAATTATCAGATTCATTATTTAAAACTTGTAATTTTTCAAAATTATTATTTTCATCAATAACATAGTAATATCCATCAGTAAGTTCGTAAGAATCTATTACCACTTTTTCGTCCTGAAAGTATTTTCCAAATATTTTTAATAAATCATATGTCATCTTTTCACCTCCTTGCCATACAAAATCCGAATCCAATTGAATTCTTCTCCAAGATTCCTACTGACACAGCTAAATATGCTAAATTTTGTGACATTGGGTCTTCTTTTACTTCTATTTCAAATTTGTTTCCTAGCATATTTATATTTTTATATGGTATTTTTATTGGTTGCCTATTTGTTTTTTTTATTGATTTTATAAAATCAATATCTACAGTTGTATCATATATATTTTTGTATTTTTTCTGAATGTTTGCCAAAATTCTATCTTTTACTAAATCCATATTCTCTTTTATGTCATAGTCTCCTTTTGGAGTAGTTATTATTGCTGGTGTTAATGTAACTAATTTATTAATTTTTATTTGTTCATGGGTTTTTAAATTGATTTGAATTATTTTGAAATAGTCGTTTTCTAAGCCTGTCATTACTTGTTTTAGTTTCATAATTTTTGTGAATTCAAGTCCTCTTAAATCAAATGAATAAATATTGTTTTGCTTATATATTCCATCTTTTTGCACAGGATATAAACTACAAAACACATAATTTTTGAATGTATTTGTTTCGTGTATTTCTTTTAAGTTTTTGTCTTTTAACATTGCATATGATATTAGATTGCTGATTTTTTCATATGTTTCTACATTTTTTAAATCTTGCTTTAGTAATAATGTTATTTTTAAATTAAAGCAATTCATTTTTTCACCTCCACCATCTCTTTTGTTCACTATACCATACTTTTCTAGAATTTTCCATATTTTTTGTAAAATTTTGTATTTTTTTGTCAAATTATATTTTTCATTAAATAAAAAATACAGAAATTTTATTTTCCAACTTCTGTATTTACTATTATAAATCTCACACAAAATGTTCCATAAAAACACCGCTCTAGTTTACATTTTTTGTATTTATTTTTTCCTATAATTAACATTGTATTTTTGTTCTTTCTTTACTTGCACTAGCATTTCGTAATTTTTCATTTATTCGACTAGCCTATTGACAAGTTTTTATTTTTGTTTTATATTTATAAAAAAATTAGACTTTTTGTCTGATTTTGTTTTAATTTTATAGAATATTAAGGATGGATTTTTATGCTTAGTTTTGTAATTTGTGATGATAATTTACATATGGTCAATAGGCTTTCTTTTTTATTTGAAGAAGCTTTTTCAAAAGGTGATTTTGATGCTTCTATAGTTCTAAAAACCACTAATTGTCAAGAATTATTGAATTATGTATGTAGCAATAAAGTCGATGTTATAGTTCTTGATATTCAATTTTATAATTCTAAGTTAACAGGTTTAGATATAGCAAAAGCTATAAGAAAAATTAATAAAAATTGTTATATAATTTTTACTACTAGTCATCTGGAATATATAATGCAATCCCTTAAATTAAAAACTTTTGATTATCTTATAAAAAATACTATCACAGTAGAATTATTAGTAGAGACTTTAACAAGGCTATTTGATGACTTTTCTGGCTCTTCTAGTTATTTTATGAAAATTGATTCTAAAGGTACTTTTGTTAACCTTAATGATATTATGTTTATAGAAAAAGATGGCATGAAACTTGTTTATCATACTTTTTTTGACGCTTATGGTACTTATAGTTCTTTTTCAAAAGTTAAAGATAAACTTCCTCATAATTTTGTGCGTTGTCATAAGTCCTTTATTGCTAATGTTAATAATATTACTAGTGTTGATTTTTCATGCAATAAAATTACGTTTAAAAATAATTCTGTTTGTTATATCGGTCCAAAATACAAGAATGATTTTATGGAGGTTTTAAAAAATGATACAATTTTTGAATAATATATGGGTAGCTTTAAATACTAGTAATTTAACTTTAGTAAACATCTTGACAATACCTTTATATCCAATTGAAATCTTTTTATTAATGAATTTATTTCTAACTGTTTTAAATGTTGTTGCTACTACTAAACAAAAGATAACTTATATTATTGTTATCACAACAGTTAGTATGTTAAGTTTAAATTTTATACCAGAACCATTTTATATTATTATAAACTATATATCTGTTTTGCTTTGCATAAATTTAATTTTTAAATTAAATATGTTAAAAAGTTTTATTGCATTTGTACTTTCCACATTTATTTTTGCTTTATTAAATGTATTATTTCAAAATCCATATTTAACTATTTTGAATATTACATTTGATACTTTTATGAATGTAGCAATTTATAGAATCCCATACTTACTATTTTTATATTTTATTTTGTTTATTTTCAGTATTATCTTAAAAAAAGTTAAAAATATAAAAATAACTTTAGATTTATTGGACAATTTAGATAGAAATACAGTAATTTTATTATATATCAATCTTATTATAGGTTTTGTAACATTATGTATTCAACTTATAATAACTACATTTTATATTGATATTGTTCCACTAATTATAACTCTTTTAAGTTTTATATTATTGATTTCATTTTTATTACTAAGCATTTATAGCTTTACTCGTATAATAAAATTATCTGTAACAACTAAAAATCTAGAAAATGCAGAAGAATATAATAAATCTTTAGAGATTTTATATGACCAGGTTAAAGGATTTAAGCATGATTTTGACAATATAATCTCTACACTTGATGGATATATCAGTACTAACGATATAAATAAAATTAAAGCCTATTTTTCTGAAATAAAGAAAGATTGTAAACTAACTAATGATATTTCTCTGCTAAATCCTAGACTTATTAACAATCCAGGCATATATAGTTTATTAAATAATAAATATTTTAAAGCATCATCTTTAGGTGTTTCTATGAATATTGAATTTTTCTTAGATTTAAATACTTTAAATGTTAATATGTATAAATTTTCAAGAATCCTTGGAATATTATTAGATAACGCATTAGAGGCTGCTTCCATTTGCGATGAAAAAATCGTTAGAATTATTTTTAGAAGAGAAAATAATAATAGAAGAAATATTATTATTATAAAAAATACATATTCTAATAAAGATGTTAATACAGATGAAATATTTAAAAAAGGTATTTCTGGTAAAGAAAATCATTCTGGTATTGGCTTATGGGAAGTTAGAAATTATATTAAGAAGAGTCAAAATCTAAATCTTTTTACAAGCAAAAATAATAAATACTTTTCACAACAGTTAGAAATTTATGATGAATTAAGAAGTGTAATATAAATACTTCTTTCATTTTAAAAAGAGATTTCTCATTGAAATCTCTTTTTTGAATTGAATTTATAATATTTAAGTAAACAATTTATTTTGATTACTTCTCTTAAGGGATTAATCTTTTTTTATTAAAGATGCTGGCATTTTTGGTTGATGACCTATCCAAAACACCAAACATGCTGTATTTGTTGCTTTTGCATATTTTTCTGCTATCTTTGCTAAAAATTTAATCATAATAATTCCCCCTTCTTTTGTAAAAAATTATATAACATAAGAATTTTTACCGGTATAGATTCTTACATTATCTATATTATGCATTTGCATACACTTCATATCCATATTTATTTTTAGTAATATTATATGCAAATCTTGTTATTGTAAATGTTTGTATTAAACTTCCAAATATTATAATGCTTGTTATAATAGAGTTATTTATTATTAATGCTATAATAAATTCTACTGTTAAAATAATATATGAAAATATCTTTTTTTGCAGTCTCTCTTTTTTCCTAAGTATTGGCACATTTTCTGTATCAGCAGGAGCATATAGTTTTATCATGATTATACAAAATGACCATATTATAAATGCCGTTACATATTTTATCGTTCCTGTTAATACAACATATTTTCCTATTAATGCCGTTCCACTATATAGAATAAGTGTATAAATTATACATCCTATATGTGTTTTCATGTGTACCCCGCCAGAAACACATCTATATGGTGCTACAAATAAAACTGCCAATAATGTCAATTTAAATAATCCTAATAAATATGCTATGAGTAAAATGATAATACCTTTAGGCAATTCTCCTATTATATTTTGAAGTCCATACATTATGATTTCTGCCCTTTCATCATCTACTTCTGGCATTTCTTTTCTAATTTTATTGGTCAGAAATGTACAGAACTTATCTATCATTTTTCTCACCTCATTTCTTATCTTAAGTACTTTTTAAATTTATCACTTTATTTTAGGTTTGGAGTAAATTATTTATAAAACATCTATTTTCTTATGTAAAAAATATATATTTTATTTTTATATATGATTTTAACAGTTTTGTAAAATTTACATGATTTCAAACAAAAAAAATCCAGTTAAATTGACTGGATTTCTTTTAATATACACCATGTGCCATTAGTTTCTGGTAAACTTCTAAATGTCATCTCTTCCTTTGTAATAGGATGTTGAATTGTAAGTTCATATGCCCATAAAGCAATTTGTTTTCCTTGTCCTCTTGTTCCATATTTTTGGTCACCAAAAATACTATGTCCTGCATGTGCTAATTGTACTCTTATTTGATGATGTCTTCCTGTATGTAAATTTACTTTTACTAAACTTAAATTTTTCACTTCGTTATATGTTAAAACTTCATAATCTAATTTAGCAAATTTAGCATTTTTCTTATCTTTATTTACTACTTTACTTATATTATTTCTTTCATCTTTATATAAGTAATCTTCTAATGTTCCATTTTTTTCTTCAAATTTACCATCTACGACTGCTAAATATTTCTTTTTAAATGTCTTTTCTCTTACTTGTTCACTAAGCCTTGATGCAGCTTTTGAAGTTTTAGCAAATATCATTACTCCACCTACTGGTCTATCTAATCTATGAACTAATCCTAGATATACATTTCCTGGTTTTTTATATTTTTCTTTTATATATTCTTTTACAATTGTTAACATGTCCATATCCTCAGTCTTGTCTGATTGTGATGGAATATTCGGTTGTTTTTTTACTACAATTATATGATTATCTTCAAATATTACTTCCATTTTTAGCACTCCCACCTTCCAAATATTCCACATGGTAATACTAAGTTTGAATTCTCCATAGGAAGTCCTATTTCTCCTGATGTTACTTTTCCTTTATTTTTTATTGTTAAATTTAAAATATTTTCTAATACTTTACTTGATATTCCTGTTGTATATGAGTTTATTAAAAAGAATAATGGATTATCAGAAAGTACTTTTGTACATAACTCTACTAAATCATATATATTATTTTCAAATTGCCACACTTCTCCATTTGCCCCTCTTCCATATGAAGGTGGATCCATTATTATTGCATCATATTTATTACCTCTTCTTATTTCTCTGTTAACAAATTTTACAACATCATCTACTATATATCTTACAGGTCTTTTTTCTAGCCCTGATGCTATAATATTTTCTTTTGCCCATGTTACCATTCCTTTTGAACTATCTACATGGCAAACTGATGCACCTGCATAACTGCAAGCTACTGTTGCTCCTCCTGTATATGCAAATAAATTTAATACTTTTACTTCTCTCTTCGCATTTTTTATTTTATCAATCATCCAATCCCAGTTAACTGCTTGTTCTGGAAATAATCCTGTGTGTTTAAATCCCATTGGCTTTATATTAAATGTCAACTCTTTATATTTTATTTGCCATTGTTGTGGCATCTTTTTGTTGTATTCCCAAGCTCCTCCACCTGTTTTACTTCTATGGTATGTTGCATTTATATTCTTCCATTTTTCTGGATATGTTTTTTCTTTCCATATTATTTGTGGGTCTGGTCTTGATAATATTACATTTCCCCATTTTTCTAATTTTTGTCCATCTGCCATGTCTAATATTTTATAATCTTTCCAATTATTTGCTATATTCATATATTCCTCTCTTTCTGTCTTAAGTATTATACATTATTTAAAATATTTTTTCAACCACTTAAAATGCACTAAATAGGAATATTCCTTTAGTGCATTTGTTTTTTAGTTTGTTCATAACCTAATTCATATAATTCCTCCATTTTAGAAGAATCCAATAAAGAAACTTTTTTCATATTAATAGTAATTAACTTATCAATTCCTGCTTTTTCATAGGTTGATAATTCTCTACTTTGTAATTCCATTGCTCTTTCTGCAACATCAATAAGATTTTGACAACAATCTTTCTTTTTAAAAATTGTATTAAATGAAATACCAAAAACCTCATCTGCTCCTATCTTTTTTAATCCTTTCCATGGTAAATTCTCTCTAGTTCCTCCATCTATTAATTGTAAATCTTGATATTCACAAGGTGAAAAAACTACTGGAAAACTACAACTTGCCCTTACTGCTGTACCTATTGGTACATCTGTTATGAATTCTGTATTATCTAAAAGTTGTACTCGCGTTTCTTTTGATGAAGCTATATAGACTGTTCCTGTTTGAGAATCAACCATTGATATTAATAATGGGATTTTTATTTGATTCATATTATATATTTTTTTCTCAGAACAAATATTACTTATTATTTTTTCTATTACTTTTCCACTATTTAGTCCATCAATAACTATTTCGCGTTTAAAAATTAAACCTAATATAAGTTTAAAAATATTTTTCCATTGATAATATTTTATTTTAGGTGCTAATTTTTGAAACATTTTCCACATTTCATCACTACTATAACCAAGTGCATACATAGTTGCTATTATACTTCCTGATGATGCTCCTGATACACAATCAAATTTAATATTTTCTTCTTCAAATGCTTTTAATGCTCCTATATGTGCTGCAGCTTTTATTCCTCCTCCTGATAAACATAATCCTCTCATCTGCTTTACCTCCTGTAGTATTATATGCTTACCAGGGAAAATTGGGGACGGTTCTCTTTTTGCCATTTGGGTAATTTGGGGACGGTTCTCTTTTTTCCAAAAAGGAAAAATTGGGACAGACCTATTAATAATGTTTTGAAAGTTAATATATTACTATTGAATAAGCAAAGACCCCCGACGAAAGCCCCAGATATGGTTTTGCTATGAAATAGTAATATATTAACTTGAAAAAAATTAACTATAAAAGTCTGTCCCAATTTTACCCAAAAGATAAAAAGAGAACCGTCCCCAAATTACCCAAATGGCAAAAAGAGAACCGTCCCCAAATTACCCAATAAACATAATTTTAATCAACTCATATATCATATAAAAATTCACTCCTGTTAACACTACAAATGAAAAAATAGCAAAAGAAAGCATTTTATGCTTTTTAAAAAATTTCATATAACAAACCTCCCTTATAACTTGTCCTTATTATATATATGTTCGATTTTTTATAATATTCATAAAAATACTTTCTTTTCATCGCAATAATCAACAAATTGTTGCTTATTATTTTTTATTTAGTTGTTGTAAAATATTTTTTGCTAAATTACTATTAATTCCGTTTAATTTTGTTAATTCTTCTTCTGTTGCATTTTTTATTTTTTCGACACTTCCAAACTCTTTTAGAAGTAATAATTTTTTAGCATTTCCTATTCCTTTTATATCATCTAATTCTGATTTTGTAATAGCTTCATCTCTTAGTTTTCTGTGATATGAAATTGCAGTATCATGAACTTCATCTTGAAATTTTGTTATTAGATTTTTCAAGTTTTCTGATATTTCTAATTCTTTCCTATTTTCATCCATTAAAGCTCTAGTTTGATGTTTATCATTTTTTACCATTCCAAAAACAGGTATATTTAATTCATATTTTTGTATTGCTGTTTTAGTTGCTCTGATTTGTGTAATTCCACCATCTGCAAATATTACATCTGGAAGTCTTCCAAATCCACTTGTTTCACTATCTATTGAATGTTTTAATCTCCTTGTTATAACTTCTTCCATACATCTAGGGTCATCTTGACCATATACTGTTTTTATTTTAAATCTTCTTGACATATTTCTTTTAATTGTCCCATCTATCATTACACACATTCCTGCAACAATATATTCTCCTGATATATTAGAAATATCATATGTTTCAATTTTTCTTGGCAATTGAGATAATCCTAGTACTTCTTTTAATTCTACTAATATTTCACTTCTATCTCTTTCTTTGTTTTCTAGAGTGATTTTTGCATTATTATCTGCCATTTCTACAAAACGTAATTTTTCTCCCTTTTTAGGAGATTTTATTTCTACTTTTCTCCCTGCTTCTTTTGTTAACCATTCTTCTATTGCGTTTTTGTCTTCTAGTTCTTCTCTTACCATTATTTTGTTAGGAAGATTTTGATTGTCCATATAATATTGTTTTATAAAACCTGATATTATTTCTTTATCTTCCATTTCTTTTAAATCTGGGAAGAAGTAATGTTCTCTCCCTACCATTTTACTTCCTCGTACAAAAAATATTTCTATACATGCCTCTATTTCTGATTTTGCTATTCCTATTACATCTATATTATTTTCTGTTATATTTGATACTTTTTGTTTTTCATTTACTCGTTGAATTGCTAACATTCTATCTCTTATATATGCTGCTTTTTCAAAATCTAATTTTCCTGCAGCTTCTATCATTTGTTTTTCTAAATCTTTTAATACTTTATCTACTTTTCCTTCTAATATATCTATTATTTCATTTATTTGTGCTCTATAATCTTTTTTAGATATATATCCCATACATGGTCCTAAACATCTATTTATATGATAATTCAGACATGCTCTAGTTTCTGAACGAAAGTTTTTACATTGACGTATTTTATATTTTTGTTTGATAAAGTCTAGCATTTCTTTAGCTGCTCCTGGGTTTGCATATGGTCCGAAATATTTTGAACCATCATTTACTATTTTTCTTGTTATAACTACATTAGGGTAATCTGATTTTACATCTATTTTTATGTAAGGATATGTTTTGTCATCTTTTAATAATACATTAAATTTAGGCCTATTTTTCTTTATTAAATTACATTCTAATATTAATGCTTCTGCTTCATTATCTACTACTATATACTCAAAATGGTCTATTAATGATACCATTCTTTTAATTCTTTCTGTTTTATCTGTTTTTCTAAAATATGATCTTACTCTATTTCTTAAATTTATTGCTTTTCCTACGTATATTATTTTGTTTTCTGCATTGTACATTATATATACACCTGGCTTGTCTGGTAACATCTTTAACTGTTCTTCTATATTAAACATTTTTTCATCCCTCCTTACATTTAATCTTGCTCTATTATGATACACTATTTGTATGCAATTTGCAACTACTTTTATTTCCCATATTGTTAATTTTTTGTGAATTCTATTGCCAAATTTCACCTTTTTGTAATATAATACATTAAATTGAAATATACAAAAATTTTTAAGAAAGGAGTAGTTATTTAATTAAAGCGCCTGGACACTATTGTGTTGACGAGGACTAGAGTTATCGAAAGATTCGGCGGATGCTCTAGTGGTTTAGCTTAAACCAAAGTATTAATTAAAAGAATAATAGAAATATTGTAACAAAGATTAATACATAAGCTTTTTAAGTATATTTCAATTCCACAAAATATTTTTTTAGGAGGTACACTATGTGTGGAATTATTGGATATATAGGAACCAAAAAAGCAAGTCCTATACTTATTAATGGTCTTTTAAGACTAGAATACAGAGGTTATGATTCAGCAGGAATTTCAACTGTTGAAAAAAATGGTTTATCTATTATGAAAGATAAAGGAAGAGTCAAAAATTTATATAACTTAAAAGGAATTGACGATTTAGATGGTACAATCGGTATTGCTCATACAAGATGGGCAACACATGGAAAACCATCAAAAGAAAATTCACATCCTCATATGGATAACAGTAAATCATTTTCTGTTGTTCATAATGGAATTATAGAAAACTATAATGAATTGAAAAATTTTTTAAAAGGAAAAGGATATAATTTTTATTCTCAAACAGATACAGAAATTGTTCCTAATTTAATTCATTACTATTATTCAAAAGATAGTAATAATGATAAATATAGAGTTTTACGTGCAGTTCAATCTGCTTGTAAAGATATTAAAGGAAGCTATGCTTTTGAGATTATTTCAAAATATATGCCTAATAATATGATTGTCGTTAGAAAAGACAGTCCTCTTGTTATAGGAAAAGGTGATGGAGAAAATTATGTTTCTTCTGATATACCTGCAATTTTATCATTTACTAAAGACTTTTATTTATTAAATGATAATGAATTTGCATTTCTTTCAAAAGATAATATTGAATTTTTTGATATTAATTTAAATAAAATTGATAAAAAGATTGATAGTATTGAATGGAATGCAAGTGCTGCCGATAAAAATGGCTTTGAAGATTATATGTTAAAAGAAATATATGAACAACCAAGTGCAATCAGAGAAACTATTGGTTCTCGTTTACCAGAAAATGAGCCTTGCAATTTTGAAGATTTAAATTTTTCTAAAGAATTTTTATCTTCTATAAATAAAATGTATATAATTGCTTGTGGTACTGCAATGCATGCAGGTCTTACAGGTAAATATGTTATTGAACAATTATGTAACATTCCTGTTACTGTTGATATTGCATCTGAATTTAGATACAGAAATCCTATTATTGATAAAAATACTTTATGTATCTTCATTTCTCAATCAGGAGAAACTGCTGATACTATTGCAGCATTAAAATTATCAAAATCAAAGGGTGCTACAACTCTAGCAATTTCTAATGTTATTGGAAGTTCAATTACAAGAGAAGCAGACTACTCAATTTATACTCACGCAGGTCCTGAAATTGCAGTTGCTTCAACAAAAGCATATACTTCACAAGTTACATTATTAAATATTTTAGCAATTTATTTTGCAGAAGTATTAGAAAGTACTTCAAAAGATATTATTACTAAATTTAAAAAAGAGATTTTAGAATTACCTGCAAAAGTTGAAGAAGCACTAAAATGCTCTGATGATATTAAAGATTTTTCAAAGAAAATATATCAAGAGAAAGATGTTTTCTTTTTAGGTAGAGGTGTAGATTATAATACAGCATTAGAGGCTTCATTAAAATTAAAAGAAATTTCATATATACACTCTGATGCATATGCTGCTGGTGAATTAAAACATGGTCCTATTGCATTAATTGAAAATGATGTTACAGTAATTAGTGTTATAACTGATGAAAACTTAGTTGAAAAAACTATTAGTAATATTCAAGAGGTTATCTCTCGTGGTGCTAAAACTTTAGTTATTTCATCACTAGAATTACCAAGTAATAATATTGATTTTGTTATCAATATTCCTCATACTAGTGTATTTTTATCACCTATAGTTTCAATCATTCCTTTTCAATTACTTTCTTACTTTATTTCTAAAGAAAAGGGATTAGATGTTGATAAACCTAGAAACTTAGCTAAATCTGTAACAGTTGAATAAAGTAAAACTACTGGAGAAATCCAGTAGTTTTTATTTCTAATTATAAAGATATTTTTGTGGGTTTATTGTTTGCCCATTTACTCTTATTTCTAAATGTAAGTGTGGTCCTGTTGAATTTCCCGTTGATCCTACTGCAGCAATTACATCGCCTGCTTCTACAGTTTGACCTACTTTAGCATATAATTTGTCACAGTGTGCATACCATGTCTCTACACCATTTCCGTGGTCTACTTTTATTAAATTACCATATGAACCATCTCTTTGCGCAAATGTTACTGTTCCTGATGAAACAACATGTATGTCTGTTCCTTTTGCACATGCTATATCTGTTCCTGTATGAGCTCCAGATCTTACACTACTAACTGAACCATATCTTGATGTAATCTTTCCTTGCACTGGTGTTGCTGCTATTAGCACTCCATTTATTTTTGGCATTCTACTTTTTTCATCTTCTTCTATAAGTGCTGATACTTTTTGCTCTACTTGTGCTTGTGCAACTTGTACTGTTTCTATTCCTATTTCCTCTATGTTTTCTGTATAATTTTCTGTTATTTGTAAATCTAATTGTATTGTATCTCCTTGATGATTTGCTTTTATTTGATTTACAGCTTGTTCAGCTTCTTCTATATTATCTACAAATGCTTGTGTTTCATTATTTAATATTACTGCATAATATTTATACATTATTGTCGCTTTTTCTACTAAAGCTACCATTATTTCTTCTTCGTTAGTTTCTTGTGTTCTGCTTACTAATTTTAATTCATAACTTGGCATATCATCTAATGAAACAAAATCTATATTTTTTCCTTCCATTTCTATTATTTCTGATTGGATTCTTTCTTCGATTTCTGCTTCACTTTTTACATAACCTATTTTCTGTCCTGATACGGTTACTTCGTAAACTGGTCTATATTTTATTAAAATAATCGCTATTATTAACCCAAATGCTATTGCCATTATGCTAAAAATTTTGCAACTTTCTTTCGTATAGTATTTTAGCTTATTTTTTAAAATAATATACACTCTCCTTTTTTACGCGACCAATATTTATTATACCATGATTTTACTCATTTTGCAAATTCTGTATCCTTGATAATCCTTTTTTATCCTTTTTTGACCATTTTCAGTCTATTTCAATATTGGTCTATATGTATTTTACTCTTTTTTTCGCCTTTTTATTCATTTTTTCTCTTTTTTTCTACATATTGTATTTTGTAGTTTTTTATGCTATATTATCTATTATATGGAGAAGTGATTAAAATTATGAAGAAATTAATTGTTACAAAAAAATATGATAATAAGAAACTTTCTAAATTTATAACTGATTCTTTTCCTCATCTTTCTATTAATACATTATACAAAGCTTTTAGGCAAAAAGATGTTAAGGTAAATAATTCAAGAATTAGTAAAGATTGCATAATTTATTCTGGAGATGAAATAGTAATTTATATATCTGATAATTTACTTTTTCCATCTATAGATTTAAATATTGTTTATGAAGATAATCATATTTTAGTTATAGATAAACCTGCTAATTTAGAAGTTACAGGAGAAAATAGTTTAACTAGTCTTGTTCATAGCAAATATCCTGAATTGCTCCCTATGCCTTGCCATAGACTTGATAGAAATACTACAGGTTTAGTTTTATTTGCTAAAAATCAAGAAGCTTTAGATATTTTATTAGATAAATTTAAAAATCATGAAATTAAAAAGTATTATAAAGCTTTAGTATACGGAATTCCTAAAGTAAAAACTGTTAAACTTGAAGCTTTTTTGTTTAAAGATAATAAAAAATCTATTGTTTATATTTCTGATTCTTTTAAAAATGGCTACCAAAAAATTATCACATCATATTCTGTTTTAAAAGAATATGATAATAATTCTTGTTTATTAGAGGTTCAGATTGAGACTGGAAAAACACATCAAATTAGAGCTCATTTAGCTCATATAGGTTTTCCTATTATCGGAGATGGTAAATATGGTATAAATTCTATTAATAAACAATTTGGTTTTAAATATCAACAATTGCAAGCTTATAAACTTTCTTTTGATTTTAAAACTGATAGTGGTTTTTTAAATTATTTAAATGGCTTTTCTATAAGTTTATAAATTTTTGTATAATTTTAACTTTTTTTACTATACTAATATTATAAATAAATATATTGGAGGTTAAATTATTATGAAAATTTTATATAATATTGTACTTACTTTAGTTATAATAGGAGCTATTAACTGGTTACTTATCGGACTTTTTGATTTCGATTTAGTTGCTACTTTATTTGGAGCCATGTCTGTAATTAGCAGAATTATTTATACTTTAGTTGGAATAAGTGGTATTATTTCAATTGGACTTTATTTTAGAATTAATGAATAAAAACAGTTAGTAAGTTGTTATAATTTGGAGCAGGTAGAGGGAATCGAACCCTCGCCATCAGGTCGGAAGCATGAGATTCTACCACTAAACTATACCTGCACATATTTATATTATACATTATATTATAATAAAAGTCTAGTAAAATTTTGACTTTTAAGGAGGAGATAAGAGTCCTCCTTATTTTAAAAACCAATTTTTCTTTTATTATAAGTATTAGCCAATAATTTTTCAGGTTCAATATCATCTTTAGTAATAGTATATAATTTTTCATCATCTTTATTAGTTAAATCTGTATTTTTTGCATGGCTAACTAATATTTTTTGGAACATATTATTAATATATCTAGCATTTCCAAAATTCTCAATTTCTTTTGCATTTTCAACAATCAATCTTGCTTCTTTTAATGCCTCTTCTGTAATTTTTAAATTATTCCTTTCTAATAATTGTCCAAAAATCTCAAGTAGTTCATCAATAGTATAATCAGGGAAATTTATCGTATAACCTATTCTTGAATTAAGCCCAACATTTGATGAAGCAAATTTTTGCATTTCTTCTTTATATCCAGCAAAAATAATGATTAATTTATCTTTGTAGTCTTCCATCATTTTTAAAATAGTTGAAATACATTCATCCCCAAACTTCATACCTTCACTAGTAATAGCATATGCTTCATCTATAAATAAAACTCCACCAATTGCACTTTTTATTACATTATAAGTTTTACCAGCTGTTTGTCCTACATATTCAGCTATTAAGTCTTTTGAAGAAACCTCTACTAATTTATTTTGAGTAATATAACCTAAATTATACAAAATATCACTTATCATTCTTGCAACTGTTGTTTTTCCTGTTCCCGGATTTCCTGTAAAAATCATATGTAAATTAAATTTTGAAATATCAATATTTGCCTTTTGATTGAATTTCAATAAATATACCAAGTCATTTATTTGCTCTTTTATTTCATTTAATCCAACTAATTCATTCAATTCTTTTAATATATCTGGCAAATCTCTTACATTATATGCATCTGGTATATCTTCTGGCAATATTTTTGTTCTTTCTCCTGCATTAAATCTTTTATTTTGGTTTAATATTATCAAATTAAATAATTTATTAACATATTCCATATTTTTATTTTCACTTTGATAATATGTTGATTTTATATAATTCATAAGCTTTTTTTGAGCTTCTTCTTCTATTTCTTCTGTCATTTTTAATTTATTAACTAGTATTTCATTTACCTTTTCTATGTTTAATTCATCAGTTTCTAGTTCTAAATTTATTAAAAATTTTCCTAATTTAGGATATTTGCTTAGTATTTGTGTTAATCCATCTTTACTTCCATATATTATCGTACATACATTGTAATTATTTCTTTCCATTTCATCTGTTAAAATATTTAATATTAAATTTTGATTTACTGAGTCTGTATATAAAATATTTTCAAAATTATTTATTAACAAAATTCCTCTTTTATTTTCTACTCTATCATTTATCTGTATTTTATATAGTCTATTTATCATATATTTGTCTAATATTATGTTATTCATAAATTCTGAATAATATTTCATGTCTTCAGGTAAATATCCAAAATACCACATATAGTCACCTATTAGTTTTTGTATATTTTCTACACCTTCTTTGTCTGTTGAATAAATCACAATATTTATTGGAATATATGGTGTTCCTGTTTTGTATCTATAATTTAGAATATAATTAAATATATCTAGTATCTTATCTTTATTTTTTTGAGAGTATGGCAATTCTTTGACTTTTTCTATAGCCATATAATTATAATAATATGACCTTAATTTTATTCCATTATATTCTCTATCATTTGCAAGCATTTTTCTTAAAGTTTCTATTATATTTATTTTTTCTTCTTCTATTAAATGTTTATAATATGTTGCTATTGTATATATATATTCATAAAAACTTTTATTTTCTTTTTCAATTATTTTGTCATTAATATTTATTTTTATCTGTTTATTTGTTATTCCTTTTTCATAAAAATCTTTTAATATATTTACATAATAAGAGTCTTTTTTTGTTGTTAACTCTACATATTCTGCTTCTATATCTCCTCTTTCTTTATCTATTTTTGTTATTTTAATAAGGTCTGCTTCTAATATTAATTGAACAAACATTAAATATATTGGTTCTATATTATCAAAAAATTTTTCATCTGGTATAACTTTAAATTCAGGTGGCTTTCTTTCTAATATATAATCAATTATATCTACTGCTTTTATTTTCCTTTTTTCTTCTCTATTTATTCTATTTACTTCATATATTAAATTTATTGCTCCAGATTTAATACATTTATCACACTTACAATCTGAACATAATGTATATTCTTCTCCTATTTTGTGTACTCCTCTTATTGAAGCTGTTCTTGTTTCTACTTCTGTCTTCATTTTTAACATATATGATAAATAATCATAGTTTAAATCTGAACATGATTTTATCATTTTATATGATATACTCTTTTTCTCAATTTCTTGTTTTGTTTGTTCAAATATTGTTACTAAATTAAAATTCATATAATTTCTTAGTATTTGTAAATCTGATTTCTGATAATTTAGATATCTTCTTAATATTTCACTATTTTCTATTACTTGTTTTATTTCTTCTTCCATATTTATACTCCTAACTATAAATATTTCCTTTCTTTACCCATATAGATACACTTCCACCATTACAATAAAATATTCCATTTCCTTCATGGTCTACATATACATCTTCTTTAATATTACCTGTATAATCATAAAATACTGTATTAGCTAACCTTTGTCCTACATTTATAGTTTTTCCACCACCAGGTCCATCACTCATTATTGCAACTAATCCAGAATCTATATGTTCTTCATCACCAGTTCTTACCCATGCTATTATATTAAAATTATCAAAATAATCAATTTGTTCACCATAGGCAAAATATTTTCTTGCCTTAATCAGTCTTTCTAATCTTTCATTCATTGGTAGCACTTTTTGTGATGGTATACCATAATAATCTCCATAAAATACACATGGCAACCCATCTTTTCTTAATAAAATTATTGAATATGCTAATGGCTTAAACCAATCTTGTACAAATGAATATAATGCTTGTCCTGGTTCTGTATCATGATTATCTACAAATGTTACTGCTAAACTTGGCATTTCTTTTACTAGTGTGTTTTCTAAGATTTTTGACATATCATAATTTCCACTTGATACTGATGCTTGATATAAATTGTAATGTAATGGTACATCAAATAATGGTATAGTTGAATTTGTCATTGTTATATAATTTTTTAAAGCATTTAAGTCTTTACTCCAATATTCTCCTACACAATCTATCTCTTTTTCTTTTCTCATGCTCATTATCCAATCTGCCATAAATCCTGATTTTATATGTTTTACTGCATCTAATCTAAATGCATCTACTCCTGTAAATTCTAAATACCATTTTCCCCATTTTTTTAGTTCTTCTACTACTTCAGGGTTATTGAAGTCTATATCTGCTCCCATTAAATAATCATAATTTCCGTTTTCTTTGTCAACATTTTTATCCCAATGTTTTCCGCTAAATCTGAATATTCCATTTTTTCTTCCACTTTCATCCCAATCTGTTCCATTAAAATGCTCATAATTCCATTTAAAATCTGAATATTTGTTATTTCTTCCAGGAAAATTATATATTGTCCATGCGACTATCTTTTTAGGTAATGTAGTATCTACATTTCTATTATTATTTTGTTCTTGACTTGCATAAACTGTTTCAGCTTCATCTGCTCCTATTTTGTGATTTAATACTATATCTGCATATACTTGTATATTGTTTTTATGTAATTCTTTTATTGCCTGTAAATATTCATCTTTACTTCCATATTTAGTTTCTATACTTCCTTTTTGGTCAAATTCTCCTAAATCATACAAATCATATACTGCATATCCAGCATCATATTTGCCTCCTGCAGCTTTATATGCAGGAGGTAACCATATATCTGTTATTCCTATAGCATTTAAATATTTTGCATTTATTTCTACTTTTTTCCATAATTTATTTTCTGGTTTTAAATACCATTCAAAATATTGCATTAATGTTCTATTTTCTTTCATCTTTTTTCTCCATTTTTTGCTTTATAATATCACATTATATTTTTATTTGCAATCATTACACTAATCAATTTTTTCAATATCAATCCTTGCTTTTTCATATTCAATATCTTCAATTGAAACACCAGCTAATTTCAATGTATCACCTTGGTTTAATCTTAAAATTACAGTACTTGTTAATGTAATACGATTATTAACTAAATCTTCTAAAACTGGTCCATCATTGAATGTACTATCTATTACTATATCATTAACTAGTAATGTAGCATTAAAATTAAATGAACCTGCTCCTTCTTTTATACCAAACAATTGATAGGAAATTTGATAAATTCCTGTTTCATTTATCAAAATAGTATCACTACCTTCTTCATGTGTTAAAGCATTTCCTATTACTATATCATTTTGACTAAATCTAATACTTGTTGTTCCTAATTGTTCATTATCTCCTTTTACAGCAATAGCAGTTAATATATCTTTTTCATTATTTGTATTATTAACAGATATTATTACAACAATAAATATAATTAAAATAACGAAAATAATAGAAATTCCAATACATTTTATTATATCATTTTTTATACAATTACATTTCATAATATCCCCCTTATTTATAATATGAAAATCTGTGTGTTTGTTTCTTATTTTTATTTAAAATACACTTTTATTTTCATAAAAAATGTGATAAAAATATAATTATTGTATTAAAATAAGATTTATTGATTAATATATTAACCAATAAATCTTATTCTAGTTTTTATGCACTCTTTAATTCTAGACGTAGCTTATCTGCTATCATTGCGATAAATTCTGAATTTGTTGGCTTTCCTTTTGCTGCTGAAATGGTATATCCAAATATATTTTCTACAACATCTTGTTGACCTCTTCCCCATGCAACTTCTATTGCGTGGCGAATAGCACGTTCTACACGGCTTGGTGTAGTTAAAAATTTATCTGCAATTCTAGGGTACAAACTTTTTGTAATTTGATTAATAACATCAATATCTTTTACAACCATCATAATTGCTTCTCTCAAATATTGATATCCTTTAATATGTGCAGGTACGCCCACTTCATGGATTACATTTGTAACCAATGCTTCTAAATTATCTTCTTCATTTGCTTTGTCTGTTGAAATTTCTATATATTGCTGTTTTTGAATTGAATTTTCTCTTGAAATAAAATTATTTACTTGTGTTGGTCTGTAATTTTTCAACTCCCTGATTCTAGTGATTAATAAGTCAATCTCGAATGGTTTTACGACATAATATTCTGCTCCAAGTTCAATAGCTTTTCTTGTGATTTTGTCTTGTCCTACTGCTGATAACATTATGCAAATTGGCTTTTTGCTCATTTTTATCATATTTATTTTTTCCAAAACTCCTATTCCGTCTAAATGTGGCATTATTACATCCAATAGCACTATGTCTGGCATCAAGTTAGGTATCATATCTAATGCTTCATTACCATCTTTAGCCCTTCCAACTACTACCATATCTTCTTGATTTTTTAAATATGTAGCCAATGTCATGCTAAATTCTTGATTGTCATCTGCAATTAAAACTGTGATTTTTTCTTTCATCTTTTTTCCTCCTAATTTTTTCTACTGTAAAATATTTACATTTTGTATTATAATACTTATCGAAAAAATTTGCAAGAGTTTTTTGGAATTTTTTTCCATTTATTTATTTTTTTCAACAGTTTTATTTATAAATTTTTCCATCAACACTTCTATTTTCTTGATATTCAGAGTTTTTGTTTCTATTTTATTCAAAATAATATTTTTTACATTCTTTTCCATTTCTATTTTTAAAATAACATCTTCTAAATATTCAATATCTATTATTTTAACATTATTATTTCTACAAAAATATTTAAAACTTTCTAAATTTGAATAATCTAATTTTACTTCAGCTTCAATTCCTCTTATTTTTGTAATTAAATCACTTTGTTCTATAACTTTTTGTGTAGCTTCTGAATATGCTCTAACAAGTCCTCCTGTTCCTAAAAGAATTCCTCCAAAATATCTTGTTACAATTACTAATATATTACACAAATTGTTTTTTTGAAGTATATTAAGCATTGGTGCTCCAGCTGTGCCTGAAGGCTCACCATCATCACTTGACTTTTCTATCACTTGATTTTCTTGAACATATCTATATGCAATACAATGATGTCTTGCATCATAATATTTCTTTTTTATTTCTATTATTTTTTCTTCTACTTGTTCTGCATTTTCTACATAATATAAATCTGCTATGAATTTTGACTTTTTCTCTACAATTTCTGCAGTTTCATGTTGAGTAATTGTTATATATTCTTCCATTAATCTTCATCTCCACAATGCATTCCAGCTGTATATCCTGTTGAATATGCTATTTGTAAATTAAATCCTCCTGTATATGCATCTACATCTATTATTTCTCCTGCGAAATATAATCCTTTTATTAATTTTGATTCCATTGTTTTTGGATTAATTTCTTTAATATTTATTCCTCCACTTGTAATTATTGCTTCTTCTACTGGTCTAAATCCCTTTATTGTTATTTCAAAATTTTTCAATAATGTTATTAATCTTTTTCTTTCTTCTTTAGTAACTTCATTTACTCTTTTTTCAGGTTCTATTTTAGACTGTTCAATTATTACTGGGAGCATTTTTTGTGGTAATAGTTTATCTAAACTATGTTTAAATTGTTTATTTTTAAATTCTTTAAAATCTCTTAGTATTCTATCATCTAGTTGTTCTTCTGTTAATGCTGGTTTTAAATCTATTGATAATTTTATATTTTTATTTTTTAGCTTCTCATCTATATTTTTGTATCTCACTAAATGTGCTGAACCACTCAATATTGTTGGGCCAGATATTCCGAAATGAGTAAAGAGCATTTCTCCAAAATCTTCATAAATTACCTTTTTGTCTTCTTCAATTTTTATTTTTACATTTTTTAGGCTTAATCCTTGTAATTTTTTACATTCTTCTTTTTCATATATTTCTAATGGCACTAATGATGGTCTTATTGGAGTTATTTTATGTCCTAATTCTGATGCTATACGATATCCATCTCCTGTTGAACCTGTTAATGGATAACTTTTTCCTCCTGTTGCTAATATTATTTTTTCTGCTTTTATTATTTCTCTATTAGTTCTTAGTCCTAATACTTCATAATTTTTTATAAGAATTTTTTCTACTGTTGTATTTAACATATATTTAATATTTAATTCTTTAATTCTTTTTTCAAAACAATTTAATACATCTATTGATTTATCAGTTACTGGAAATATTCTATTTCCTCTTTCTTCTTTTACTTCTAATCCTTGTTTTCTTAAAAATTCTATTATATCAGTATTAGTATAATTTTGAAATGCACTATATAAAAACATTCCATTTCCAGGTGTATTTTTTATAAAGTCGCTCATATATAGCGAACTTGTTATATTACATCTACCTTTTCCAGTTATTAATAGTTTTTTTCCAAAAGTTGAATTCTTTTCGATTATTAATACTTCGTTTCCATTCTCTGCTGCAGTTATTGCAGACATCATTCCTGCTGGTCCTCCACCTACTACTATTACCATATGTTTCCTCCTATTTTTCTCCCATAATATTAACAGATTCTAGTAAAAAAAGCAAATTTTTTCATATTATTTTATTTTTTTTACCTGTCGACACCTTTCGACAGCTTTTATTTTTTGTTTGTGTTATATTACTTTTTGAGTACAAAAGAAAAGAGGTGCGAAATGAGTACAGTTATTAATTTTAATGAAAAAGAAATTAAAAATGTTAATGTTGCTGGTAAAAAAACTGGTGAAGTTACTGTTTCTGTGTTTGAAAGTGATGATAAGTCAAATCCATGTTTCATTATTTCATCTAGTTGTAGCAATGTTTTACCAGTTTCTTACGTTATTGAAGATACTTTATATGATTATTAATATTTTTAAAAAAGATATATCGCTTTAGTTAAACTTAGAGATGGTAGGTTTTGAAAAGTTTAACTTAGCAATATATCTTTCCTTTTGAATAGCACTATGGGATGATTTTATATAATTGCTCTAATTTTATATTTAAAGCTTGTGCTATTCTTATTGACATACTTAATGAGGGTTCTTTTTCATTATTTTCTATATAATTTAAATGTGATGTGGATATTCCTGTTAATCTTGATAATTTTTCTAGGCTATATCCGCTTTTCCTTTCTGATTTTTTTTAATAATATTTCTATTCTCATTTTTCCACCCTGATATTTAGTATGTCTTATTTTTTATATAACATACTTATTGTCCACTATGGTGGAAAATTAATTTTTTTTGCATTTATATGAAAAAAAAAAAAAACAGAATTAAGAAATCCATTGCATGGCTATTGCATTAATTTAAAACAAAAATCTCTGCAAACGTTGATATTTCAACATTGTAGAGATTTATATTTTGGTTGGGCTGGCTAGATTCGAACTAGCGCATGGTAGAGTCAAAGTCTACTGCCTTACCGCTTGGCTACAGCCCAGTATTCTATTATGGGGTGGAAGATGGGACTCGAACCCACGATCTCCAGTGCCACAAACTGGCGCGTTAACCAACTACGCCACATCCACCATATTGCTCATTTGTGAACACATATAATATTTTAATATGATTTTTTAGATTTGTCAAGATATTTTTGCTAATTTTGCATAATTTTTAAAAGAATTAGCCGAAGCTAATTCTTTTTTGTTAAGTTGTTACTTAAATATTATTCCCCTTTGCCTTCTGGTAAGGCATTAGGTAATTCAATCCTAATTCTAATTTTAAATACATAAGTAAATGCTCTAACGACTTTACTATTTTTAAATCTTTGCCATAATGATGGTTTTTTATCAAATGATACTGATTCTTGATATTCTTGAATTTGTCTTTTTTCTTCTTCTTTATTTTCTTCTACTGCAAGTACTTGTGATTTAACTTGTTTTTCTTCAGTTTTAACTACTTCTGCATTTTCTACTGGTTTTACTTCTTCTACTACATTTTCTTCTACAATTGTATCTACTGGTTTTGGTATCACTTTTAATGCATCTGCAACTTCTATACCTATATAACTTAAAGCTTTTGACCTATCTTCAATTCTTTCCATATCTATTTCTATGTGTAAATTTGTTTCTAGGTTGTTAACTCTTGCATTTAATAGTTTTAAAGCATCTTGGTAATTTTGACTTTGTTGACTTTTGTCTTTTCCAACTAATCTTAATGTTTCTATTACTTCTTCTGAAAATACTCCTTCTGCTTCTTTTACTCTTTCTTTCCAGTTATCTTCTTTTGCTTCTACTACATCTATTAAATCTTTTAATTTTCCTGCTAATGCTATATTTTCTTCTCTTTGTCTTATTAATTCTTCTACTTTTTTAGTGTTTTCTTCAAATTGATTTGTTGCATATTCTACTAAACCATAAGCTGCTTTATATACACTTACAGGGAAGTTTTTCTTTTTTGGATATTCTATTAAATAAGCTTTTATTGATTCAATTAAATCTTTAAAATATGTGTCATCCTCTAATTGAACAATTTGCTTTTTACTATTCGGATTAATCATTTTTTGAACTTTATCTATATTTGATAAGATTTTTTCTTCAGTAATAACCATTCTAACATTTACTATGCCTGATTTTCTAGACATTGCAAATACCTCCTTTTTCCTATGTGGTCAATATTTAAATTCTATTTTATTATACACCACTTTCCGTAGAACTACAAGGCTTTTTGCTTATTTTTATATTACATTTGTGTTACATTTATGTTACAGAAATATTACAAAAAGAGAATTATGTTTTTAATTTCATAATTCTCTTCAATTTATTATTTCCCTAAGGTTTTCTTCAACTCTTCATGTCTTTTTATTTTTAATGTTGTTGTTTTTATGAGTTCTTCTTCTGTTATTTTCATTTCTCTAATTGCTTTATATTTTGGCATCATACCATTTACTTCTTTAACTTTTTTCCATAAAAATTCTCTAATATTTTCGTCTCCTTCAATATTATATAATTCTTTAATCATTTCTCTATCAAATACGATTTTAACACAAACCTTGACATCTCCGTCTTCTTCTTTTTTCTCATAAACAAATGATTCTTTTATTCCCTCTATTTTATTTAATAATATTTCTAATTCTTCTGGGAATACATTTTTTCCATTATTTAATACTATTACACTTTTCTTTCTTCCTGAAATATATATATATCCATCTTTGTCTATTCTAGCTAAGTCTCCTGTATGTAACCATCCATCTGGTTCTAATGTTGATTTTGTTGCTTCTTCATTTTCGTAATATCCTAACATTATTGATGGTCCTTTTGCCATTAATTCTCCAACACCTTCTTCATTTGGATTATCTATTTTTACTTCAAGACTTGGAAATTTTTTTCCTATTGAACCTAGTCTATGATTTTTTGGTGTTTCTGCTGCTATCACTGGTGATGTTTCTGTTAGTCCATATCCTTGGTATAATGCTATTCCTATTTCATTAAATCCTTTTTCTGTTTCTGGGTCTAATGCCGCTCCTCCTGCTACTGCTAATCTTAGTTTTCCACCTAAGTTTTGATGTATTTCATTAAATAGTTTTCTTCTAACATCAATTCCTATTTTTAATAATGCTTGTGTAATTTTTACACCTTTTCTTACTTTTGGTAACATTCCTTTTTTCTCTATTGTTTTCATTAATTTTCTATATATTACATCAAATACTGCTGGAACTGAAATCATTACTGTTATTTGGAATTCTTTTATATTATCTGCCATATGTTTTACACCTTCTGAAAAACATATACAACAACCTATTGCCATTGGATATAAAAATCCTACTGTACATTCAAAAACATGGTGTAATGGTAAAAATGATAACAATCTATCATTTTCATCTAAATCAAATGATTGTATTATATCCATTACATTTGATACTATATTTTTATGTGATAACATTACTGCTTTTGATATTGCTGTTGTTCCTGATGTAAATAACATTATTCCCATTTTTTCAGCATCTATTTTTGCATCTAAAAATTCTCTATTTCCTTGTTCTAATAATTTTTTTCCTTTTTCTAATAATTCTTTTTGTGAATATATTCCATCTGTACTTTTTTCTAAATCCATTGATATAAAATATTTTAAGTTTGTATTTTTCTTTTCTTTTAACTCATTCATTATATTATCATATTTGCTTGAGTAAAAGATTGCTTCTACTTGTGAACGTAATATTAAACTTTCTATTTCATTGTCTGGTAATGCTTTGTCTAAAGGCACTACAATTCCTGTTCCTGTTACTATTGCTAAATATGCTAATTGCCATTCATATCTATTTTCTGATATTACCGCTATTCTTTTATCTTTTAGCCCCATATTGATTAGTTCTGTTCCTAATGCATTTATTCTATTTCTAAATTCTCCATGAGATATTGTATCAAATTCTCCTTCTTTTTCTGTTTTAAACATATATGCTGTTTTATCTGCATATGCTTCTCCTGATTGTTTTAACATGTCTTTTAAATCTGTAAATTTCATTTTTCTTGATTTTGTTTCCATTTTTTACATCCTCTCTTATTTTACTTTTAATCCATTTATTATTGTATTTTCATATTCATGATATAATTGCATAATATTCATTTCTTCTTCTCTTTTTTTATAGATAAGTGTTGAACATATTAATCCATATATTTCTGATGCAATTGCTCTTGAATCTCCTTGTTTTATTTCTCCTTTTTCTATTCCTTCTTGCACTATTTTTTCTATTTTACTTATATATGAATATACAAGATTTTGACATTTTTTGTTTCTATCTTCTTTTCCCCAAAATTGACTTAATAATATTGTTATTATATCTTCATATCTTGCTACTATTTTTATTTGAATTAATACTATTGCCTTTATTTTATCTATATAATTGTTATGTTTTGCTGTTTTTATATCTATACTGTTTTGCAATAGTTTTATTCCTTCTTCTATTAAAAAATTAAATATTTCTTCTTTACTTGAAAAGTGATAATATAATGTTCCTTTTGCCACCCCTACTGTTGCTGTTATTTCTTCTATGCTTGTTGCTTCATATCCCTTTTCTGCAAATAACTTCATCGAAGTTTCAAATATTTTTCTTTTTGTTTTATTCATGGACTTCACCTATCTTTTTTCTTTACCTTCATATTATATAATGTTATCAAACTTTATGCAAGTATTTTTTATTTTTTTGAATACTTATTCAGTTTTTATTTTATGTATTCTATTTTGTTTACATTTTTTTGTGGATATTTTTTATCCACACCCTGTGGATAATGTGGATAACTCTGTGAATAACTTATAATGGTCATATTTTTTTCACACATTATTCACATTTGATTGTTGATAA
>CALXJU010000025.1 GCA_944388705.1 uncultured Clostridia bacterium
AATTTATTAAAATTAGAATATAATAAAATTTTAGAAAAAATATCAAATTATTGTAAAACATATATAGGAAAACAATATATATCAATGCTTCGTCCATCTTCTAATAAGCAAGATGTTCAGCAAATGTTAGATGAAACTAATGAAGGTGTTATATTGCTTCAGAGAAATAGTACACCTCCTTTAGATGAAATTGTTGATATTAGTGTATATATAAAAACTTTAGAAAGTTGTGGTTCTTTGAGTATAAAGGCTTTATTAGAATTAAAAAATATTTTGGAAATGGCATTTAATCTTAAAGAATATTTTAAAAAAGATTATATTAATGACTCAGATTTTAAAAATTTATCACATTATTTTAATGAGTTATATACTAATCCAAACATAATTGAAACATTTTCAAAATCTATCACTGATGAAGAAACTATTGCTGATAATGCCTCAAGTAAATTACTAGACATTCGTAAAAGAAAAAGAAAAATTGAACAAGATATTCGTTCCAAATTAAATGGAATGTTACATTCATCAACATATTCAAAATATATGAGAGAAAATATTGTTACAATTCGTAATGGACGTTTTGTACTTCCTGTAAAAGAAGAATATCGTAGTAATGTAAAAGGATTTGTACATGATGTATCAAGTAGTGGTTCAACAGTATTTATTGAACCAATTGCAGTATTTGATTTAAATAATGAAATTTCAAATCTACAGATAGATGAAAATTTAGAAATTGAAAGAATTTTACAAAATTTAAGTGGGTTATTATATCCTTATACAGAAGAATTAAAAAATAATGTAGAAATAATTGGAAAACTTGATTTTGTTTTTGCAAAAGCACATTTTTCTTTAGAATTAAAATGTTCTACACCTAAAATTAATGCTCAAAAATTTATCAATTTAAAAAATGCAAGACATCCATTAATTGATTCTAATACAGTTGTTCCAATTTCATTAGAGATAGGAAAAGATTTTTCAACATTAATAATAACAGGTCCTAATACAGGTGGAAAAACTGTTACATTAAAAACTGTTGGACTTTTAACTGCAATGGCATGTAGTGGTCTTAACATTCCTGCTGATGAGCCTTCAAGCATTTATGTTTTTGATAATATTTTTGCAGATATTGGAGATGAACAAAGTATTGCTGAATCTCTTAGTACATTTTCATCACACATAAGCAATATTGTAAAAATAACAAAACAAGCAACTCCTAATAGTCTTATTCTTCTTGATGAGTTAGGTTCTGGAACTGACCCTCTTGAAGGTGCACACCTTGCAATAAGTATTTTACAATATTTTTCTGAATTAGGAACAATTACAATATCAACTTCACATTATCAAGAATTAAAAAAATATGCTCTTGTAACTCCAAACTTTAAAAATGCAAGTGTTGAATTTGATTTAGAAAATCTTAAACCTACTTATAGGCTTTTAATTGGTATACCAGGAAAAAGTAATGCTTTTGCTATTAGTAGAAAACTTGGTTTAGATGAAAATATTATTAAACGTGCAACTTCTATGATTGATAAAGAAACTATTAATTTTGAAGATTTATTAAAATCGATATATGATAGTAAATCTCAAATTGAAGAAGAAAAAGAAAAAATTTCAACTTCTTTACGTGAAGTTGAAGAATTGAGAGAAAATTTAAAAAATCAAAATTCTGATGTTTCTAATAAAGAAAAAGAATTAATCACAAATGCAAAATTGGAAGCAAAACAAATTCTTCTTGCTGCAAAAGAAACTGCAAACACTATAATTAAAGATATTAGCTCTACTTCTTCTGCTTCACAGGCTAATAAACTTAGAAATAGCTTAAATGAAAAAATATCTTCTATAGGTAATAATATTGATAAAGTTGAAGTTTCTCAATCTATTTCTAAAGATTTAATTAAACCAGGTTTAGAAGTTTTTGTTTCTAATTTAAATAATAATGGTACTGTTTTATCTAATGTTTCAAAAGATAATACTGTTCAAGTTCAAGTTGGAGCAATGAAAATGAATGTTGATATTAAATTTTTACAAGAAGTAAAAAAAGCTTCTACAAATAAATCTCATAATAAGATAACAGATTATACAAAACATTCTTCTTTTAAAGCACAGTCTGTTAGTCCTGAAATTAACATTTTAGGTATGACTGTTGATGAAGCTATACCTATTGTTGATAAATATTTAGATGATTGTTTTATTGCTAAACTTTCTCCTGTTCGTATTGTTCATGGTAAAGGAACTGGTGCATTACGTTCTGGAATTCACCGTTTTTTAAAGTCTAATAAACTTGTTGATAGTTTTAGACTTGGTACTTTTGGTGAAGGTGAAATGGGAGTTACTATTGTTAATTTAAAAATGCACTAAAGGTGATAATCCTATTTGGTTTATTAAAAGTATTTATTATACAAAAAATATATATTACTATTCCATGGTCAAAACATATTCTGGGTCTTCGTCGGGGGTCTTGACCTTATTTCATAGTAATATATATTTTTTGTTATAGTAAATTATAATAAATAAACCAAATAGGACCGTTCCCATTCAGAACAGAACAGTCCCGTCTTGATTAAATTTCCATTTGACTTCCTAAAAATGTAGCTGCTGACTGTGCAACCTTTTTTTCTACTTCATTCATTTTTGTATTTGCTTCTTTTGATAATAATATTACTGTTCCTATTGTATCTCCATTTGATATTATAGGATATACAACTTGTGCATTATATTTTCTTTCATTATTATCATTTTTTGTTATAGGAACTGCAACATCACTATTATCTTTACTTGTATAAATTTCTTTATCTTCCATTAATTGTTCTAATTCTTCACTTATGTTTTGCTCTAAGAATTCTTTTTTAGGTCCTCCTGATACTGCTATTACAGTATCTTTATCAGTTATGCATGCTATATGTCCTGTTGTTTTTGATAGTGTTTCTGCATATCCTGTTGCAAATTCTGTTAATTCTCCTATTGGTGAATATTTTTTTAAAATTACTTGTCCTTCTCTATCTGTAAATATTTCTAATGGTTCACCTTCTTTTATTCTTAATGTTTTTCTTATTTCTTTTGGTATAACAACTCTACCTAAATCATCTATTCTTCTTACAACTCCAGTTGCTTTCATTATTCTTCCTCCTTTTGTTTTTTAACTATAATATTATTATGACAAAAAAGGAAAAAATTATACATTTTTATTTATTTTGATTTTTTGTTTTTTAATTGAATTTTTGCATAAAATATATTATAATATATATTGTACATGGGGATGTAATGGTTTCGACATTGTACTAGAAGTATGAATAGCGAGTAGTGGATTCTCGTTTGCCACTTTAAAAAACGGGAATTTTAAATATAAACGCTGATAATAGAGAATTAGCATTTGCTGCTTAGTTTGCGGCAACGCCGAATAAAGTATCCCCACATATTTTATAAGGTGTCATATTAGTGGGAAACGAAACTGTTTTTTCTACGCAAACAGTGGGTATTTAGTAGATATGTTTAATAATAGTATGTTTGTTTACGATTATTAGATGAATTCAAATAACAAACTGCACTCGGAGAAGTTTATATGGAAAGTATTATGGACAGGGGTTCGACTCCCCTCATCTCCACCAAATATTTGATTTACATAAATTTGACTTCTATAAAAAAACTTGTTATAATATAATTAATGAAATTTTTTATTAATTTCTATATTCACCAATTGGTGGAGGAAATATCCTCTTTCTTTTTTGGTTTAACATATAAAAAACTAATTCACTGCTATAAAAATGGAGGATAATATTATGAGTGGTTTCATTTTATGGTTCTTTGAACTTATTTTAAGTTTTTTGGTGGAATTAATTGGTTTAACAGAACAAGGTAAAGCATTCTTTTTTATTGATTTAATTATTGGATTAATATTAACTTATGCAATTCATTGCATTTTTAAAAAATTTTATTTACCTTTATTTATTTATATTATATCTGTAACAAAAAAATATTCAATAATTCTACTTTTAACTTTTTTAGCAACATTTCTATTTAACTTAGATTTTTTTGTTGCATACCAAATTATACTTTTAGGATATTATATTCCTTATGAAAAACGGAATCATAAAGATGAAAAGCAAAAAAGCCCCCCTTAATTTTAAGGGGGGCTTTTTATTGTGTTGTAAATCATGTTATTTTTTTGGTAATCCTATGAAAATATATGTAGTAACACAGGTGTTACTAACCACATCATCAAGGATATATCCTTTTTCTTCTAATTCCTTTCTCAGAGCAGTAGGAATAAAGCCCTCAAATGGATATATATAATCCTTCCTTTTAATTGCATCATTAATACCTTCCTGTATCTCTTCTGCAATCTGTTCTAACATAGCTTTTCTCCTCTCTTCAATCATTGACCGTGCATCTTCTGCATTTGGAATCTGTAATAACATAAAAATCCTCCTTCTAATCTCGCTCTGCGAGTTATTTACATCTTTAAATATACCATATATTTACATAAAAATCAAATTGATTATATTTTCCTTTTTATTATTTTGATAGCTTCTTTTGTTTTCTTTAAAAATTTTAGTGATTTTATTTTACCTTTTTCTGCATTTTTCAACACAAGTTTTTGATATTTACTTAAATATTCTTTTTTTACATTTTTAAATGCTTTTTGGTATAATTCTTTTTGTAATAATTCTTTAAATTCCGCTTCTATTTCCTTTTTATTTTTAGGATTATCCTTATGAAAAAAGTAATTATACATATATCTATCTATACTTGTTACAATTTTTATATTTAGTGTATCAACAAATTTTTGATTTTTATTATATTTTTTAATATATTCATCAATTAAGTTTATGTATGTTTCATAATATCTAATTGTATCTTCAGAATATCTTTGACAAATAGCAAAATCATTTTTTTGATAATGATATAAATATTCATCAAACACAAAAATTTTATTTGCTTTTTCAAAAACTTCTGTATTAAATAAAGCATCAGGCATTCTTATTATATTAGGAATAAATTTTAATCTATTTTCTTGTATAAATTTTTTATTATACACTTTTGCCCAAGGTACTGAAATATTAGATTCTGGAGGATAGTATCTAGTAACTCCTTTTTCTATATTCTGTAATTGTATTTCTTCTATATCTTGTTCATTCAACATTCCTTTTTTAGGATAAAAATTATTCTTTATACTTTTGCCTGGATAATCTACATAGCAATTAAATATAATCACATCATATTCTTTTGTTTTTTGAATATAATTATATAATTTTTCACACATATTAGGTTCGAGCCAATCATCACTATCTACAAAAGTTATATTTTCTGTTTCTGCATTTTCAATTCCAACATTTCTTGCGACTGACTCTCCCATATTCTTTTGTTCAATCAATTTTATTCTCTCATCTTTATATTGTCTGCATATCTCTGAAGTTTTCTTGTCTGAGCCATCATTTACTAATATTATTTCTATTTCTTTAAAGGTTTGCTCAATTATACTTTCTATACATTTTTTTAGATATTTTTCTGGTGTATTATAAATCGTTACAATAACAGTAATTTTTTTATCCATTTTATCACCCATACATTTCTTTACATTTCTTAGCTCCTGCACACATTTCTTTATATGCTTTTTTTATACTTACATTTTTTCTATATAAAAAATATTTTCTTACTAAATATTGAATTATTAATATTTTATACCATTTATGGTATATTCTATAAAATATTGCCCCTTGATCAAATAAAAACTTTTCATTAAATCCTGTAAACCATGTACTTTCTTCATTTCGGCTAGTGGAAATTTTTTTATCTATACTATATATCTTCATACCCATTTTTAATAATTCTGATATAAATATCGTTTCTTCACCTTTTTTGAATATTCCTCCTGGTCCGAAATTTGTATCAAATTTTAAGTTTTCGTTTCTAATTTTATCTAATGTTTGTTTTTTCATTGTAATTTCATATGTACGTATTTTCATTAAATTTAAATTATTAATTTTTTTATTTCCAATTCTTTTGTTTTTTTCTCTGTTGCTATTCTGATTTTCCGCAAAAAATATGATTATATCTGCTTCTGGATTTTTTTCATATTCTTTTTTAATTATTTCTTCATAATTATCTACAAATACAGTATCATTATCTGCAAATATACATATATCTCCTTCAGCTTTTTCTACTAATTTATTTCTACTGTTACTTGCACCAACTTCTTTATATGAGAATATTCTGGTATCTCCATTTTCTATATTAAAACCTTTTTCTTTTACTTGATTTATTGCAACAACTTTTCCTGTTATATTATCTTGTTTTAATAAGTTTCTATATTCAATTTCATCTTTTAAATTCATTATCGCAAGTAATACTTCTATTTTCATTTAAACCTCATTCTTTTTTATTTAGTTATTTTCATCATTTAATAATTCAATTGCTTTTTGATATGTATCAGTATAATATCCATATTTATATCTACATACTAGTTCTGTTTCTCTATTTTTTCTATAGTCTAAAATTATTTTAGAATTTTCTGGATATTCATTTATTATTATTTCCAATATTTGTTTTGACAATTCTTTATCTGATAAATTCTCTGCTAAATTTAGCATGATTTCTCCTCTATATTGCAATATTCTTATTTCATATGGTCTTTCTATCTCAACATTTTTCCATATATCGATTAAATATTTTGTATCTTCTGTTTGATTATCATTTTTTATTATTTGGTTTACCATTATTTCATACATTGTGTTTTGATTTTGATATGGCTCATTTTTTATATATTGTTTTATATATTCAATTTTTTTCTCAGGTTCAAGTTGGTTGTTTTCTAAATATACAATCTGATTATATTGATATCTAGCAACCCATGGTGCGATTTTATTACTTACAATTCCAGTTTCGTCCTCTACACATTGTGCTACTAGACCTAATGTATTTCCTATTGCTACTATTCCAAAAAATATTGCAATTGTAGTTTCTAAAATTTTAGCATTTGATATTTCTAGTTTGTCTTCTTTATTTATAATGGCTATAAACATATAAAATACCATTTCTATTATTAAATATGACATATCAAAATCCATCAAACTATGTACAGCTATTATTGCTACTCCAACTAGAATTGATAATATTTTTTTATGTTCTTTCATTCCATTTTGTATTGTTATTGCTATTATAAATATATAACTAATTATTCCTAATAGTCCAAAGGACATCCACACTTCTAATATATAACAATGTGCTTCTTTTGCATAATATAGATAATCTTGTTCTTGTCCATATAATGTTCTCCATGTATTTCCGCCAGAACCCACTAGCCATCTATCTTTTATAATTTCTATTGAGTCTCTCCAATAGTCCACTCTTTGCCATACACTCGAATTTTTAAAATTGAATGTTGTGAACACTCTAACTACTTCTTCTGGGATTATTTTATATTCTAATATATATGGCTCTCCATTTATTTTTAATCCATTTATTGTCAATTTTTGTTTTAATTTATTTGTTATTCTTATTTCTATATGGTCTATTTGCTCATTTGTTTCAAAATTAATTGTTCTTGTTCCACTGTAATTTGCAAAACTTATTCTTTGAAGTGTTTTTTCTGCAAAATATCTATTTATTTCTACTATACTAATTTCAAATACATCATAATTTTTGTCAGTTTGCGCCTCTAAATTAAGTTCAAACTCATATTTTGTATTTGATTCTATTCCTCTTATTACACATGTTTTTTCTTCTTCTGTTATTTCTAATGGTTTTGAAATTTCTTTTGCTATGAAGAAATATATCATAAATACTACTATTGCTATAATCCCTACTATGAACCACTTTTTACTTATTTTTTTATCTTTTATTCCTTTTATTATGAATAATAATATTATAAATGCTAATAATGCTAGTACAAATTTTGATTGTGTTAACATTATTGTTATTGATGATATTATTATATATATTCCATATAATACTTTTTTCTTTTTGTCTGATTTTATAAACTGTTCTATTGCTAAGCTTGTTGTTAGTCCCAAATATGCTGCAAATGTATTTGCATATCCAAATATTGATATCATTCGTGTATCTTCTATTTTTACTGAATTTATATAGTCTAATATTGGTTCTAATATATTTATTGTTAATTTATCATATCCTACTATTATTGGTATTATTGATGAAATTATTAATGTGTTTTTTATTGTATTAATTTTACTTTCTTCTATTATAATATTTCTTGTTAATATATAAAAACCATATACTGACCAGTATTTTAGTATGAAGTTTATTGTTCCTTCTAATGATACATAATTTCTAGTAATGTAGGGTATTATCGTTGAGAACATAAATATTAATACTGCTATATCTATTTTTCCCTTGATTATTATATTCTTTTCTTTTTGTATTTTTTTCGCTATTATATAGATTAATGTAAATATACTTACTATTGCTTGTATTATCCATATTGGGTCTTTTATGTTTGAACCTATAAATATGTTTAGTAATACTATTGTTACTACTATTACTATATATCCTATCTTGTCTATTGTGTTTTTTTTCATTTTATTTTTTTCCTTTCTTAAATCATCCATATCTGATAGTCTTTCCTTTTAAAAAAGCCTGCATTTTATTTTGCAGACTTTATTTGTTTATTTAATTATATTAATTGTTCTCTGTTTTGTCAATTGTTTTTTATTACTTATTTTAAGTAGTTTATTGTCGCATCACAACCACTTTTCCAATATTCATCCCATCCATCAGACTTTTCTCCTTCTTTAAATGGTACATTTATTGTTTGAGAAGGTGTCCAATCATCAAATACATATTCTCCCATACTTGTTATACTATCTGGGATTGTTATACTTGTTAAACTACTACATCCCCTAAATGTGTTATTTCCTATACTTGTTACACTTTCTGGAATTTCTATATTGGTTAAGTTTGTACAACCACAAAATGCGTTATTTCCTATACTTGTTACACTTTCTGGAATTTCTATATTGGTTAAGTTTGTACAACCATAAAATGCGTTATTTCCTATACTTGTTACACTTTCTGGAATTTCTATATTGGTTAAGTTTGTACAACCACAAAATGCGTTATTTCCTATACTTGTTACACTTTCTGGAATTTCTATATTGGTTAAGTTTGTACAACCATAAAATGCTCCATCTCCTATACTTATTATACTTTCTGGGATTTCTATATTGGTTAAATTTGTACAATCAGAAAATGCTCCATCTCCTATACTTGTTATACTTTCTGGAATTGTTATACTTACTAAATTCTCACAATAAGAAAATGCTCTATTCCCTATACTTGTTATACTTTTTGGAATTTCTATAGTAGTGAAATTTGTACCATGAAAAGCTTGTATACCAATGCTTGTTACACTATCTGGTATTTTTATACTTGTCAATCCACGACATCCACAAAAAGCATTATCTCCTATAATTTTTAATCTATTTGACAATACTGCTGTCTTGAATGTCGTAGTATAGTCACCTGCTATACTCCCTGAAATTTTTTCTACTGTATTAGGATATATTACTGTTTCTACTTTTGGAAATCCATATTCAGAACCGAATGACCCATTACCATATGCATGTAATTGTACCTCTGTTATTGTATATATTTCTCCTTCTGTTCCATTTTCTACATATTTTCCATCTACATTATACGGTATTACTAATGTGTCTGATATTTTTTTACCTTCATATATTATTGCATAATTAGTGTCTTCATCTTTACCACCCGTACAGTATTCTTCTTTTATTTTTGTTATTCTTACTTTTTTGGTTGGTAATTCACTTAATTCTAATGCTCCAACTTCTGCTTCATCTATTATTTCATAATCAAATAAATCCATTGGTGCTATATCTTCTTCATTTACTGCTACTTCATACATTGCATTTGTAACTTCTTTTTGTGTTAAATTTACTTCTACCTTTCTATTTTCTTCTGGAAATATTATGTTTGTTGGAAATGTACTTCCTTCTGCATATACATCATCTCTGTTTTCCATTTTATTTACTTCTTCTGCTATCATTTCTGGTGTTATTCCATTTGTGCTTCCTAAATTTTCTCCAATTAAACTATTTACTGCTAAATCTACTAATTCTTCTACTCTTGCCTGTTCTGTTGCTTCTTTTGAATTTTTGGCTTGTGCTATTATTCCATTCTCTCCTGTTAACATTGATATACTTACTGCTGCTAATATTAATAATACAACTATTGTAACAACTAATGCAATTAGTGTTATTCCATTTTCTCTTTTTTTCATTTTTCTTTTGCTCTCCCTTCTTTTTTCTTTAATGAATTTAATTAAAGATATATTTTTTACATAGATGTTAATAAATATATAAAATTATTAATTTTATAATAATCTGAATTTTTTTGATTTTTGCTTTTAAATATCTTGATTTTTTTCTTTTTTATTGGTATAGTAAAATTATATTTTATCTTTAATTAAATTCATTAATGATAATTTTTATCTTTTTTTCAGAAAACTATTGAAAAAGTTGGTAAAACCTGTTAAACTATTACTAGTTTAGATTTTCAATTTAATTTTTTTATTATTTTTAATTTCTAAAATTTTTATATCAAATTTTTAAATCAAATTTGAAAAAAATATTTCAGTAAGGAGGTGATTACCTTTATTTAATATGTCTTTTTATTATACATAAAATTTTAAAGGAGGAATTTTTATCGAAGAATATGAATTTACTTATTGGGATTATTTAAAATGTATTGGAAAATATAATGAATTATCTTTTAAAGATGGTGAAATAGTATATTCTGATTCTGTTGAAAAATTTTTATCAGTACATGAAGATGATGATGAATATAAAATAGATGATATTAATAATAAAAATGATAAAAAACATGATAAAATTTTTAAAACTCTTTTTCAAAGTAAAAAAGAAATGTCAAATTTTTTAAATTATTTTTTAAGTTTAAATATTGAACCTAAAGATTTAGAATTACAAAATCCCAATTTTATAACAAAAAATTACAAATATAATCAAGCTGATATTTTGTATAAATTAAAAAATAAAGATATCTATTTTTTAATCGAAGAACAAACATATGTAGATTATTCAATGTCTTATAGAATATTAAATTATTGTGTTGAAACTATTAGATTAGCTGTTGAGGACAAAATTATAAATAAAAAATATTATAAATTTCCTAAAGTTATACCTATTGTTTTATATATTGGTAATAACAAATGGACAGCTAGTACCTCATTTGCTGATTGTGAAGTTGATTACCCTGAACTTAATTTTAATTCACTTGAGACAAAATTTAAATTAATTGATATAAATAATTTTGAAATCGAAAATTTATTAAACTTAAAATCTATGATTGCAAATACTATGATTTTAGAAAAATGTAAAAATAATAATGAAGTTATTGAAAATTTAACAAAAATTATAGAAAATTTAGATGACAAATCTAAAATAAGAAAATTAAAACAAATAGTTAGTTACTTATATTCAGATATTAAAAATATTAAAGAAATTTTAAATTTAATTGAAGAAAGTGAGGATGATGAAACTATGAGTACAGTTGCTGAAAGATTAAGAGAAGAATATAAAAATGAAAGATTGATTGGAATTTCTCAGGGTATTTCTCAAGGAATCACTCAAGGAATTAGTCAAGGAATTAGTCAAATTATAAAAAATATGTTAAATTATAATGTTCCAGAAAAAGATATAATAAAATATACTAAAATAAAAAAGCAACAATTAGAAAAAATAAAAAAAGAATTTGAAACAGAAATAAAATAATTCTCATAAATCTTAGAATTTTGCATATAATTATAAAAATTACTATTGGAGGAAAATTATGCAAAATTCTAAGATTTTATATTTTATATTAGTAACTCTAATTATATGTTGTATTACTATAGAATGTTTTGGATTTTCTGAAAGTTATACATGGTCAGTAAATTCTGTTGAAACATCTTCTTCTTTAGAAGAAAGCTCTTCTATATCAGAAGGCAATCATCTTTCATTAGAAGCTGGTGCAGCAATTTTAATCGAACAAAATACTGGTCAAATCCTATATGAGCATAATATACATGAACAGTTAAGACCTGCAAGTGTCACAAAAGTAATGGGATTATTGCTTATTATGGAAGCACTAGATTCTGGAAAAATAACACTTGAAACGCAAATTCCATGTAGTGAAAATGCCTCTAAAATGGGTGGTTCTCAAATCTGGCTAGACCCAAGTGAAACTTTAAGTGTCAATGATATGTTAAAAGCAATTGCAGTTGTTTCAGCAAATGATTGTATAGTGGCTATGCGGTGAATATCTTGCTGGTACAGAAGAAGGTTTTGTTAAGATGATGAATGATAAAGCAAAAGAACTCGGAATGAATGATACCACTTTCAAAAATTGTCATGGACTTGATGAAGATGGTCATGTAACTTCTGCATATGATATCGCTTTAATGTCAAGAGAGCTTTTAACAAAACATCCAGAAATAAGTAATTATTCTACAATTTGGACAGATACTTTAAGAGATGGTAAATCTGAATTAACAAATACCAATAAGCTAATTCGTAATTATTCTGGTTGTACAGGTTTAAAAACAGGCTCAACCTCTCTTGCATTGTATAATCTTTCTGCATCTGCTACTCGTGATAATTTATCTTTAATTGCTGTTATCATGAAAGCTCCTACTTCCGCTATTCGTTTTGAAGAAGCTAGTAAGCTTTTAGATTATGGATTTACAAATTTTTCTTATTCTTCTTTTGGAAATCAAGGAGATGTAGTAAAATCTATTTCTGTTGCAAAAGGTGTTGATTCAGAGGTAAATTGCATTTACGAAACTTCTCCATCTTTTCTTATAAAAAAAGGGGAAGAATCTGGCATAACTTATGAATTAAATTTAAGTGAATCTGTTCAAGCTCCAGTTGAGCAAGGTCAATCTCTTGGTTCAGTTACTTACTACTTGAATGGAAATAAACTAGATTCTGTTAATTTAGTTGCTGAAAATTCTGTTAATAAAATAGATTTAATGAACATGACTAAACATATATTTTCAAAATGGTTTTCTCTACTACGAATATAGGGATAGCAAATAGTGCTATCCCATTCTATTTTTATTCTTCTTTTTTCTTTTTCAAATTTACAACAATTGCATCTTCATTATCAAATATAAAGCTTGAATCTGTTGTATCTGTTTGAATTGGTTCATCTTCATCATTTTCTCCAACAAAATTTATATGTTTTGGATTAAATTTTGCTTTATGATCCTCATCAGTTGAATCACTTACAACTCCTGGTGTAAATTTTGAGAAATTATAGTTTTTAATTGGTTGTTCTTCTTTATATTTTGAACCTACAAAATTCATTTTTCCTTCACCAACATCATAATTTCCTGCATCATTTTTTAATTTTATTGCTACTGTTTTAAATGCCATTGTTGCTAATTTGTTTGTTGCCCAATATGACTCCCAATCATATTTTACACCACCATACTTAGAATCATATTCCAATGTTTTCATATCCATAGAATTTGTATAATTCCATGTTCTTCTCTTTCCAAATTCTTTAGACCACCACTCAAGTTCTTCTGGTGTTCCGTTTCCTGTAAATATTTTATTTGGACAGTTTGATAATATTGTTTCTTTATATCTCATTTTTTCTGAATTTCCCTCTAACTGTGCAAGGTTTTGTGCTGTTACAGATGTACCAACTTTATATTTACGATAAAGAGTAAATATCGCTTCTGTATCTTTACATATAAAGTCTGGGAATTCATCAATATATAAGAAATGTGGTATCCTACTGTTTTCATTTCCTGGTCTTCTTAATATAGCGTTTTGCATAGATAAGATAAAGAATAACCCAAATGCCCTATGACTTGTTCTTCCTAAATCTCCTCTACGTGTACATACTAATATTACTTCTCCATTTTCTAATGCTTTATCAAAATCTATATTATTATGTCTATTACATAATATTGATTTTACTCCTGGTAATCTTAATAAATTATCTAATTGTGCAACTGCTATATAAATATATTTTTCTGTTTGTTCTCTTCCTTTACTATTCTTATAAAAATTCTTTTCAAAGTATGATAATTGCATACTATATTTTTCTGCTAATTCTTCATCACTTTTCATTATTTCACACATTTTTTCTACTAAGTCAAAATTTGTAAGCATTTTTAACATATCTTCTAAGTTTGGTAAATTTCCACCATTTAATCTAGGATACATTTCCTTTAAAATCATTGTTAAATTTTCAATTGCTTGTATTATTAAGTCTTCTCTATATATCTCATCCATTTCTAAGTGTGAATCTACATGCATTGCTTTTAATACTGTTGATATAGTTACTGCTATTTTATTTACATCATCATAAACAAATGGATTTAATCCTATTGATTCACTACTTGCTGGGTCTACTAAATGATATTTAATGTGAAAGTTTTTACATATTTTCATTGTCCTTGACAATGTTTCAAAATCTGGTGACATAGATGTCAAACCTAAATCTCTATAAGTATAATCTCCATCTACTGAAGAAATTATCATTTTGTTCATATATGCTTTATATACTGCTTCTTTTCCATATGCAGGTGAAATCATATTCAAACTGAAGTTTTCATTTATATAGTCATTATCATATGGCCTATTTAATGTTGCTATACCTGTTTTTAATGCTGTATATCCCATTTCTTTTGCATTTGCTCTATAAAATGCCTTTTTTTCTATATCTTTTGCTATCATTGGTTCAAATATTAGTGATGTTTTTCCTGTACCTGAACCTCCACATACTAATAAACCTTGATATCTTTTTTGTTCATAAAATGTTAAAGTTTTTCCTGTTTCATAATCTTTTGCTATAAACATATCACATGTAAATGGTCCATGTCCTGTCTTTTTGTCAGATAAACTTATACCTCTATAGTCCCATATAGATCTTTTTTGATCCTTACTGTCATCTACTCCTAATTTTATCCATTTTATTAAACCATAAAATGTTGTTAATGGCAAATATATTGAAAGTGCTGTAAACGCTGGTCCAATCAATTCTGAAAAGTCTGATACTAAAACTGTATATCCTGGTATTGATGTTAGAAAGAGCCATGCAGCCATATTTAACCATTGAGTAAACATCGATATTGCTACTACATATAATGATATTATATATAAAAAGAATAGTGTTACTTTTAAATTTTTAGATTTTGCAAATTCTGATGTTGGCGAAAATAAATATGCAAATATTGGGCAAGCTAATGCCAGTGTATATTGTATTGGCCCCCAATATGACATTGATACACCTGTAAATACCATAAATAACATTTCTGCTATTCTATCTACCATTATATATACTGTTATTAATGTTAGTATATATGTAGCAAATGTATTTCTACTTGCATTTAGTTTTTTCAAAAACTTATCTATTAGTTTCATTTTTTATTCCTTTCATTTTCATATACTCATACATATATATTATCTTATATTTTTACGAAAATTACAAGCTTTTTTCATAATTTTAATTGATTATATTATTATTTCTAATATAAATCCTGATAAAATTCCTATTAAATACAATAATCCTATTATTTGTATGTTTTCTTTTACATTTTTATTTGTTTTAAATAATACTAATGTTCCTACACCTGCATTTACTAAAACTCCTGTAATTAATATTGGCATTGAAATTATATTTTCAATAAATAATTCTGTTAATATTACTGATGAAGCACAATTTGGTATTAATCCGATTAACCCTGCTATTATTGGTCCTAAAATGAAATTGTTACTTATAACATTTGAGATTGTTTCTTCTCCAACTAGATTTATTACACAATTTATTATTAATGTTGTTACAAATATAAATAAAAATATATTTGCTGAATGTTTTATTGCTGATTTTACTATTCCATCTTCATGACAATGACAATGCTCGTGCTCACAAAATTCGCCAATGTGTTCATGTTCTTTTTCTTTATGTTTTATTATTTTACTAAATACAAAATCAACTATTATTCCTGATATTATTCCTATTATTAATTTAATGCCTAATATTGTAAATATCGTATTTAGTGGTACTGCCTCTGTTAATAAAATTGGTAACATTTCATCAGATGTTGTTAAATATACCGCAATTAATGTTCCTAATGTTATTACTCTTGTTGCATACAAATTCGTTGCAGAAACTGAAAATCCACATTGTGGAAATATTCCTACAAGACCTCCTATTATTGGTCCAAATTTACCTGATTTTTCAATCTTTTCTTTTACTTTTTCGCTTGTTTTATGTTCTATATATTCCATTATTAGATATGTTATAAATAAGAATGGTATTAGTTTTACACTATCTATTACCGTATCTTTTAATATTTCTAATATTTCTTGCATTTCACATCTCCTTATTTTTAGAATCTTCCATTTTTTATGTCTTTGATAAATTTATCTCTTATTTCATATGGAAGTAAAGTGATTTTTTCAATATCTTCTCTTTTTACTATTTCTGGTATGTATTTTCCTCTATGTGCATATTTAGGGTCTCCTGAAAATTCTGGTCCTTTCCCTGTTCCAAATTTTCCTCCTATATATTTGCATAAATAGAAATATTCTTTTTGATTTTTTTCGCCATTTTCCATTTCATATAATTTTTCTACTACTTCTACATCTATTCCAAATTCTTCTTTTATTTCTCTTATTGTTCCTTCTTCTAATGTTTCTTTTTCTTCTTGCCCTCCACCTGGAAATGTATAGTAATCTCCTATTGGATGATTTTGCACTCCAACTCTATGCATAAATGCAAATCCATCTTTCATTGGAATTATTCCTGCTAATCTTACTCTCATTTTTTTATTCCTTTCTGGCAATTTGGGGACGGTTCTCTTTTTTCCCTTTTGGCAATTTGGGGTCTGTCCCCTTTTTTCCCTTTTGGCAATTTGGGGTCTGTCCCCTTTTTTCCCTTTTGGCAATTTGGGGACGGTTCTCTTTTTTCCCTTTGGGAAATTTGAGAACCGTCCCCAAATTGCCCAAAATTGCCCTTTTCAAACATTACCTACTCATACCACTCAAATGTCCAATTTAATACTTTTACAATATCTCCTTCTTTAATTCCTTGCCTTTTTAATTCATCTTCTATTCCTAGATTTTTCAAACTTTTTTGGAAATAATACATTGATTCATTATCATCTATATTTATTCTTCCCATTAACCTATTTATAGCTTTTCCTTCAATTATAAATTCATCATTTTCTTTTCTTACTGTGAATTGATTTTCGTCTTCTTCAAGTGTATATAACACTCTTTCTTCAACTTCAACTAATTCTTCTTTTGGTAATGTTTTTAACACTTCTACTACTCTGTCTAATAATTTTGTAATTCCTTCTCCTGTTGCTCCAGAAATTTTATATATTTCAAGTCCTTCTTTTTTTGCTAGTGCTTCAAGTTCTTTATATCCTGTTTCATCTTGCATTATATCTATTTTATTTGCTACTATTATTTGTTTTCTTTTACTCAATTTCTCACTATAATTTTTTAATTCTTCATTTATTGTATAAAAATCTTGTACAGGATTTCTTCCTTCAACTCCTGATACATCTATTACATGTAATAATAAACGTGTTCTTTCTACATGTCTTAAAAATTGAATTCCTAATCCTATACCTTCACTTGCTCCTTCTATTATTCCAGGTATATCAGCTATTACAAAACTGTCTCCATGTTCTGTTTTTACTACTCCTAAATTTGGTTCTATTGTTGTAAAATGATAGTTTGCAATTTTAGGTTTTGCATCTGTAACAATTGATAAAAATGTTGATTTTCCTACATTAGGAAACCCTAATAATCCCACATCTGCAAGTAATTTTAGTTCTAAGATTATTTCTTTTTCTTCTCCGTCTTCTCCTGCTTGTGCAAATCTTGGAACTTGTCTTGTCGCTGTTGCAAAATGTGAATTTCCTTTTCCTCCTCTTCCACCTTTTAATACTAGTTCTTCTTGTCCTTCATGAGAAAGGTCTGCTACTATTTTTCCTGTTTCAGCATCTTTTATTATTGTTCCTATCGGTACATTTATATATAAGTCTTGTCCTGATTTTCCATATTTGTGTCCGCCACTACCATTTTCTCCATTTTCTGCTTTAAATTTTTTAGTATATCTAAAATCTACTAGTGTATTGGCATTAGGGTCGACTCTGAAGTAGATGCTTCCACCTCTTCCGCCATCTCCTCCATCAGGACCACCTGCAGCAACATATTTTTCTCTTCTAAATGTTACTGCTCCATCTCCACCATTTCCTGATTTTATTGTTATTTTTGCATAATCTGTAAACATTTGTTATTCCTTTCTTATTCAAAATAATCTAATTTCATTGCTTTCTTAACTTTTTTCATTGTTTCTTTTGCAGTTTCTCTTGCTTTTTCAGTTCCTTTTATTAAAATTTCATCAACTAATTCTGGTCTTTCTTCATAATATTTTCTTTTTTCTCTTATTGGTTCTAATGTTTTATTTATGTTTTTTGCTAATTGTTTTTTACATGCAACACATCCTCTTTTGCCTGCTCTACATTCTTCACATACTGTTTTATATTCGTCTTTGTCTGTAAATAAATTATGATAATATGATACCATACATATATCAGGATTTCCTAAATCATCTTTTTTTATTCTATTTGGGTCTGTTACTGCACTCATTACTTTTTTGTTTACTTCTTCTTCTGAGTCTGATAAGTATATTGCATTTCCTAATGATTTACCCATTTTTTCATTTCCATCTAGTCCTTTTATTCTTTTTTCTTTTGATAGTACTGCTTCTGGTTCTACTAGTACTTCTCCATATATACTATTAAATTTTCTTACTATTTCTCTACATTGTTCTATTAGTGGTAATTGGTCTTCTCCTACTGGAACTATTTTTCCTTCTAATGCTGTTATATCTGCTGCTTGACTTACAGGATATCCTAAAAATCCATATGTTACACTTTCTCCAAATAATTCTCTTTTTTGCGCTATTTCTGTTTTTACTGTTGGATTTCTTTCTAGTCTTGCTATTGTTACCAAGTTTGAATAAAATACTGTTAATTCAGCTACTTCTGGGAGCATTGATTGTATATATATTGTCGTTTTCTCTGGGTCTATTCCCACTGATAAATAGTCCATTACTACTTCTCTTACATTTTTTCTTACTTTTTCTGGATTATTGAAATTGTCTGTTAGTGCCTGAACATCTGCTACTAATATATATGGGTCATATTCGCCTGTATTTTGCATTTCTACTCTATTTTTTAATGAACCAAAATAATGTCCTATATGTAACCTTCCTGTTGGTCTATCTCCTGTTACTATTCTCTTTTTCTCCATTTTTATTTTTTCCTTTCTCTTATTATTTCCGCATATTTCAACATAGTATATTATACTATATTTTTCCAAAAAAATAAAGAGTTTTGAATAATTATTTTACCCTACGATTTTATTTCTGATATTGTGAGACCATAAAAAAATCATTAAAAAAACTGATAGAATTCTATCAATTTTATTTTGAATTTTTCTATCAGTTTTATTTTAACATTTTATCCAAATAATCCTTTTTTCTTTATTGGTGGTTGTTCATTCATTGTTAAAGCTAATCTTTCAAGTAAATCTCTTTGTTCCTTATTTAATCTTTTTGGTGTTTGAACAACTACTGTAAACACAAAATTTCCTCTAGTTGCTGAATTTATTGAATTAAATCCTCTTTCACGAATTGTAAATTTTGTACCTGTTTGTGTTCCTTCTGGAATTGTATATAACTCGGTAGTTCCATCCACCATAGGGATTTTTAAAGTTGCACCTAAAGTTGCTTGTGTTATTGTTATTGGAACTTCACATGTTACAGTTGTTCCTTGTCTAGTAAATATATTACTTCTTTTTATTCTAACAGTTATGTACAAATCTCCTTTTGGTCCACCTTTTTCTCCAGGTTCTCCTTCTCCTCTCAATACTACAGTTTGATTATCATCTATTCCTGCTGGTATTTTTACTTTTATTTTTGGTTGTTTTCTAACTGTTCCTTTTCCTTTACAATTTTCACAAACATCTTTTATTATTTCACCTGTTCCATGGCAATTTGTACAAGTTCTTGTTGTTTGCATTTGACCTAATATTGTATTTTGCACTTGTCTAACTGTTCCTGTTCCATTACATATTGGACATTTTGTTACTGATGTTCCTGGTCTTGCACCTGTTCCATGGCATACTTCACAAGTTTCTGGTCTTGTTATTACTATTTGTTTTTCTACACCTAAAAATGCTTCTTCAAATGTAATTTCTAGATTTAAGTTTAAATCTGCTCCTTTTCTAGGTCCTCTTCTTGTTTGTTGTCTTGCACTTGTTCTTCCTCCCCCAAAAAATGAAGAAAATATATCTCCTAAATCTCCAAAATCTGAAAATCCATCAAATCCAGAGGATGTATATGAATAGTAATTTCCTCCGCCAAATGGTCCTCCAGCTCCTCCAAATCCTTGTGGTCCATCAGGTCCAAACTGGTCATACATTCTTCTTTTTTGTGGGTCTGATAATGTTTCATATGCTTCATTTACTTCTTTAAATTTTGCTTCTGCTTCTGCTTTATTGTCTGGATTGGCATCTGGATGATATTTTTTAGCGAGTTTTCTATATGCTTTTTTTAACTCGTCGTCTGTAGCATTTTTATTAACTCCTAATACTTCATAATAATCTCTTTTACTTGCCATTTTCTCCTCCTCTTGAAATGTCTTTTCTTACTAAATTTTGAGGTTGGATTTTTTCATATTGCTCCAACCTCATAATATCACTTAATTTTATTTATTGTCATCTTCTACTTTATAATCTGCATCATAAACAGTTCCATCATTATTATTTGTATCTTCTGCTCCTGTTGTAGCATTTGGGTCTGTTGCTCCTGCATTTGGATTTGCATTTTTATATAATTGTTCTGACATTTCATAAAATACTTTTGTTAATTTTTCTGTAGCTTCTTTGATATTTTCTGTATTATTTGAATCAAGTGCTTTTCTTGTATTTTCAATTTCAGCTTCGATTTTTGCTTTTTCTTCTCCACTGATTTTATCACCTAATTCTCCTAATGTTTTTTCACTGTTATATACTAAGCTTTCTGCATTATTTTTAACTTCAATTTCTTCTTTTTTCTTTTTATCTTCTTCAGCATGTGCTTCTGCATCTTTAACAGCTTTTTCGATGTCTTCATCTGTTAAGTTTGTTGATGCTGTGATTGATACATTTTGTTCATTTCCTGTTGCCATATCTTTTGCTGATACATGTACTATTCCATTTGCATCTATATCAAATGTTACTTCTATTTGTGGTACTCCTCTTGGTGCTGCTGGAATTCCTGTTAATTGGAATCTTCCTAATGATTTATTATATGCAGCCATTTCTCTTTCACCTTGTAATACATGTACTTCTACACTTGTTTGACCATCTGCTGCTGTTGAGAATATTTGTGATTTTTTTGTTGGTATTGTTGTATTTCTTTCGATTAATTTTGTAAATACTCCACCATATGTTTCAATACCTAATGATAATGGTGTTACATCTAGTAATACTAAGTCTTTTACATCTCCTGATAATACACCACCTTGAATTGCTGCACCAATTGCAACACATTCATCAGGGTTTATTCCTTTATCTGGTTCTTTTCCTGTTATTCTTTTTACTACTTCTTGAACTGCTGGTACTCTTGTTGAACCACCAACTAATAATACTTTATGAATATCATTTGCTGTTAATCCTGCATCTTTTAATGCTTGATTTACAGGTCCTGCTGTTGCTTCTACTAAATCATGTATTAATTCTTCGAATTTTGCTCTTGTTAATGTTACATCTAAGTGTTTTGGTCCTGTTGCATCTGCAGTTATGAATGGTAAATTTATTTGTGTTTGTTGTACTCCTGATAATTCTATTTTTGCTTTTTCTGCTGCTTCTTTTAATCTTTGCATTGCCATTTTGTCTGTTGACAAATCTATTCCACTTGATTTTTTGAATTCTGAGATTAAGTATTTTATTATAGCTTCATCAAAATCATCTCCACCTAAGTGTGTATTACCATTTGTTGCTAATACTTCAAATACTCCATCTCCGATATCTAGTATTGATACATCAAATGTTCCTCCACCTAAGTCATATATCATAATTTTTTGGTCTTGTTCTTTATCCATTCCATATGCTAATGATGCTGCTGTTGGCTCATTTATTATTCTTAATACTTCTAGCCCTGCTATTTTTCCAGCATCTTTTGTTGCTTGTCTTTGGCTATCACTAAAGTATGCTGGTACTGTTATAACTGCTTGTGTTACTTTTTGTCCTAAATAATTTTCTGCATCTGCTTTTAGTTTTTGTAATATCATTGCTGATATTTCTTGTGGAGAGAATTTTTCTCCTTCTATATCTACTTTTTCGTTTGTTCCCATTTTTCTTTTTATTGATATTACAGTATTTTCTGGATTTGTTACAGCTTGACGTTTTGCTATTTGTCCTACCAATCTTTCTCCATTTTTAGAGAATGCTACTACAGATGGTGTTGTTCTATTTCCTTCTGCATTTGGTATTACTACTGGTTCTCCTCCTTCCATTACTGCTACACATGAATTTGTTGTTCCTAAGTCAATTCCTATTATTTTTCCCATTTTAATTTACTTCCTTTCTTTGAGGTTTTTACCTCATAATATATATTTTTAAATTTAATAACTATTTTTAGTTTGCTACTACTACCATTGAGTGGCGTATAACTTTGTTACCTATTTTGTAACCTTTTCTATATTCTTCTACAATTTCTTGTGCATTTTTGTCTGGAGCTTGTATACTACTTACTGCTTCATGTAGAGTTGGGTCAAATGTTTCTCCTACTGCTGGTATTTCTTCTACTCCTTTTGATTTTAATATATCTTTAAATTGTTTTAGCACAAGTTCTACTCCTTTTTTATATTCAACATCTTGTGTTTCTGTTTTTAACGCATTTTCTAAATTATCTACTATTGGTAGAAATACTTCTACTATATCAGCTAATATTGAATTATAAAGAGTTTCTCTTTCTTTTCCACTTCTTTTTTTGAAGTTTTCGAATTCTGCTAATACCCTTTTGTATCTATCATTTAATTCATCTAATTCTTGTTGTTTCGGGTCTATTATGCAATCTTTTTTTTCTTGTTTTTCTTCAGTTTTTTCTTTATTTTCTTTTTTATTTTTTTCTTCTTCCATTTCTCTACCTTCTTTCTATTCTGATTTATTATTATCATTACCATTTAGTTTTTTACTGATATATTTCATAACTGATATTACTTTTGCATAATCCATTCTTTTTGGTCCTATTATTCCAATTGTTCCCAAATCTTTATTTCCTATTCTGTGTTTGAATGTTACTATACTAAAGTCTTTTAATTCTTCTTTTTCGTTTTCTTCTCCTATATATACATTTATGTCTTGTGCAAATCCAGTATTCAACATATCTGCCATTAATTCTTTTTCATCTAGTATGTTTACGAAATTTTTTGCAACTTCTAAACTATTAAATTCTGGTAATTCTAATAATTTTGTGGCTCCTTCTAAATGTATGCTTTCTTCTTCTACTACTTTTTTCATCTGCTCAATAATTGGTTTAATTAAATTTACACTATAACTCATTTCATCTACTAAATATTTTTCTAATGGCTTATCAATTTTTGTAATTGGTTGACCTTTTAATTTGTTATTAAACATATAACTTAATGTCTGTACTTGATTTTCTGTAATATCTTCATCAAATTTTATTATTGTTTCTTTTACTAATCCTGTATCTGTTAATATTACTGCCATCATCATTCTACTATTTAGTAATACAAATTTTATATTTTCTATTATTTGTTCATTTGTACTTGGTCCTATTGCTACTGTTGTGTAGTGTGTTATTTCTGAAATTGTACTTGATGCTATTTGAGTTATTTCTTCTATTTGATTTACTTTATTTTCTAATTTTTCACTTATATATTTTATTTCTTCTAATGTTATTTTGTCTTCTTGTAATAACTCATCTACATAGTATCTATATCCTTTTGCTGATGGCACTCTTCCTGCTGATGTATGTGGTTTTTCTAGATATCCCATTTTTTCTAGTTCTGCCATCTCATTTCTTATTGTAGCACTACTACATTCTAAACCTTCACAATTCATTATTGCATTTGAACTTACTGGTTCTGCTGTTTGTATATATTCTTCTACAATTGCTTGTAATACTCTTTTTTTCCTTTCATCTAGCAATTTATAGACCTCCTTTTTAGCACTCATATATGTTGATTGCTAATTTACTTTATATATATTACATTATTTTTTAGCACTTGTCAATAGTTTTTGCTAATTTTTTTAAATAAATTCTTCCCAAACTAAATTAGCTAAATCAATTCCTTTATTAGTTAACCTAATTATATCATCATCTATTTCAATTAGTTCTTCATCTGAAAGCTTTTTTAGTTCATTTCTAAATAAATATATTGGATTATCCCCAAATACTTTTTTAAATTCACTTATTTTAATTCCATCAATTTTTCTAAGTCCTAAAAGCATAAATTCTTTTTTCTTATCATTTTCATTTTGAACTTCATGTATAATTTTATTATTTTCAGGAGTTCCTTGTTCAATATTATCAATATATTTTTCTAAATTTTCTGTATTAGAATATCTCACATTTTCTACATAAGAATGTGCTGAAGTTCCAATTCCTATATATTCTTGTTGTTCCCAACAATTTAAATTATGTTTTGATTCAAAACCTTTTTTAGCAAAATTAGAAATTTCATAATGATGAAATCCATTTAATTCTAAAGTATTTTTTACATACCAATACATATTTCTTTCTGTTTCTTCTTCTGGAAGAATTAACTCATTTTTTTCTATTTTATCTGCAATTGGTGTATTTTCTTCTACAATTAGCGAATATACTGAAATATGTTCTGGTTTTAGTTCTAATACTTTTTCAAGACTTTCTTTTAATTCTGAAATTTTTTGATTTGGAAGTCCTAACATCAAATCTACATTAATATTTTTAAATCCAACTTTTCTTGCCATTTTATATGTTTCTAAAAATTCTTCAAAATTATGTATTCTACCTATAGTTTTTAATAAATTATTTTGTGTGCTTTGTAAACCTATACTCAATCTATTTATTCCGCAATTTTTATATTCTTGCAATTTGTCTAATGTGACTGTTCCTGGATTTACTTCAATTGTTATTTCCGCTTCTTTTGAAATATTTTTTGTTTTTATTTCTTCTAATATTTCTTTTATATATTTTGCTTCTATATATGAAGGTGTTCCTCCACCAATATATATAGTATCAATCTCTTTTATTATTTCTTGTAATTGGATTTCCTTTTTTACAGCCTGTATATATTTTTCTATTAAATTATCTTTATTACAATATGAAACAAAATCACAATAATAACATTTTTGCTTACAAAATGGGATATGTATATATATCCCTATATGTTTATTTTTCATTTGCTATCTCCATTATCTTTTTTAATCTATAATTTACACCTGATTTTCCAACAGGTTCTTTTAGCATTTTGCCTAATTCAGTTAAATTTGCATTTGGATTATTTATTCTTAATGTTGCAATTTCTTTTAAGTTTTCTGGTAGTTTTTCAAATTTATGATTTTCTTTTAATTTTTTGATTGCTTCTATTTGTTCTATTGATGCATTCATTGTTTTATTTAAATTAGCAGATTCACAATTTACTAATCTATTTATTTTATTATTCATTTCTCTTTGTACTCGTATTTCTTCAAATTTTAATACTGATTTATTTGCACCTAGTAATGCAAGAAACTTTGAAATCCCTTCTCCATCTTTTATATAAAGTGAATATTCATTATTTTTTTCTATTATATTAGCTTTTATTTCAATTTTTTCTAGCTCTTGTTTTAACATTTCTGCATTTTCATAAAGTTTTATCCCAATTTCTAAATGATATTTCTTTTCTGGATTATTTATTGAACCACTTCCTAAATATGCTCCTCTTATTACCCATCTAGTTTGTTCTTCTGTTAAATTACTTATTTCTATTTTTATTAAATCTTTTGTTTTTACAGTTATTGTGAATATTTTTCCTTGTATCGTTATATCATAGTTGTTAATATTCATATTATTTAATAGTCTAGAAAATCTATTTATATTATATTCATTTTCAGTATTAAATTTAGTTTCTGTTTTTTCTTGATTTACATTACTACTTATTAAATAACCCATTAATTCATATTTTACTGCTTCTTTATTTGATAAGTTTTCTGTTTTGCTTAATTCTTCTTTTAATTGTTTTGAAAAAGACATCTTATCCTCCTACTCTTGTTACTATTACTCTATCATTACCATATAAGTCTTTTTTACAATACGTATTTTTATATTTTTTTTCATTTTCTATTATTTCTATTACTTCTTCTTTTTGGTCATATCCTATTTCTAAACATAAATAACTATCTAATTTTAAATATTCAATTCCCTGTTTTACAATTTTTCTATAAAAATCTAATCCATCATAACCTCCATCTAATGCTATTTGAGGTTCTTTTTGTACTTCTTCACTTAAATATTTTATATCTCCTTTTTTTATATATGGTGGATTTGATACTATAATATCAAATTTTATTCCTTTTATTTTTTCAAATAAATTTGATTTTCTAAATTTGATTTGTTTTTCTACTTTTTGTTTTCTTGCATTTTTTCTAGCTATTTCTAGTGCTTTTTCACTTATATCTATTGCATATATTTTTGCATTTGGTACATATTTTGCAATTGATATTCCTATTGCTCCACTTCCTGTACATAAATCTAGTATTTGTGGTTCTTTTATATTTTTAGCTATTTTTATTACTTCTTCTACTAATACTTCTGTATCTTGTCTTGGTATTAATACATTTTCATCTACATAAAAATCCATTTTCATGAATTCTTGTGTATGTGTTATATGCTGTAGTGGTATTCCTTGTATTAATTTGTCTATATTTACAAAATATTCCCATTGTTGTTTTGGAGTAATTTCTTCTTTATCATATACTATTAAATATTGTCTTGGTTTGTCTAAAATATGTTGTAATAGCAGTCTTGCTTTTAATTTAGGACTTTCTATTTGATTGCTTTTTAACATTATTGTTCCTTTATTTTGTGCCTCTTTTATTGTCATTTAATACCACCTCCATTTTCTATTTATAATATATAACATAAATTCTTTTTTTTCAAGTGTTAAAAGGGGACAATCCTGTTTGGTGCATTTAATAAAAACATTAGAAAAGTTTATATATTACTATTCCATAGCAAAAACATATTCTGGGTCTTCGTCGGGGGTCTTTGCTTTATTTCATAG
>CALXJU010000026.1 GCA_944388705.1 uncultured Clostridia bacterium
ATTATATGGATTCCATTTCTAGCTTGGAATATATATTCTGCCATTCTAGGATCCCATCTTCTTGTTTGATGTCCAAAATGAACACCTGCTTCTAGTAATTGTTTCATTGCAACTACTGCCATTTTTTCTTTCCTCCCTTTTTGTTATAACTTCCATAAAGTTTCAACATTTATCTGGACCTTAAATTACTGATTTTTTAAGGCACTTCCATTTAAACTCTTCTTTATGTGTTTTTTACGCTAAATATTATATCACATTTTTTGAAAATTGCAATAGTTTTGATGAAATTTATTCTATTTCTATAGAATCTTCCTTTTGTTCTACTCTTTCATTGCTGTTTGTAGTTTCTTCATGTGTTGTAAATTCTATTCCATCTACTTTATATCTTTCACTAAAAGATTTATTATTTTCTTCTATTTTTAAAATTTTCTGCACAGCCGTTTCTATCAAAGAAGAAATATCTAAATATGACCCATCTTTTTTCTTAAGAATTTCATTTCTTTCTTCTTCATTAGATAAGCCGTGTTTATATGCATCAAATGTATTTATTGAAACTTCTGTATCATCTAAATTAACATCTATTAAATGATTTCCTCTTACATTATAATCTATACCATTTTGAAGATACATTAATTCTAATACATCATTTAGTTCTAATGTATTATTTCCAACATTAACAACTCTACTTCTTATATCTTTTGGGTTATCTGATTCTGGAGTTTGTAAATTATTTTCAATATATCCTAAAATAAGTGATTGCTTTTCCATATCATTAGTACATTTGTCCATTCCTAATTCATTTGATATATTGTCTATTCCTAATTCTGGAATCAGAATATTAGCTGCTTTTTCTCTAGCACTTAAAAGTTTTTCATTTGTTGGCTCTATTGTAGAAAAATGTAATTCTCGCAATGTTTTTATACCAAATGGTGTTTTCATTCTATAATCTAAAACTTGTTTTGGAAATATTTCTGCCGAGATAGAACTTCTCAAATCATTTGCTTCATATAGTTTGCCTATTGCTTCATTTATTTCTTCTTGCGTTTTTCCCTCTTTTTGCATTCCTTCTATAATAGAATTAGTTTGTTCTGTTATATTATAAATAGAATATTGTCCTTCATGTGCTAAAGTTGTAGTATTACCATAATAATTTGTAGGATCTAATACTATACTTTTACCATCTAAATTTACTCTTGTAATTGTATGATTCATTTGGTCAGAAAATGCTACATTATCATTATCATCAGCATTACAATTTTCAACTGTAGCTTCTAAACCAAGAGCATTTAATAAATCTCTAGTATATTGGGCTTGTGAAGAACATACACCTTCTCTTGTTAATGCATAAGCCATTCCATCTTGTGATAAATATGAACCTAGTGTTAATCCATTATATTCACTTATGTTTTCATATCTACCACTTAAACGTACATATTCCATTACAACCAAAATCTTTTCTTCATCAGTTTTACATGAAGAATTTATTTGTTCAGATACTTCACTAATTTTTTGTTCATATTCTTTAAGTTTTTCCTCATCAGTTTTAGAATAATAATCTTCTTTTCCCTGCTTCATTTCCATATATTCATCATATTCTTTTGAATAATTCTCTTTTGCACTTTCTTCAAAACGATTTTTTATATTAATTTGACTTTCTATTCTGTATTCTTCATGTGGTAATGAATCAATTTCTTCATTTACAGACTCAAGTTCTTGTAATTGTTCTTGAGTTTCTTCTTTTGAGGTTGGTATTCTCTCTGATAAATCTATAACTCCTTTTATTTTTTCTTTATCCATAGTAGTAAAAGGATTAAGCTTAACCTTTTCATTTTTAATTAAATTTATTAAATCTTGGTTTGACAATAAATCTTCTGCTAAAGCTTTATCTGTTAAAAGTGCATTATAATTATATTGCCACATATATTCTTCATCACCAATTTTAAATATTAAATTGTTATTTTCGTCTCTTTTATATTCTATCCCATTTTGTATATAAAACATTTCTAAAACATCTGATGTCCATTTTGCTTTCCTATCTGACATTTGTACTGCTTGAACCATTTCTCCATTATTGTCTATATAATTATAAGCATTTTGATTTATATATGCCATAATGATAGAATTTGCTTTTAATAAATCTTCTTTTTTTCCACTTTTGATTAAATCTTGTATTCCTAACTGATATGAAATATCATCTATACTATAATGTTTTATCTCCTCTTGTTTTTTTATTTGTGATACATCCATAGTTTGTTCTTGAATATCATTTTGTAAATTTGGTATATTAAAGTCTCTTACATTCATAAATGAATATTCCATTTTGTCTTTCATCAAATCATTACATTCTTCTATAGTTTTACTAGAATCTTCTGGATATGTTAACCCTCTTAATGTTTGTTCAGGATTTTCTGAAATAAATATATTATTTGTATTAATATCCTCTCCTTTATAGTTTTCATATATAAGACTTGGTGAAATTGTATAACTTTGTCCATTTTCATTAAATATAAATGAAACATCTGATTTGTCTGTTCCGACTTCTTTTTGGTATTCCATCCCATTTGCCTGATAAATCAATTCTAATAATTTTGATACTTCTATTTCTTTACCATCATTCATTCTTACAGTTCTTAATAATTCTGATTGTCCTTGTATCGGAGTTAAATTATTAGCAACTAATCCTAATATCTTTAATTGATTATCTGCTGAATTTGATTGATAAATTTCTGCTATTTGTGAGATTTCCCTAATATTATATTTTTGGATTAATTTTTCATTCACTTCATTACTTCCTGATGATAATTCTTCTTGAGATATTTCTATTTTTCCGTTATTTAACCCGTTTCTATTAAAAAGACCTGTCACTTTACCAATTAATCCACTTTTTTTAGTATAATCACCATTATTATATTTTTCTATACTTTCTAAAGTTCCATCATATTCATATGGATTTATAAGTAATGAAAGTCCATCTTGTGTTTTTACTTCTACTAAATTTTGTTTTTGTTTTTTTCCATTTTCGTTTACAAAACTTGTTTCTACAATATTAGCTGTTATTCCTTCATTACTTAATAAGTCTCTATAATATGCTAGACTTGACTGCTCAGTTCCTTCTCCTAATACAGCTGCATTAATTCCAGAAGTATTTAAATCTTCTAATTTATCTATTTTTTCACTTTCTTTATTTACAGTTATTCTCATATATTCTAATCCGTTTATTATTTTGTCTTTTTCAGTAGAATTTTCTGTAAAAATTAATTCAGATGTATTATTTAACTCATCTATATATTGATTATATAATTCATCAACATTTGGATTTTTTAATATTGCAAATCTTTGTAAAGTTCCTTGTATACTTTGAATTACTTCAGCAAATTGTTCATTTCCATTACCTTTTCCTGCTTCTTTTTCAATTTTATTTACATTTTTCACTTGTTTTTCTAATTCTTTTTTTATAGTTTTTTCATCTAACATTTTTTTCTCCTATTATTTTACACAATCTTCTAATAATTTTATTTTTTGTATTCCAAAAGTATCTATTTTAGCTTTAGTTCCTATTGGTATAACAGTTTTATTTTCAATATGTCCGAAATTTTCTGACTGAATTATTGGAAAATCATATTCATTTCCAATTACATCTAATAATATTTTTTCTAATTTTACTCCACTTTCATGTGTATAATTTCCCAACCATATTCCTTTAATTTTATCAAAAACCCCATTTTGTTTCATATAATATAAAAAATTACTTGCTAATGCGGGTCCAGTTTCAAAACCTAATTCTTCTAAAAATAGTATCTTATCTGTAAAATCTATTGAATATTTTCCCGCTACTAATGCTCTTGTTAAACTTAAATTTCCACCTATTAATCTTCCTTCTGCTTGTCCACTTCTAATAATTTTATAATTGTCATCTGATGTTCCAATTTCTAAACTTGCAGCTACAAACCTATTTATAACTTGTTTTAAACTATAATCTGTTTCATCTGTTGCTATTGTTTTAAAATTTGTTCCACTAAATGTAACTAATCCAGTCTTTTCTGTTATTATGTTAGTTATAGAAGTTATATCACTATATCCACATATTATTTTAGGATTTTGTTTGATATTTTCATAATCAATATATTCAAATATTGAATTACTATTTTCTCCACCTTTTGCACACCAGATTATTTTAACATCTTTATCAGCAAACATTTCATTTAAATCTTCTGCTTTTTCTTTTGCTGTTGCAGAATATCCATTTGTATTTGAAAATAAGTTTTTTGCATATTTCACTTTAAAGCCTAAATTCTCTATTATTTTTCTTGCTTTTTCAACTTCTTCTATATTTTCATTTATTATTGGATTTGATGGTGCAATTACTCCAATTGTATCCCCTATTTTTAATCGAGCTGGTATTATCATATTTAGCCTCTTTCCTTTCTCTTATCTTAATTCTATTAATGCAGTATTAAGCCCATATCCTTGTTTTTCTGCTCTATATGAATGAACTAAATCAGAATTACATACACTACATATTCCAGAATCTATAATATTTTCTTTTTTTAGTCCTTCTTTTTCTAATATTATTTTATTTATTTCCACTGTATCAATTGTCCATTTATCAGTATCAGGTATTTTTGCAATTATATAATCTATATTTGGTAATTCTTTAAATTCGCTATAATATGGCTTTTGAACATCTTCTCTAACTTCAAAATGACATTTTCTTATACTAGGACATATACAACAAATTATATCTTCTGGTTTGCATCCATATTCTTCTTCCATTTTTCTAACCGCTTCTACTGATATTTTTTGCAATGTTCCCCTCCATCCAGAATGCACATTTGCAATTACTTTTTTTACTGGGTCAAAAAATAATAATAAAATACAATCTGCATTTGTTGTAGATAATATGATTTTCTTTTGGTTTGTTACTAAACCATCTGTATCCTTATATTCCTCCACATGAAAATCTGGTTTATTTTTATTTATTTTCATTTGAACAATTTTTATATTTTTTGTATGTGTTTGAATTGGTTTTACAATATTTATATAATTTGTTTCTATAGCTTCACACAATTTTTCATAATCTTTTTCAGCATTACTTTTTTCATTTTTAGATAATGGTTCTATATTTTCAGTTCTTGCTGTTCTATAATTTCGGTCTATTCCTAAACTATATGCATGATTTATAATATCATTATATTTTAATAATTTTCTAAATTGTAAATATTGTATTCCATTTTTACATATATGAATTACATTTTTATTTGATAAATCTTTCATTTTTTATCTTACTTAAAATCTCCTCTTTACTTTTTTTATCTATATAATTATATTTATTTTCACAACCACCCATATTAAATGCACAAATACTTTTATAATCACAATATTTGCACGGTGTTTTTTTGTCTTTATAAAATGGTTTTAAATCTATATTTCCGCCTAAGATTTCTTTAGAAATTTGTTTAATAACAATATACATATATTTTTGTAAATCTTGAAATTGTTCTGCTGTTACTCCACTTGTTTTTTTATCACTCAAATTTCCTTCTTTATCTATATATGCTGGAACTAAGTTTGAAGCACCTTTCTCTAGATTTTTATCATGTAATTTAACTACCTTTACATCTGCTAGAATTAATCCTTTCATTCTGAAATTTGCTCGGATTTTTTCTTCAATTTCTTCTTGTTCCATTCTTCTATCTGCTTTTATAATTTGTTCTAACATACTAAAATATAAAATACCTGCTGGCATTAAATCTTCTTCTCTACATACTGCATCTAAATAAGTTAATAGTTGAATTTGTAATCCTGCATATACTTCATTTAAATCTATATTTTTTACTGAAGATTTATAATCTATAATTCTTAAATATTTGCCATCTTCTCCTTGTGCAGTATCTATTCTATCTATTTTTCCTATTATCTCAATTTTTTTACCATCATCAAGTGTTAATCTTATAGGCTTATATTTTCCTTTTTCTCCAAATTCTAATTCTGTACCTAAAACTGTAAATCTACTTTGTACAATTGTCTCTAAAATATATTTAAGTGCTTTTTTTATAATTCTTTTTAATCTTGCTACTAATGCTCTATATTTTGCTGTTGAAGTAAATATATAATTTTTTGCTTGTTCTAGTTTTTCATCAATTATTTTATCTATTATTTCTGATAATTCTTCATCTGTAATATCTTCTAATTCTATTTGTTCACTCTTAACATCTTCAAAAAATTCATCAATTACTTCATGTATAAATGTTCCTGTATTTAAAGTTTGCATTTTTAATTCTTCTTGAGGTTTAATTTTTAAACCATATTGGAGATAATATGAAAATGGACAACTTCTATATCTTTCTAATTTTGATATACTTGTTGTTAATGTATTTCCATATAATTTATCTATATTTTCTTTTTCAATCTTTTCTGGAATGTTTGTATATTTTAAACCTTTTAAACTTTGTTTCAACTTTTCTTGCCATTCCGTGTCTTTTTTATAATAATCATAAATATAATACCATATTTTTTCTATATTGTCTTGCTCTTTTAGTTTACTTATATTATTTATTAGTTCTTCATATGTTGTTTTTTTGTTTAATATTTCACTTTTTCTTTCTATAATATCACTTTCTTCTTTTAATTGTGGATACATCTTTTTTATTTTTGTTACTAACATTGATGGTCTAAATGCTTTTCCTTGCATATCTGATGAAGAATATAATAAATATAATTTTTCTTCTGCTGTTGTAAATGCTTTATAAATATTAAAATTATCTTCATACAATTTATCTATTGTACCTTTTGCTAACTCAATTCCATTTTCTTTTAAAATTTCTCTATCTGAATCATTTAAAAATCCTTCATCTTTATGAACACTTGGAAATATTCCATCATTTAAACCTATTATAAATATTATTTTTACTTTATGACTTCTTGACCTTTCTACATCTCCCATTATTACTTGGTCTTGTGTTCCAGGAATTTTAGTCAAACTACTATTTTTAAATCCTACTTTTAATATTTGAGCATATTTATCAAGTGTTATTTTATCATCTTTAAATACTAACACAATTTCATCTAATATTTCTATTATTGTCTGAATACTACTTATATATTCATTTGCTAAATCAATTTTTCCTAGCTGTTTTAGTTCACTTATTTTTTGTGCAATTTTTTCTTTTATATTTTGTTCTATTAAAAATTGATATAATTGTTTTGATATATTTTCAGCTGTTTTATTTTCATCCATTCTTTTCTTTAATCGTATTAATGGTTCTACTAATTCTTTTCGTATTTGTTCTAATCTTTCTATTTCTGCTATATCTTTTTCTTCACTTTTTCCATATGTAAATTCTTTTTTCCATTTATTTTGTTTTATTCCCCATTTTAAGCAATATTTTTCTAGTTTGAATATATCATTTTCATCTATTCCAGAAAATCCTGTTTTTATATAATTAAAGACTGCATCATATGTCCAATTTTTATTAAATATTTCTAATATTGCAAGCACATATTGAATTATTATATTTTGATTTAAATCTCTGTTTTCATCTATAAATATTGGTATTTCATATTTTTCAAATATTGCTCTTGCTAAACTTGAATAATTTTCTATGTTTTTTGTTATTATTGATATATCTTTATATCTTAAATTTTCATCTCTTACAAATTTTAAAATTTGTTTTGCCACTTCTTCTATTTCTGAATATGGATTTTTAGCTAAAAATAGTTTTATATTTTGTACATTTTTTTCATATTTTTTAAAATTGTTTTCATATAAATTTTGTTCTAAATACTTTAATTCTGGTGTTTTAAATCTATATGTTTCTTCTAGTTTTATTTTCTTGATTTTTGCTTCACTTTTTTTCGCTATTTCTAATATTTTATCTACTGTTATTTGATTTGAATAAAATACATCTGTATCTGCATTTTTTGGTTTTTCTAGTTCATTTGTACATATTGTTATTGTTACTTGTTTTGCTATTTGTATCAATTTTTTTATGATTTCATATTCTTGACTCGTAAATCCTGCAAATTCATCTATATAAACTATATTATCTTTGAACATATTAGTTTTATCTATATTTTCTGCAAGAATTGTTAATATATCTGTTTCATCTATATATTTTCCTGATATTTGTTGTTCAAAATTTGAATATATTGTATACATATCTTGTAATTTATTTTTTAAATATATATCATCTTGTTTTTCAATTTGTTCTTTCAATTGTTCTGGTTTTATGCCATGTTTTTTAAATTCTGTTATTGCTGTTTCAGCCATGTCTACATTTTCATCTGTTTTTCCTAAAAATTTTAGGTTCTGTTTATTTTGATTTAAAATAGAATATATTAACATAGCTTTTCCACATTTACTCAAATTAGTTACTGTGCTTCCACCAATTTCATTTATTACTCTATATGCCATTCTACTAAATGTTACTACTTCTGCATTTAATACAGCTTGTGTATCTATTACTTCCATAAGTTTTTTTTCTGCTGTAAATGAAAATTGTTCTGGTGTTATTATTAATATTTTATTTTTTTCTCTTATTTTTTTTGCTATTTCTCTATAACAGTATTCACTTTTTCCGGTTCCTGCTCTACCATATATTATTTGTAATTCCATAATTTCCTCCATTTGTATTATATCTTATTTAAATGTATATTTTCAACTGTTTTGTCAATAATATGTATGAATATTTTTTTGAAAGGACATACATATGGATAATACAAAAATAGGAAATAAAGAAGCTATTGCCTTATTAGTAACAATAGCATTTAATCATATGATGCTTAGTATAACAAAATCTATAATAAATTTCACAGGTTCTGCATCTTTATTAAATATATTATATGTTGCAATTATAACTATTATATTTACTTGTATAATTTGTTATTTTTTGAACAAATTCCCCACATTTGATTTAATTGATATATCAAAATATCTTGGTGGTAATATATTAAAATATATTATAGGAATTTTATACATTGCATATTTTGTTTTCTTTTCTGGAATATTATTGCATATTTTCTCGTCATCTTTGCAAATTATATATTTTCCATTAACAAGAATATTTTATATAAGTTTATTTTTTATAATAGGTGCTATAATAGCCTGTAATCTAAGGTATAATTCAATTTATAGAAGTACACTTATAATTTTTCCATTAATAATAATAAGTACATTATTTTTATTTTTATCTGATATACCTTATTATGAAGTAGAAAAAATGTACCCTATTTTTGGAAATGGTTTATTTACAACATTTGTATCAGGGTTATGTAATATGTTTGCTTTCCAAGGATTAGCATATATATATTTTATGCCACCTATGTTAAAAGAACCTTCTCAAATAAAAAAAATTGCTGTTACATCAATAATATTTTCTAGCATATTTCTTTTAATAATTATTGCAACAATTTTATTTTTATTTGCAGGTTTTGTTGAAACTGGTGAATTAATGCCTATATATTCTGCTGTAAAATACATTGAGTTTGGTTCATTTTTCCGTAAGATGGATTCAATATTTGTATTAATATGGATAATTTCATTTGTAAGTTATTTAAGTATAACATTAAAATTTTCTACTACTATTTTGAAAAAACTTACTAATATAAAAAATAGTTTTATTTTAACTTGTCTTTTAGGTTTTGCACTTTTAATTGTCAGTATTTTGCCAAAAGACTATTCTGTTTCCACAAATATTGCAAATATTGTGTATAAGTATTCATTTTTTATATTAGTTATTGGAATTAGTTTTTTAGTATTATTATTTTCTGTTATTAAACAAAAAATAAGGAAGTGGTTTAAATGAGTAAAAATTTTGTTAAAATAATAGTATTTTTTATATTACTAATAATTTTTATTAATGCTTTTTCTGAATCATATGTTTCTCATAGTTTGACTAATTTAGCATATGTTCTAGCACTTGGAATTGATGTTGGTGAAAAGGCAAAATTAAAGATATCTGCTCAATTCTCTAAAGCTACTGCATTCGACTCTGGTGGTGGTTCATCAGATTCTTCTGGTCAAATTGTTATGGTCTCAGGAGAAGCAGATTCAATTTTTAGTGGTATAAATCTATTAAATAGTTATATTGGAAAAGAACTCAACTTAGCTCATTGTAATGTTGTTGTTTTTTCTGAAGAATTAGCTAAAAATGGAATTGGCACACAAATTTATAGTTTAATTAATAATGAAGAAGTAAGACCATCTACTAATATTGTTGTTAGCAAATGTTCTGCATATGATTATTTAGATAATGTTAAACCTAATATCGAGAAATTAACTGTACAATATTTTGATACTTTTTCAATTACAAGTAGATTAACAGGATATATTTCTAATTTAACAATAGGTGAATTTTATAATAATCTTTCTTCTGAAATTAAAGCTTGTACTGCAATTTTAGGAGGTCTTAATGCTACAGCAAGGACAGAGTCAGATGTTATAACAAATCCTGAAGATTTAACTGCTGGTTCAAGTTCAGTTGAAGGTAATCGTGGTTCTGAAAATATTGGTTTAGCAGTTTTTAATGGAGATAAACTTTGTGGTGAATTAACTGCAACAGAAGCAATTTCTCACTTATTAATAAAAAATAAAGTAGATTCTTGTATAATTTCTATTGATAACCCTTTTAATAATTCTAATAAGGTGGAATTACAATTATACCCTACTAAGAAATCTAAAATTAGTGTTGATATAAATAATAATATTCCTCATATATATATAGAATTAAAAATTGATGCAGATATTTTAACACTTGATGAAAATATAGATTATGAACAAGAAAATGTTCTCGAAACTTTTTCTAATGCTACTAAACAATACTTAGAAAAGGAAATTTATGATTATTTGAATAAAGTTTCTAAAGAGTATTCTACTGATATAGATAATTTCGGAAATAAAGCTTTAGCATATTTTGCTACTTCTTCTGAATGGAAAGATTTTGATTGGTCAGAAAAATTTAAAAATGCAGAATTTGATGTTAATGTTGATGTTACAGTAATTTCTAGTTTGCTTATAACAAAAACTTAACAAAATGGAACAGTTCTATTTGAGGTATTATCTATATTAAATATAACAAAAAAGTTTATATATACTATGAAATAAGGCAAAGACCCCCGACGAAGACCCAGAATATGTTTTTGCCATGGAATAGTAATATATAAACTTTTTATTATAATTATACATAAAAATGTCCCAAATAGAACCATTCTTTTTTGAGTTATTTTTTAAATCCTTCTCCTAAAACCTCTCTTGCATTTGCTACAACAATAAAACATCTTTCATCAATATCTTTAGCAATATTTTTTATTTTAGAAATATCACTTCTTGAAGCCGCACATATTAAAATTAATTTATCTTTATTACTGTACATCCCTTTACCATAAAGTCCTGTCACACCTCTTTTTACTTCTTGCCCAATTTTGTTAGAAATCTCTTGATTTTTATCAGAAATAATAAATAACAATTTAGTATAATAAACACCTTCAAAAACAATATCTATCATTTTTCCATATAAATAAATTGCAATTACAGAATATAATCCAATTTCAATCTCTCTAAAAAACAAAATATTTAAAACAATAATAACCATATCTATAATCATTAAATTTCTACTCATTGATATATGTGGATTATATGTTTTAATTATATTTCCTATTAATTCTGTTCCACCTGTTGAAGAATTTACTTTTAAAATAATAGCTGTTCCCAAACCAATTAAAACTCCACCATATATACAAGCCAGAAATCTATCTGTTGTTATTGAAGGGTATTTGTCAAAAATATCAATAAATAGAGACAGAGAAATTGTTCCGACAATAGCTTTTATTAGAAATTCTTTTCCTAATCTATAACCAGCAAACAAAAATAATGGTATATTTAATACAAAAATCATTGCTCCAACTGGAATTTTTAATAAATAATATGTTATTGTTGCTATACCTGCAAAACCTCCTGATGACAATTGATTTGGCAATAAAAATGATGCTATTCCAAATCCCATAATTGCAGACCCCAATATTGTACCAATTATATCTATTATCCAATTTTTTATTTTTCTTTTATTCATAAAAATCACCTATATTACAATTATTTGTAATAATAAGTGATTTTATACTTTATTTATAATCTTCTAAAAATTCTGGATATTTTTCTAAAACCTTCATTTCCATTTTTCCTTGTTTTATATTTTCGTCTTGTTTTACTATTAGTTCTAATGTATACATCTCTTTTAATTTTTGTATGTTTTCTCTTTTATGTCCTATTACATTATTTACATCTTGTGGATTTACTATTACTTCTACTTTTTTAACTTTTACATTTAATTGTTTTATTTTTGATACAATTGCATCATACCATAAACCTGATTCCACTAGTTGTCTAAATGCTGGATGATATGGTCCTGCCACAACTTCACTTTTTTCTTCATCTGGAGATGTTATTGTATCAGTATTCTGTAATCCGATTCTTATTATTTCAATATTTTTTTTGTTAAACATTACTACTAATTCTTTACAGATTTCTACTGCTTGTACAACAGTTAATGGTTTATATTTTCCTTCTAAATATTCTTTTTCTAATTTTGTATTTTTAATTACTAACACAGGATATATTCTTACCATTTTAGGTTTTAGCTTAATTAATTCTTTTGCAGTATTTATTTCATCAATTCTTGTGCTTTCTGGTAATCCTACCATCATTTGATGTCCTAATTTAAATCCATGCCATCTAATTAATTTTGATGCTTTTTTTACATCTGCAAAAGTATGTCCTCTATTACTTTGTTTTAAAATATAATCATTTGTTGATTGCACTCCTAATTCTATTGTTTCTACTTTATATTTTTTTAATCTTTTTAAAGTTTCTTTATCTATATAATCTGGTCTTGTTGATATACGTATACTATCTATTTTACATTGTTTTATGTACTCATATGCTGTTTGTAAATATTCTTCCTGCTTTTCTGGTTCTATTCCAGTGAAACTTCCTCCGAAAAATGCTACTTCTTTTTTAGCTTCTTTATCTTTAATATTTTCTAAATAAAATTCTATTGTTTTTATAATATCTTCTTTTGTGATTGGCTTTAGTTGACCACTAATTGATTTTTGATTACAAAATTTGCAATCATTTGGGCATCCTAAATGTGGTACAAATATTGGTATGATATATTGTTTTTTCATACTCTCACCTCTCTTATTTTAAGTTTTCTAATGCTCTTTTTGCTGCTTCCATTTCTGCATGCTTTTTATTTTTTCCTTTTCCTGTTGCCAATTTTTTGTTATTACATTTTACTTCTGCTTCAAATGTTTTATCATGGTCAGGTCCTGTTTCATTTATTATTGTATATTCAATTTTTACTTCCCCATGTTCTTGTAATTTTTCTTGTAATACTGTTTTATAATCTTTTTGTCCTACATTTTGGCTTGCTTTTTCTATTTCTTGTTTTAGATTTTTTATTATAAATTTTTTAGCTTCTTCTAATCCTCCATCTAAATAAATTCCTGCTATTACTGCTTCAACACTATCTGCTAATATTGCTGGTCTAACTTCATTTGTTGACATTTTTTCCGATTTACCAAGATTTAAGAAATCACTAAAATTAAGCCTTTTTGCTATTTTGTATAAACTTTCTTCACATACTACTGTTGCCCTAACTTTAGTCATTTCTCCTTCTTTTAAATTGGGATAATTTTCAAATAAATACATACTTGATACAAATTCTAATATACTATCACCTAAAAACTCTAATTTTTCGTTACTTTCCACTTTATTTTCATATGCATATGATGTATGTGTTAGTGCTTTGTTTAATAATTGTTTGTCTGTAAAAATATATCCAATTTTTTCCTCCAAATTTTTCATGTTTTCCTCCTCTTTTTATGAATATATTATATACTATTTTGTATTTTTTTCAAGTTTTTTATCAAAAAAGTTTATTTATACTCATTTAAATGGTATAATATAGCAATAAGGAGTATTTTTATGGACAAAAAAAATTTAGTTGTACTATTAATTTTTATAATTATATTTTTTATAATTGGTATAATAATCTATCCTATATTTTATAATTCTACTGATGATGTTTCAGATAAAAATTCAACTTCAAATGAATTTACTGATGAAATGATGAGTATAGATTTATTATCTAATTTAACTTTTTTTAAAATATTAGTAGGAGAAAATGATTCAGAATATGGACCTATATATTCTGAAAAATTTGTTACAATTAGGTCTACTGATAGTATTGAAAAATTACATGATATGCTTTCTACTGCAAAACCTATAACAATTGATGAACCAAGAGGATATGACACCCCTACTACTGCTCTTTGTTATTTAGAAGATAATTCTATGTATAGTTTTTTTGTTATCTCTCATAATGTGATTGTTTTTTCTGATAGTGATTATAACAAAACTATATATGAATTAGCTCCACAATATGATATTGAGGAATTTTTAACTACTTTATATAATGTTAATGTAAATTCTTATAAATATTCTGTTTATTCGAAAAATGAGAAATATGGAGTAAAATATTCGAAGTCTCAAAATATAGTTGAACCAATATATGATGAGGTGGCTATTATAAATCCTAATGTAGATGTTTTTGCAGTGACAAAAGATGGTGTTACAACTTTTATTGATAAATATATGGAAGACCCATATCCAAATTTTGAAAATGTTGAGTTAGTTCCTAGTTCTACTAATGGACAATATGAAAATGTAATTAAATTTATGGAAAATAATAAATATGGTCTAGCAAGTCTAGATGGGCAAATTTTACTACCAGCTGAATATGATAGTATAGAAAGTTATCCTTCTAATAAAAATTGTCTTATTTTAATTAATGGAGATATTCAAACATTAATTAAACTAGTTCCATATGGATATGAGGATATTTCTGGTGATTTTTAATTACCAATTTTTAGGGTATTTACAAATGTCTTATTTTTATATTGTTTTTATATTAAAATTTTACCATGGGGTGATTTTATGGTAAATTTTAATATCGAAGAATTATTAAAAAAGAAAAAAAAGTCGAAGTATTGGTTGTGCCAAAATATGAATATTACTACCAGAAATCTCAACCGCGTTATTCATGGTGAAACTACTTCTATTTCATTTAAGTATATAGAAGATCTTTGTACTTATCTTGATTGTTCTATAGATGAATTAATGGAAATAAAAAAGGAAGCTAAATAAACTTCCTTTTTTATTTTTTAAACATTTTCTTTTATATAGTCAACTACGTCTCCTACTGTTACAACTTTTTCTGCATCTGCATCTGGGATTTCTATGTCAAATTCTTCTTCTAAAGCCATTACTAATTCTACTATATCTAAAGAGTCTGCACCTAAATCATCTATAAAAGATGCTTCCATTGTAACTGATGTATCAGCTACACCTAGTTGCTCTATTATTATTCCTTTCACTTTTTCAAAAACTTCTTCTGAACTCATAACAAGTTCACCTCCTCCCAAGTATTAAATGATATATTTAATATTTCATTCTTATCTTTAACATTTATATTATATGTTCTTATATTTGTCAAGCATATTTATAATTTTTTTTATTTTTTATACTAGGTATTCAGATTTTCTTTATTTTTTTGTCTCAAATTCTTCTATCATTTTTTCTACTGCTTTGTTTTCAACAAATTTTTCTGCTTGTTGTATTGTGTACTCAAATAGTTTTTCATCACTACTTCCATGTGCTTTTACAACTGGTTTTTTTACACCCAAAAACAATGCTCCTCCATATGTTTTATAATCCATTGTTTTTTTAAATCTATTTATTGCTGGCAAACATGGAATCGTACATATTTTTGCAATCAAATTTTTTGTTAAACTCTCTGATAAAGTCCTTTTAACAAATTTTCCTAATCCTTCTGTTGTTTTTAAAAATACATTTCCTGTGAATCCATCTGTTACTATTGCATCTATTTTTCCTGAAAATGCATCTCTTCCTTCTACATTTCCTACAAAATTTATATTTAATTCTTCTGATTTCTCTTTTAATAATTGATAACTTTCTCTTACTAATTCATTTCCTTTAGTTTCCTCTGTTCCTATATTTAATAAACCTATTGCTGGTTTTTCTATTCCAAATGTATTTCTTAAATATATTGTTGACATCTGTGCAAATTGAAGTAAATTAATTGGCTTACAATTTGTATTTGAACCTGCATCTATTAATAATAATTGGCTTTTATATGCTGGTAATATTCCTGCTAATGCTGGTCTATCTATTCCTTTAATCCTTCCTACTAATAATGTTGCACCTGCAAGTAATGCTCCAGAATTTCCTGCTGATATAAATACATCTCCTTCACCTTCTTTTAGCATTTTAAATCCTACTACCATTGATGAGTCTTTTTTATGTTTTATTGCTACTGTTGGTTGATCTTCCATTTCTATTGTTTCTGTTGCATTTTTTACTTTTAGCCTTTCAGATATTTCTTCTATCTCTTTCCCATAAATTTCTTTTATTTTGCTTCTTATGATTTCTTCTTTTCCTATTAATGTTACATTTGCTTTTACTTTTGTTATTGCATTTACTGCTCCTTTTATATTTGCATCTGGTGCATTATCTCCACCCATCGCATCTAGTAATATATTCATCTTGCTTCCTCCTATTTATGATTATTCATGTTGTTTCTATTTTATTATTGTTTTATTAAAATTGCAATAGTTTTAAATAATTATTTTATATTTAATATAAGAACAAATAAGAAAAATCTTTGATTTTTCTTTAATTTGTTCTCGCCCGATTTGAGTTTTCGACTAAAAGAAGAAAACCTTAAAGATTTATCTTTAAGGTTTATCTATTCATATATTACTGTCTTATCTTGCATCAGTTTTCTCTGTTTGAGTTGATTTTTGATTATCACTTTTACTTGATTCTTGATTTGTTTGAGATTTATATAGTTGGCCTAATTCTTTCTTTTGTTCTTCAGTTAATTCAACTCTATCTCTAAATTCTTTTTGTGATATTTTACTAGTTTCTCCTTTATCTCTTAATGTATTATATGTAGTAGCAACTTCTTGTATTTCATCTGTACTTAAAAGTTTTTTAGTTTTTTGTCTTGTAAATAAATTTACTAATCTTGTCTTAAAATCTGGTTTATATTCTCCTTCTATTTCTGCAATACCATATCTAGCAGCTTTTTGTGCTCTATCTAGTATTGTCATTTTTTCATCTTGATTTACTTCTCTTTTCATTATTCTATTTATTATACTGGTTTTTGCTAAATCTTCTTGGTCATAATATATTTTTCCTTCAGGCGCCTTATTGGCAAATTTAGCTTTATAACAGTCTTTTACATACCCTTTAATAACATCTTGTTTTTGGCTTTCAGATATTTCTGAATTATATATAACATTTATAACTGTTGAGTCTAGAATTCCATCATGGATTAAAGAATTGATATCTTTTAAGTCTCCTTTATCTATTCCTGTAGTCTTATATATCATTTCTTTTATTTGTAAATCTGTTAAATTTACTCCATCTTTTACTATCTTATTTCCTACTTCATATTCTTTTCCATTCAATGATATAACTGCCATTTTTCCAATTGTTATTTCATAAAGTGGTGTTTTCTTTTCTTGTTGATTTGGTACTTGTTGACTTGATGTTTGTTGTCCTGATGTTTGTTGTGCTGGTGTTTGTTGTGCTGGTGTTTGTTGCGCTGGTGTTTCTTGTGCTGATGCTTGTTGTTGTGTTGTTTGCTCTTTTAGATTATATTTTGTTTCTACGTTTTCTATTTTTCTACCAATTTCACTCATTTTTTGTAAAATCTCAGGGTTTCCAATTATTGCATTTTTATCTTTTTCTAACATTTCTTGAACTTTTTTTCTATATATCTCTATTGTTTGTGTAGCACTTGATTTAATTGCATCTTTTGAATCTTCATCTGGTTCCATTTGTAATAATGCATCTAATGCCGTAATTGTTTGATTCATAAATGTCATAGGGTCTACTTCTGTTTGTCCATTTATTGGTTGAGTATTTTCTGGCTGTTCATTTGTTGGCTGATTATTGGCTGATTCCTGATTATTTACTTCCATATATCTTCCATCTTCTATAAGTTTTTCTCTACCTTTTTCTAATTTATCAAGAAAATTTTCAAACTTTTCCTTTTTTTCTGTTAATTCTTTTATTTCTTTTTTTAATTTATCTTGTTCATTATAAAAATCTTGTGGTATTTTTCCTTCTTTATCTTCTTTTTGATAATATTCCATTAAGTCTAATTGACTTCTTTTTAGTTTCAATTCTTTGATTTCTATCTGTTTTTCTATTTCTTTTACACCTTGTGTTACTATTTTAATATTATTGTCTGTTGACATGTTTTCTAAATCTCTTTGTCCAGTTTTTATACTTTCTTCTACAGAGTCAAACTCTTGTTCTGATTGTTGCATAAGCTTTTTATACTCTTCTAATACTGCTTCTTCATATTCATTTACAGTATTTTTACCAAATTCTGCTTCTGCCTCATTATATCTTTCTTCTGCTTTTTCTCTTTTATTTTCTGCTCTTTTCTTATCTCCTTCTAAATTTTTAAGAGTCTCTTCCATTTTTTCATATTCTTTTAAAACATTTTCCATTTGTTCAATTTTATCCATATTTTTTCCTCCTATTTCCAATCATACTCTTTTATTATATCACAAGTCTAATTTTTTGTCAATTTTTTATGTTACTTAAGTTGTCATCTCATATAATATATCAAAATAAGTTTACCATTTAATTTATTTATTTGCAATATCTTTTTTTATTTGTAATAAAAATGTAATATTTGTAATATTTTAATTTTAACAAAAAAAGTTACCTCTAAAGTACAAAACTTTTTCGGTAACTTTTTATTATATTGGTTACTAAGCAATTATATCAGATACAACTCCTGAACCAACTGTTCTTCCACCTTCACGTATAGCGAATCTTAATCCTTTTTCTATAGCTATTGGTGTGATTAATTCAATTGTCATTGATACATTATCACCTGGCATAACCATTTCTGTTCCAGCAGGTAATTCAATAACACCTGTTACGTCTGTTGTTCTGAAATAGAATTGTGGTCTATATCCATTGAAGAATGGTGTATGACGTCCACCTTCTTCTTTAGTTAAAACGTATACTTCTGATGTGAATTTTGTATGTGGATTTATTGTTCCTGGTTTACATAGTACTTGACCTCTTTCGATGTCTTTTCTATCAATTCCTCTTAATAATGTTCCTATATTATCTCCAGCTTCAGCTTGGTCTAATAATTTTCTGAACATTTCTACACCTGTAACAACTGTTTTTCTTCTTTCTGTTGTTAATCCTATGATTTCAACTTCGTCAGAAACTTTTACAATTCCTCTTTCTACTCTACCTGTAGCAACTGTTCCACGTCCTGTGATTGTGAATACGTCTTCTACTGGCATTAAGAATGGTTGATCAATTGGTCTTTCTGGTGTTGGGATATAACTATCAACTGCTTCCATTAATTCTTTTATTGGAGCATAAACTGGATCATTTGGATCTGTTGATGTACTTTCTAGTACTTTTAATGAAGATCCTTTAATCATTGGGATTTCATCTCCTGGGAATCCATATTCTGTTAATAAATCTCTAACTTCCATTTCAACTAATTCTAATAATTCTGGATCATCTACCATATCACATTTGTTTAAGTAAACAACGATGTATTTAACACCTACTTGTCTAGCTAATAATATGTGTTCTCTTGTTTGTGGCATTGGTCCATCTGCAGCAGATACTACTAATATAGCTCCATCCATTTGTGCTGCACCTGTAATCATATTTTTTACATAGTCAGCATGACCTGGACAGTCTACGTGTGCATAGTGTCTGTTGTCTGTTTCATATTCTACGTGAGCTGTGTTGATTGTGATTCCTCTTGCTTTTTCTTCTGGTGCTCCGTCAATTTGATCATAAGCTGTGTATTGAGCTTTTCCTAATAATCCTAAATATTTTGTAATAGCAGCTGTTGTTGTTGTTTTACCATGGTCAACGTGTCCGATTGTACCAATGTTAACATGTGGCTTTGTTCTTTCAAATTTTGCTTTTGCCATTTTTAAATTCCTCCTTATTTTTTATTGCCTCTTCGCAGGCTTTCATTTATATTTTTTAATAGTAATAACTTTTTTATTTGCACTTGCATTTTATAACATTTCTTTAGAAAATGCAAGTGTTTTTATAAAATTAGTCTTCTTTTTTAGCTCTTGAAGCTACTATTGCTTCAAATACTGATTTTGGAACTTCTTCATAATGAGATGGTTCCATTGAATATGTTCCTCTACCTTGTGTTTTTGAACGTAAGTCTGTTGCATATCCAAACATTTCAGATAATGGAATAAATGCATGAATTTCTTGCATTCCATCATTTGAATCCATTCCTTCCATTCTACCACGTCTAGAGTTTACATCTCCTATAACATCTCCCATGTATTCTTCTGGAACTGTTATTTCAACTTTCATTATTGGCTCTAATATAACTGATTTTGCTTGTTTACATCCTTCTTTGAATGCCATTGATGCAGCTATTTTGAATGCCATTTCTGAAGAGTCTACTTCATGGTATGATCCATCTACTAATGATACTTTGAAATCTATAACTGGATATCCAGCTAATATTCCGCTTTCTGCAGCTTCTCTCATTCCTTGTTCAATTGGTTTAATATATTCTTTTGGAACTGCTCCTCCAACTATTTTGCTTTCGAATTCAATTCCTTTTCCTGGTTCTAGTGGTTCCATTTCAAACCATACATCACCATATTGTCCTTTACCACCAGATTGACGAATAAATTTACCTTGAACTTTTACTTTATTTCTTATTGTTTCTTTGTAAGCAACTTGTGGTTTACCTACATTACATTCTACTTTGAATTCTCTTTTTAATCTATCTACAATTATGTCTAAGTGTAACTCACCCATACCTGCAATAATTGTTTGACCTGTTTCTTGATTTGTATAAGCTTTAAATGTTGGATCTTCTTCAGCTAATTTTGCTAAAGCTATTCCCATTTTTTCTTGAGCAGCTTTATCTTTTGGCTCAATTGCTATATCAATAACTGGTTCAGGGAATTCCATTGATTCTAGAATTATCGGATGTTCTGGGTCACATAAAGTGTTTCCTGTTGTTACATCTTTTAATCCTACTGCAGCTGCAATATCACCAGCATATACTTTTTCAATATCTTCTCTGTGATTTGAGTGCATTTGTAGAATTCTTCCTATTCTTTCTTTTTTATCTTTGCTTGAATTTAAAACTGTTGATCCTGTTTCTAATGTTCCTGAATATACTCTAAAGAAACATAATTTTCCTACAAATGGATCTGTTGCAATTTTAAATGCTAATGCTGCAAATGGTTCTGTATCAGAAGTTTTTGCTTCTGTTTCTTGTCCATCTAATGTTACACCTTTGATATGTGGTATATCTAATGGTGATGGCATATAATCAACTACTGCATTTAGTAATTCTTGTATACCTTTATTTTTGTATGAAGAACCACAACATACTGGAACTATTTTATTTGCTATTGTTCCTTTACGTAATCCTTTTTTGATTTCTTCTTCAGAAAGTTCTTCACCTTCTAAATATTTCATCATTAATTCTTCATCTTGCTCACATGCAGCTTCTATCATTGATGTTCTGAATTTTTTAGCTTCTTCTAACATGTCTTCAGGAATGTCTGTTTCTTCAATAACTTTTCCTAAATCATCTTTGTGTATATAAGCTTTCATTTTTATTAAGTCTACAATTCCTTGGAATTGGTCTTCTGCACCAATTGGTAATTGGATTGGAACACCATTTGCATGTAATCTATTTTTTAGTTGTTCAACACATAACATGAAATTTGCTCCAACTATATCCATTTTATTTACATATACCATTCTTGGTACTTGGTATTTATCTGCTTGTCTCCAAACAGTTTCTGTTTGTGGTTGAACACCACCTTTTGCAGCTAATACTGTAACTGCTCCGTCAAGTACTCTAAGAGATCTTTGTACTTCTACTGTAAAATCAACGTGTCCTGGTGTATCAATTATATTGATTCTGTTATTATTCCAGAAACATGTTGTTGCAGCAGATGTTATTGTTATACCTCTTTCTTGTTCTTGTTCCATCCAGTCCATTGTTGCTGCACCTTCATGTACTTCTCCTATTTTATGTGTTTTTCCTGTATAAAATAGAATTCTCTCTGTTGTTGTTGTTTTTCCTGCATCTATATGGGCCATTATTCCTATATTTCTTGTTCTCTCTAATGGGTATGCTCTTCCTGCCATTTTTTATATTTCCCCCTTTCGTTTTTATTAAACGAATTTTTTCTATTATCATCTAAATTTTACCACTTGTAATGTGCAAATGCTTTATTAGCTTCTGCCATTCTATGTGTATCTTCTTTTTTCTTGAATGCTCCACCATTTCCGTTTGTTGCATCAATTATTTCTCCAGCTAGTTTTTCAGCCATTGTTTTTTCATGTCTATTTCTAGCATATGTTACTAACCATCTTAATCCTAATGTTTGTCTTCTTTCTGGTCTTATTTCTAATGGAACTTGATATGTTGCTCCACCAACTCTTCTTGCTTTTACTTCAAGAACTGGCATAACATTTTCTAATGCTGCTTCAAATACTTCTAATGGATTTTTTCCTTCTCTTTCTTTTATGATATCAAATGCATCATATACTATGTTTTGAGCAACTGATTTTTTACCATCTAACATTATGTTGTTTATTAATTTTGTAACAACTTTGCTATTATATATTGGATCTGGTAATACATCTCTTTTTGCTATAAATCCTCTTCTTGGCACTATTCTTCACTCCTTTTCTTTTTTGATACTTAAAAAAGTATCTAAGTTACTCTGGAAAGTTTATTCTTTCCCGTATAGTGCTACATAATCTATTCTAAATTTAAGTACCTTAATTTAGTAAATTGTGTGCACTAATCTGATTTTTATTCATTTTTATTTTGGGCGTTTTGCTCCATATTTTGAACGTCCTTGATTTCTGTCTTTTACTCCAGCTGTATCAAGTGTTCCTCTTATTATATGGTATCTAACACCTGGAAGGTCTTTTACTCTTCCTCCTCTGATTAGAACTACACTGTGTTCTTGTAGGTTATGTCCTATACCTGGGATATAAGATGTTACTTCATAACCATTTGAAAGTCTAACTCTGGCAACTTTTCTTAAAGCTGAATTTGGTTTCTTAGGTGTTACTGTTTTTACAACTGTACATACACCTCTTTTTTGTGGAGCTCTATTATTTGTTACTATCTTATTTTTTGAATTATACCCATGTTGTAGAGCTGGTGCTGTAGATTTTGCCTTTGTTGTTTTTCTTCCTTTTCTTACTAATTGATTAATTGTTGGCACTTAAATTTCACCTCTTTTCTAAAATAATATAAACCGCTAAAGAACAACTATTTTATAGTTTATTCTAACGCGGTTTATATTCTATCATTTTTTCCTTATTATGTCAATGTTTTTTTAAAGATTTTTATTAATATTTTCCTTCTGGTAGTGCATTTGTATCATTAATACTAAATACTCTTTTAAACATGTATTTTATTTTCTTTATTCCAACATTGTAGCCTATAATTTCTACTTTTTCATTTTTCTTTGCATTTTTACATATTTTTTGTAATATTTCTTTTTCTTTTTTAGTTAATTTAGTTCCATCTAAATATGAAACATTATAAGTTATTTGTGGAATAGAATCCATTTCTATATCTTCACTTTTTGAGAATGACATTGCATAATTATAAATTAAACTTTGTGCATCATAATTATATTCTTTTGCAAATTTTGTTAATATCTCACAAACTATTGGGTCTATCTTTTTTATTGTTTTTTTATCAAATGGTCTATATTCAGCTATTGCATAATTTATTAATATTTCTTTTATTTCTTCACAATTTTCTTTTTCTTTTAATAATAGATTTTGTCCTTGTACATTTGTTGGTTCTATTTTTATTGTTTTTCCATTGCTTATTTCTGCTTTATATACAAGTTCTCCTTCTTCTATTTTTGCAATTATATTTACTAATGTTACTTTATCTCCAAATGCTAATGCTTTATTTTTTTCTTCTACTACCTCTTCTTTTTCTTCCAATGTTATTATTTCTTCTGCATTTTCTTCTTGTTTGATTTCTTCAACCTTTTTTTCTATTATTTCTTCTATCCCTATATCTTGTTGTTGTAATTGTTGTGATGGTTGTAGATTTTCTTCTATATGTAATTCTTCTATAGGTTCTAATTCGTCTAGTTGAATTTCCTCTATTTCAACTTCAGGTAAGTTTTTTTCTTCTATATGAATTTCTTTTATTGGTTCTATTTCCTCTACGTTAATTTCTTCTATTGGTTCAATTTCTTCTACTTTTAAGTCCTCTATAGGTTGAAAATCTTCTACTTTTATTTCTTCAATTTCTTGAATTGGTTTTATTTCTACTTCTTGTTCTTCTTGAATATTGTTTTCTACTGGTTCGTCAATAAATGGTAATTCTACTGCTTCTTCTTCATTTTCAAAATATTCTTCTTGAGATGAATTTCCTCTTTCTTCTATAATATCCTCTACTAAATTTAATATTGCTTCTAAATCACATTCTTCTTCTGCTTCTTCTAATGGTTGAATATCTATTTCTTTAGAAATCTCTTCTTCTACATCTGGTTCTTCATATATTTCTTCAACTTTTTCTACATCTTCTTTAAGTTCTATAGGTCGTTCTTCAATTTTTACAAGTTGTGTCCACTCTCCATTTTTAAATTGTCTTTGATTTCTTGCAAGTTCTGATAATTCACCTTGTAGTATTTGTATTATTTCTTCTATCTTTGCGATTTCAGCTTTATTAAGTTTACATTCTTCTTCTTTTGCTTGATTTTCCTTTTTAGCATTTTCTGATAATTCTGGCATTCTTCCAAATCTATTATAAAATTCTTGTTTCTGAATTTGATATTTTGAATTTCTTTCTTCTTGTTTTTCTACTTCAACTTGCTTTTCTTTTTTAATTTCTTCATGCTTACGGATTTCTGATATTCCTTGTGATATTAAATTATTTATTTGTGTGTTTACTTGTGTTCTTACTTCTAGATATCTTGAATCAAGTTTATTTTGTAATTCTTGACTTTGGTTTCCTAGTTCTGTAATTCTTTTTCCAAGCTCACTAATTTCTGCTACAACTTTCATAGTTTTAGCATTTGCTTTTTTTTCATTTCTTTCTTGTGCTAGTTGTGTTCTCTGTCTTTCTATTTTAGTAATTTCTCGCTTCATTTGTTGCTTTTCATAAATGAAATTTTTTATAATTTCTTGTATTTCCTCAAACTTGTTCATTCCCTAACCTTATCAAGTAATTTCTTACTTAATAAACTCCTTTCATTTGTTATCTATTTTATTTCATTTTATATTCTAACACAACAATTTTTTTTACACAAGTATTTTTTTGTAAAATTTTATCTTTTTTTACATTTTTATGTTTTTTATTGCCAAAAGTCCTCTATCCGCAAGCTTTTCATATTTTAATTTTTTATCTTTAATTTTATTTTCAAGTTCTGGAACTATCCCAAAATTTGCATTCATTGGTTGAAATTTGTCTTTTTCTGTTGAAATATATTTTGCTAAAGCCCCGAGCATTGAAACTTCTGGAAATACAATTTTTTCTTCATTTCTGTAGTTTCCGCAAGCATTTATTGCTGCTACAATTCCTGATGAAATAGATTCTACGTATCCTTCTACTCCTGTAATTTGTCCTGCAAAATATATATTTTTATTATTTTTCAAATTATATGTATTATCTAATAATTTAGTTGAATTTATATATGTATTTCTATGCATTACTCCATATTTTACAAACTCAGCATTTTTAAGTCCGGGTATCATTCTAAATACTCTTTTTTGTTCTCCATATTTTAGATTCGTTTGAAATCCTACTATATTATATATAGTGCCTTCTTTATTATCTTGTCTCAACTGTACAACAGCATATGGCCTTTTGGCTGTTCTTGGGTCATCAAATCCTACTGGTTTTAATGGTCCATATCTTAATGTATCTTTTCCTCTTTTAGCCATTACTTCTAATGGCATACATCCTTCAAATATTTCTCTTTTTTCGAATTCGTGTAATGTCACTACCTCTGCATTTACGAGTTCATTATAAAATTCTTCATATTCTTCTTGGTTCATCGGTAAATTTATATAGCTTGCACCTTGATTTTTTATTCTTTTTTTCCATTCTTCTTCTGTTTCTTGTTTTCCTTTCTCTTGTTCATATCTATTCCCATAAAACGCAATATTAAAATCTATGCTCTCCTTTGTAACTATTGGTGCTGCAGCATCATAGAAGTATAATTTATCTTGTCCTGTTATTCTTGATATTTCTTTTGCCATTCCTTCTGATGTTAAAGGACCTGTTGCTATTATAACTATTCCATCTATGCTCATTTCTTTAATGTCTACCACTTCTTTATGAATTATTTCTATTAATTTATTTTTTTCTAGTTCTTCTGTTACCTTTTGCGAAAATTTTTCTCTATCTACTGCTAGCGCTTGTCCTGCAGGAACTTGTGTTTCATCCGCAATTTTTATTAGTAATGAATCTAATTCTCTTAGTTCTTCTTTTAACAAACCACATGCATTTGTATGTAAATTTGATTTAAATGAATTACTACATACTATCTCTGCTAAATTTTCATTACTATGTGCTTCTGAATATTTTATTGGTTTCATTTCATATAATTTTACTTTTATTCCTCTTTTGGCAATTTGGTAAGCTGCTTCACTTCCAGCTAAGCCTCCACCAATTATTGTTATATAATTTTTCATATTCATCCTTTCTGTCAATAATTTTTGAATATTTCACTAAAAAATATCTTTATTTTATTAGCGAATATTTCACCATATATATAATCTTG
>CALXJU010000027.1 GCA_944388705.1 uncultured Clostridia bacterium
CAACTGAACCGTTTTGTGTACTAACTTCAAAATTCATACCACATATTCTTCCTGTATCTGGGTCTATTTCAAATTCTCCAGAACTATTAAAATATGCTCTTTTAAATTGCATAAATTGATAATATTGATATGTAATTTCTTTTATTACTTTTATCTGCTTAGCAGTTATATTATTCATTTCTAAAATTTCTTTTAATATATTCTCTCTTTTAGTTCTAATTGATTCACTATATTGATCTGTAGCTTTTTCATCTACTATGATATTTCCTATATTTGATGATAAAGTTTCTAATTTTCCTTTATCTAAACCTGATATACCGGCAGCATTAGCATCTTGTATTAAGTCTGTTTCCACTCCAGTTAATGCTATTAATTTTCTATCCTTTTCTCTATTATTTCCTACACCTGTTTTATTTGTTATTTCATCAGATGAAATTATCAATGTTCGATTTGACATCTCATTAGAAGAATCCACAGGATATGTAAAATCATCTAAATACTGACTATCAATCTTTATTGTTACTTCTATCCTTTTATAATTTGTTCCATCAGCATATGACTCTCTTTCATTAAAGTCGATTACTTTATTCATAAGAGATAGAAGTTCACTACCTCTTATGTTATCTCTTTGATAATTTATAAAATTTTCATTAAATTCTCCTATTTGCTTTGCCATTGCATCTGTATGTTGATTTTGATAATAATCTGATATCTGATTATAAGCTATCATTAACAATGATAATACCATAATAGCTATCATAACTGCTGCTGAAATTAGCAAGGCTTTTGTTGCATTTTCCATCTAAACCTCCAAGCATAAATTTTTATTAACTAAGTTGAGAGAATGCATCTGTCATACTTGTTAATCCAATTACTACTAATGGAATTATTAAATATCCAACAAATAGGCATACCATTGGTGCAAAACCTACACCTTTTCCAATTAAACCTTTTCTTGATATTAAAATATTATTTGCATCTTTTCTCTTTTCTTGATGATAATCTCTATCTGCATCTAACTCATCGAAAGCTTCTCTAATTGGTATTTTTTCAACTGCTGCTTGTAAACTTTCTACAATTCTTATCATATCCCTATTTGTAACTGAATTTTTTAATTCTTCTAATGCTTCCCATGCTCCTGCTTCATAGTTGTTAACACATCTTGCAATTGGTTCTTTAAAGATATTTGCATATCTTTCTAGCCACTCTAATATCATTTCTACATTTACTCTTTCAATTTTCATAAGCATTAAAATTATTGTTTGGAATTGCATTACTTCGCTTTCCATTTCCATTTCTCTCATTTTCTTTTGGAACATCATCATCCATACAGGTGCCATGTATCCAACTAATGCTAATACTATTGCTAATAATTCTTCAGACCATTTCATACTTTCTGAATTTATTATTCTTAATTTTTCTAAAATTCTTTCTGAATCTTTTTCTAAGTTTTCATCATTTTCTTCGTAATATGTAGATCTTATCATTTCAGTTTGTATTTCTTCTACTGTTATATCTAAATCTCCTTTTAGTTTATCAAGGAAATAATTATCTTGTTTAGTCAGTTCATCTGCTGCCCTCTGATTTTCATCAGACAGAGTTCCCATTACCATAGAATCTGTCGTCGGCTCTGTATATACATAATTTATTGCTATTTGATGTAATTGTGCTGCTAATAATATTGTTGCAAAAAATGTTATTACAGCTAAACATATTCTGTTTATATATACCCATTCCATCTTTGACTTAGATGCCGAGTCTTTCAAAAGTTTCTGCATCTTTCGATAATCTTTTGTTCCTTTTTTTGGAATAAAACAATTTACAACTCTTTTTAATATTGGGTTTTTATATACTTTTTCTTGCCATGGATGTTCGTTTTTTGCTATTTCTACTTGAACTCCACCATTGTCTTTTAATTTTCTTGTCATTATATATGATACTACAGTTAATACAACTATTAATATCTGTACTATCATTCCTAATTTTCCATTGTAAAAACTTTGTGTAAATGTAAAGTTTGATACTGACCAACTTTTTAATGGTTCTAATAATAATACTGGTGCTATTGAGATAAATGCTAAACTTTGGAATACATAGTTTAATTTATCTCTTTTTAATATTTCAATTTGCATCTCTTGTGTTATATTATCTATATTTTTTAAGTATAGAGATGAACCATTATCTTCTTTTCTATCTCCAAACTCTCTTGTTAAATATGATATACCAGCAAATTCCTTTAAATAACTATTTGGTGCTATATCATAATATTTTTCTAATTCTGTTTCAGGATCATCAGAAATTAATATTTCGTATATTTTTTCTCCTTGTCTTGAAACACTTTTTTCATCATCTAGTGATACTTGATATATAGCTTCTTCTACCATGTTAAATTCATGATATGCATGTCTAATTTCTGCAAAGAAATCAATTTGTTCTTTTAGTAATTTATTGTCAATTTTATCTACCATTCCATCGACCATTGTATCTACTATGAATAATTCAAATATTAACAATATACTCATTAATAATATGTTTGAACTTGTAATTATTATAGTTAATAATACAACCGGTATTAAAATTAATATTGCTTTTGATAAAATTCTTGCTGTATCTTTTCTTGTTGTATATTCATCATCTATATTTAATATTTCTAGTCTTCTTCTTAATTTGTATAAATATCTTTTTATAAAAGGTATTTTCATATAGGTGATGTATAATTTTTGGTACATTATATCCATTGAAAAAGTATTTGCTTTCGTACCTTCTTGCAATTTTTTCATCTGTCTATATTCAGATTTTTGCATTTTTTTATTTAAAATTAAATATGCTATTATTATTATTGCAAAAAGTATACCTGTTCCCATCATAATGTATTTTAGCATTTCAGTACTCATCTATATAAAACACCTCCTAAAGTTTGTTTTTATATTTCATTTTTTGGTTTTCTTCCTCTTCTTTTTTGTTCTATAGAAGTTCCAACATTAACTTCTGCCATTTCTTTTTCATGTCTAATTTGGTCTCCCCATAATCTGTTAACAAATTGGTCAAATTCTTCTATATCAGATTCATCCATATTTGCTCTCATTTCTTGTAAGTTTTTATCTGTAATTTTATTTGTCATTACATATTCTCCATCTACATATTCCATTATATTTTGATATGTATATAATTTTTGTTCTGTTGATTTTGAAAAATATGTTGTTGCATTTTGGAAGAATTTTTCAACTTTTCCATCCATTGTTTTTTCACTCTTATAGTCATGATCATATGTTGTTGTATCTTCTACAGGTATACATTCTGTAACTCTTTCTATATATCTTCTTCCTCTAAAGTCTTTTACTAAATGTATATCAAAATTTAATACTTGTACTACTTGTTCTTCTGCTGTTTTTTCATTTTTGAATACTCCTGCTCTTAACATTGAGTTACGTAATGCTGTTACTAAGTCTGGGAATGTTTTAGCATGGTGAGTAAATAATGTAAATTTAGATGCAACCTGTGCTGATTGAATCATCCATGATGCTACAGGGTCTGTTGCAACCTCACCTATGATGTTTACAGAACCATCTGTCTTTTTCTGAACGTCCAAACACTCTTGTCCAGCTATTGTATCTGTTTCACGCATTGATAAGATATTTCTTGTTGGATATATTTTTCTTAAGTGTAACTCGAATGCAGTTTCTGTGATACGCAAGTTCATTGTTTCATATATATTTTCTATCATTGCCATAAGCATTGTTGTTTTACCACAACCTTGCTCACCTGTTAGTGATATGATTCTTGCTCCTTTTACTAAATATTTTAGTAAATTGATTGCATCTTCATATCCAGGAAATGTGATTATTTGTTCTAGTGTTGCTCTTTTTACGTCGAATTTTCTTACGAAGAATGCCCATGTTTCTGACATGCTTGGTCTTACTACAACGACACGAGAACCATCTTTCATTTCATTGATTTTATAACCATTTGTATCTGATAATTGTCCTGGGTTATTATATTTATAAATGTTTTGACATACCCTTTTTAATTCTGCTTCTGTGCCAAATGATAAAAATGCTAAACGTATTGATTTACCTTGGAAGAATATCCAAATACTATCACATGCTCTTGGTACTTTATGTTCTGATACTTGATCTAGATAATCTCCATCAGTTTGCGCTACTTGACTTAAAAAGCTTTCTGGTAAACCAGATACACCACCTGATACACCATCTATGTTCATGTCTCTTATTTCATCAATACTACTATAACCTTTGTAATGTTGATATATTCTTTGTACTACAACTTCTAGTTTATCTTGGAAAGATAATACTATTTTTTCTTTTTCAAATATTTCATCTATTTCTTCATCTGTTATTACATAACATGGTTTTGTTTCACCTTGTATGTATTTTAATGTTGCTAAATTATATCTTTTTATTAATTGAGTTAATGCCTCATATCCAAATTCTTTTTTATATACATATAATAATATATCAAATTTATCTTGAGAAGTTAATAAAGATGGAATATCAAATGGAATAGCACTTGATATATTTGTTTCATCAATTCCATATTCTTTTGATAATAAGTCTGCTATTAATTCCTTTACATATCTCTTGTCATTAACATCTCCATATGTACATCCTTTTAAAGCCTTTTTTAATGCATATTTTTTATTTTTTCTTCTTTTTAATTCTTCTTCAGAAAGACCTATATCATATAAATTTACTTTTGTAATTTCATCTAGTCTTTTCTTTACGAAATCTCTCATTTTATCTAATGTATATGTTTTATCATCTTTTTCAACTTCTTGCTCTACTTCTGCATTTTTATTCTTATTTATATAATATAAAATTCCCATTACTGCTGCTACAAAGATAACTATTATTAATATTGTATTAAATATAGACATTTTTTCACCTCATTTTCATTTGCAAGTCTTGTATTCTTGTTATTATAGCATTTGTTAGTTTTAAAACTTCTGACATAAAGAAATAATTTGTATCTGTTGTATCTTTTATATCTCTTAGTTTTAAGAAAAATTCTGTAACATTAGCTTCTTCTGCTGCTTCAAAAAATAGTGTATTAAATGGTACAAGATTTAAATCTTTTTTTTCTTCTAAATATTTCATTATATTTTTCTTATTGTATTTTGTTTTTTTATTGTATTTTGCTATTACTGGTATACATTTTGGACCTACTAATTCTTTTTCATTATTTTTCATGTTATTATAACTATCTAAGCTTACTATTCTTTGGCTTAATACTAACACATTTACATTAGATATATCTAAAATTTCTTTTTTTACACTTTCTTCTAACTTATTATCTAAGTCAACTAACACCATATCATAATATTGATTCGCTAATTTAACTAATTCAACATAACAATCTGATAAATCTCTATAATCTTGTAAATTTTCATCATTGTTTTTATCAGGTGCTCCAACATATCCTGAAAGTACTTCTAGTCTTCCTTTAAAGATTACTTTTGTATAGTCTGTAATTATAGATGGCTGAATTTTATTACTCTTTATTAATTTTGATAATCCTTCTATTCCATTTTCAACTGCTATATTATTTCTAGGTCCTAAAAATGAATTTTTATTTTTATTTGCACTTACCCAAAAACAATTTTTCATAGTAGGGTCTTTATAGCCTGTTGAAATTAATAGAATTTTAAAATTACGTTCTATCGCCATTTTTGTTGCCACAGCAACTGATGTTAATGTTTTACCTGTTTGTTCTCTTCTATTATTCCAAAATGTTACAATTGGCATTTTTCTTCTCCTTTATAGATTTTTCATTATTGTTCTTATTTTTCTTTCATCAATTTCTTTTTCTATGTCATTTACTAAATATACTACATTTTCTCTGTATTCATTGCTTAAGTTTTTAAATTTTATTCTAGAAACCCTCTGATTCTCTGTTATTGCTGATTTATCTCCATTTTCTAGCAAGAAATATAGTTTGTCTTCATTCCATATCACTTTTAATCCTAATGCTAAATATTCAAAATATTCTTCCTCTTCTTTTAGCATTTCTTTTGAGAAAAATATTTTTGTCATATGTAATGGTATTTCTATTTGGCTTAAAACCTCTATGCCTTTTTTTAGTGAATATGCATCAAATGATGTTATATAATATAATTTTTCTGAATCAGCCAAATTAAATCCAACTATTCCATTATAATTATCTGTATCTATTAACATATAATCATAATCAAATTTTTCTTCCCCTTCTAGTGCAAGATATTGTTTTATATTTTCTAATGTTTCAAAACCAACTGCTACATCTATACCTTCAAATTCAGTTATATATGATTTCGTTGGGTTTATAACTGGAACTACATATCTACTTTTTTGAATTTCGGTTGCGTCTATTACTAAAACTTTCTTTTGTGCTTCTACTAGGATTTTTGCTATTCCTAATATTAAATCTGTTTTGTCATATACGCCTATAAACCCTATTTTTTTCATATAGTTTGCTTCCTTTCTTTTTAGTTTCAAAACTTTGTAGTAAGGGCATAATTTTTTATGCCCTTGCTACTTTATTGTGCTGTTAGCAATTCTAAATAATTAGCTCTTGCTTCTTGTGATTTTGCTGTTCCTTCATTTAATCCATCTTGTACATTTGTTGGATAATCTTCATTTCCATCAATCATTGGTTGTAAAGATTCATTTCTAGTACCTGTATTAGCATATCTTCTTCTTAATTCTTCTTTAGCTGTTTCTATTATTGCAGGGTTAGTAAATTGCATTCTGCCATCTGGTGTACTACTATATCCCAATAGTTTTGATACTTCTGCATTTGGCACATATGTTGGTATTGCTTCTCCTTGTAGTCCTGCTTCTACATATTTTGTTGCATATAAATATGCTCCTTCTATTCCATATGCTTCAACTATAGCACTTGATATTGAAAGTATTTCATCTTCTCTTAATTTTATTTTTATTGTATCTGCTACATATGTTCCATCTGCATTTTCTGGAACTTCTACTTTTGCTTTTGATATAACTATGAAATTTTGTCCATTTGGAAGCATTAATCTTATATCAATATAATCATTTGTTTCCAAATCCACTGGTAATACTATCATATTATATTCTTCTTCTCTTAAATCATCTGTTGTAACTTCATCTGATTGTACTACATAATCATCTGTTATTACTGTTTTTGCTTTTATATCAATTTTTGCTAATAATGGTACTGAGTTTAATTTTATAAATTCTCTTGTTATAGTTCCATTGTTGAGTACATATTTATATACATTTCCTGTATTCATTTCTTCATATAATCTTGTTACATCATTTCCTTCACTATTTGTTGTACTCATAAAATAAAGTATTGTGCCATTATCATCATATGTATATGTATTTCTTGAATTTGATTGTGATGAATCTACTTCCATTAAATTATCTGTTTCATTTATATATAAACCTTCTTCATCTCTACTTATTGTTTTTCCATCTTCTGTTTGTAAATACCATGCATCTATTACTGTAGATAATGATGTTGCATTTTTAGGTATTGTATCTTCACTTACTGTTATCATTTCAAACATATCTTCTGTTAATATTTCTCCTGATTTTACATCATATTTTAGTGTATATACATTTCTTAATTTTGCAGCTTCTGCTGCTTGTTCATCTTTTACTTTCTTTAATTGTAAAAATAATAAAGCTATTACTACTCCTGTAATTATTAGAGTTAAAATCATTCCTAATAAAAATGAATTTCTTGCTTTTCTTTGCATTGGATTAACTGCCACTTCAAATTCCTCCTTTTAGCTTTTCGCTATAATACTTTCTTTTTTAATTTTACACCTTTTTTAGAGTAAAATCAACAAAGTTTGCATTTTGTAATATAAACTTAATATTATTGTAATATTTCTGTAATATTAGTTTGAAATTATGTGTTTTAATGCATTTGCAACTCCTTCTTCATTATTATTATTTGTTATATAATTGGAAATTTTTGTTATTTTAGGTGAGCTTTGTCCCATAGCTATACCTAGTCCTGCCTCTTTAATCATTTTTTCATCATTTACATTGTCTCCTATTGCGACAATTTCTTCTTTTTTTATATTTAATTTTTCAGCTAACATTTGGATTGCATACCATTTATCTACATTTTTTGCAGAAATTTCAGTATAAAAATATTCTATTGGAACTTCCTCTGTACCTTGTCTGATTATTTTTCTTGACATATGTGATACTTCTAAAACTTCAATATCATCTATTGTTTTAAGCTTTTTTAATATTGAATTAAATATTGATTTGTTATTATCACATATTGTTATTTTTATTATTTTTTCGTTTCTTTCTTCTAGATATTTGTATAAATCTTCTACAATTTTTATATGTGTTTTATTTTTTTCTTCTTTATCTAGATTTTCTTTATAATAATATAACACATTATAATTTAAGCTTTTAGCTAAAATTTCTTTTTCTGTATATATGTTATAATATATACTATTTTCTTCACATATTTTAATTATGTCTAGCGTTTTTGCTTTTTTTAGTATATTTTCGTATATTATTTCATCTTTTTTTATATCATATAATATAGCACCATTTCCTGATATAAAATAATTTTCGCTTTCAATTTCTTTTGCAATTGTTTTTATTGAATCAATTGGTCTTCCAGATGCTATTATTACTTCTATTCCTTTTTCTTGAACTTTTTTTATTACTTCTTTTGTGTTTTGAGTTACTATTCCATATGAGTTTAACATTGTCCCATCTAAATCTATTGCTACTAATTTATACATATTTGTACCTCTTTCTTTTATTTTTTTGTTTTTTCAAAATTTTTCCTGTTTATTTTCTCAAAAATTGTACATCATATATTTAGAAAAAGCAATAGTTTTTTCTAAGAAATGTTATATATAGCAGGAGGTGAAAAAACATGGCAAACTCAAACAACAGTAACAAAAAATTAGTTCCAGAAGCTATGAGCGCTTTAGATAAATTCAAATACGAAGTTGCTTCAGAAGTAGGTGTTACTTTAAAAGATGGATATAATGGAGATATATCAGCTAAAGATGCTGGTAGAATCGGTGGAAATATGGTTAGAAAAATGATACAACAAGTTGAAAATAATATGGCTAACAAATAGTTTAACTATATATTAGTTTTTTAGTACTTTTTTGGTACTAGTTTGGCAGAAGTATTTTTCTTGGTTTTATCTATGTTTATACATATATAAAGGCAGGAGATGTGCTCCTGCCTTTATATTTTATACTGTAATCCCTAGTTGTCTTTTTCCTTCTTGTATTTGTTCATCTGTTGCATTTGTATACATTTTAATTTTTTCTTCTGTTTCTCCATTTTTTAACATTTTTACAATTAGTTTTAGCATTTCTTTTAATAGTTTTTCATTTAAAATTTGTAACATTTCCTCTCTCGCCTCTTCTCTTGCTTCTTTTCTCTCTTCTTCTCTTACTTCTTCTCTTACTTCTTCTCTTACTTCTTTTCTTGCTTCTTCTCTTGCTTCTTTTCTTATTGCGTCATTTTCTCTTCTTAATCTTTCTATTAGTGTACTCATTTGGTCATTTCCCACCCTTCTACTAATTATTTCTAATATTTCTTCTTCTTCTCCTTGTAATATATCTTTTTGTATAAATATTATATAATTTTTTAATTTCATCAATTGTTTTATGTCTTTAGTATTTTCTATAATTTTCTTTATGTTAGCTACCATTTCTTCTTTGTTTCTACTTTTTTCTATTAGCATTATACTTGCTATATATGTTTGTTTAATCAATAACTCTTCATTAGATATTTCATTTATATCTATCAATTTATATTTCATATCTATTTTATATTCTTTATATTCATCTTTTGATAATTCTTGTCTATCAGCAAAATTTTTTGCTATTGTCCATTTTCTTTCTCCTGTATATATTACTATTGGAACTATTGTTGGATATATTTTTTGTTTGCTATCTTCTATTATTTTTCTCATTAGTTCCATACAATATCTCAACATTCTATATGGCATGTTAAAATCAATCGTTGATTGGTGTTCAACAATATAATATATTTCTTGTCCTTCTTTTTTATAAACTATGTCTGATAATCTTACTTCATATTGTTCTGTTATATTTTCTGTTGCATATCTTTTTATTTCTTTGTTATTAACTTTTATATTTAAAAAATTATTAAGAAAATTTGACATTTCTTCAGGAGTTTCTAAAGCTTTTTTAAATGACTTATCATGTTTTTGAGTAATTTTTCTTTTTTCTTCATTTTCCAATAATTTTTCTTCTATTCCAAAATAATTCTTCTGAGTCAATAAGACATAGTCTGCATATGTAAATTCATATTTTTCGATTCCTTATCACCTCCTTTACTAAAAAATTTCAATTTTTCTTAAAATTCAAGATATAATTTTTTTCGAATTTAATCGCTTGAATTAATTTTCTACTAAATTGTAGAATAATAAATTGATTTTAAATTAATTTTGTATTTCCTAAGATGTTTAGTTATTGATTATAACGAATTTATATTACCACATTTTTACAGATATTTCAATAGTTTTTTATATTTTTATAAAAAAACATATTTCTTAAATTCGAAATATGTTTTATATATCAATTTCTTCATCGTTTAAAACTTTTTGTGCATTTAAAGTAGTCAATTCTTCAAGTTTTTCTTGTGACACAATTTTGTTTAGTTTTTTTAAGATTTTAGATATTTTAGGATATATCTGTTCTGGTCTATGCACATCAGAACCCAAAAAATGTATTAGATTTTGTTTTAATAATTTCTTTACTGTCTTTTTAGCTTTTTCTCCATACATGCCAATAATGCTACCATAATTTGATTGAAATAATGCTCCCATTTCTGCAAGTTCTTCTACATATTCTGGAGATTCCTGAACATAACTATATCTTTCTGGATGTGCAATTATTGGAACATATCCATTTTCAACAATTCTATAAATAATTTCTTTATCATTCATATTTTTTGAATGCATTGGAAGTTCATATAATACATATCTAGAATTATTAATAGTAGAAGCCTTTTTATCTTTTAATAATTGAACTATTTCATTTGTCACATAAATTTCACTTCCAAGATAAAGTTTTATATCTTGGAAGTTTATATTTTTAAGCAATTGCAATCTTTGTTCTTCATTAATTTCGTAATATTTTTCTATATAATGTGATGTTGAAATTATTTTTTCAAATCCTGCATTTTTTGCTTCTTCTAACATTTCTATTGTTTCATTATAACTTTTTGAACCATCATCTATTTGTGGTAATATATGTGAATGAAAATCTATCATCTTTATCTCCTATTATTATTTGTTCTTTTTTCTTTTTTTAGATATTCATTAAATTCTCTTAGCACTTCTGCTGTTTTCTCTTCTGGTGTTTTTTCTCTTTCTGGTTCGATTTTTTCTTTTCTCATTGCTTTTGGTAATTCTGTTTCTTCTCTAGTTATTTCAGTTTTTTTATTCATCATTTCTGCAGCTCTTGCTCTTAAAGCTTCTCTTTTTTGTTCTTGTTCAATTTCACTTCTAGATTTTGGTGTAGGGGTTTTTGAAGCATAATAATATGTTTCATTATATTTTTTAGCTGAAACTGGTATTTTATTATAAACCACTCCTGCTATATTTCCCCCAACATTTTTTATGTCTCTTATAACTTTTTGTAAATCATCTTTTTTAGTTTGATTATGTGCAGTTACTACTATTGTTGAATCAACTATTCTTGATAATATTACAGCATCTGTTACTAATTTTGATGGTGTTCCATCAATTATTATTAAATCACATTCTTCTTTTAATTCTTCTAAAAGTTCAACCATTTGAGGAGTTATTAATAGTTCTGATGGATTTGGAGGAATATTTCCTGCTGGCATTACAAATAAATTTGGAACTTCTGTTTCACGCAAATAATTTATTAAATTATTTGCTTCTTGACTATTTTCATTTACTCCTGATAAGTAATTAGAAAGTCCTGGTCGTGGTAATACTCCAAATATATTGTATATTCTTCCTTTTCTCATATCTGCATCTATTAATATTACTCTTTTTCCAGCTTGTGCAAATGCTACTGATAAATTTGATGCTACCCAACTTTTTCCTTCACCCGGGTATGTTGATGTTACAAGTAATGTTTTTAATTTTTTATTTGAACTCATAAATTGGATATTTGTTCTTAATGTTCTAAATATTTCAGAAACCGGAGATTTTGGATCTTTATGTGCTATTAATTCTTTTTTCATTATCTTGCACCTCCTCTTCTTCTTCTGCGTTTTGATTTTGGTTTTTCATCTATAGTTTCATATATAGGAATTGATGCAAGTACTGTAACTCCAGTTATTTTTTCTATATCTTCTGAAGATTTTATTGTTGTATCTAACATATTGACAATTAACACATACATTGATGCAACTACTATGCCTATAAATCCAAATATTACTATATCTTTTATGTGATTTATATTTGCTGGTTGTTCTTCAACTTCTGCTTCATCTACAACATGCAAGTTTTCTATTCCATAATATTCTTTTACATTTTCTATAAATACTTTTGCTATTTCATTTGCTATTTTTGCAGCTAATACTGGGTCTTCATCTGTTACTGTTATTTCTATTATTTCTGTATCTTCTCTTGCACTTACAGTAACATTTTTCTTAAGTTCTTCTGCATCTTTTTCTATTGCTAAATTTGATATTACATTTCTTATTACTTTGTCACTTCTAACTAAATCTCTATATGTTGATACTAATTTTGAGTTTAATGTTATATCTGTTGTTGTTATTGATGATTCTGTACCATCTGTAACTTGTCCTGATGAATTTGTTGCTAATAATAGTGTTGTTATTGATTCGTATTTTGGTGTTACAAAACCAAAACTATATATTGCACCTATTGTTACACATATTGCTGTTATTAATATTATTTGTAATCTTTTTTCCCAAAAAATTTGTAATAATTCTTTTAAATCTAGTTCTTCCATCGTTTCCCCCTATTTCTCTGTTGTTTCTTCTTTTGTTTTTTGCAATAAAATTGTTATTATATATATTACTATCAATATTATTGCCACTACCAATGTTATCATTCCAAATGTATTTATTTTTTCGACAATATTTTGCAATATTGTTACTACTACTTCTGAAAATGAATCATTAAATATTTTTATTCCTGCTATATTTACTTTTGTTTGTACTATATTATTTGCAATTAGCACAAAACTTGAACTTCCTAATAATGCTATTCCTAAGTCTTGAAGGTTTCTTGATACTTTTTTTATGTTTGATAATATAATTATTATTACATCAGCAATTATTGCAATTATTATTACAGTATTTGCTTTTTCGATTAAATTTGTTATTTTTCCATATGCATTATTTATTTCATCTTCATATTTTGTATGTAATATTGTATTTGTGTATTCATCTGTTATATGTTTAACAAATTGTTCTATTGCTTTTTCATTTCTACTGTTTTTTATATTTAATTCATCTATGTTTGCATTTAATTTGTCTGATATTTCTGTTGTGTCTATTTTTATGTCTGTTCCATCATAAATATTTGATATTATTTGTTCTATATCATTTTTCACTTTTTCTTCTGTACATATATCTTCTAATACTGTTTCTTCTAATCCTGATTGATATATGTAATTTTCAAAATTTGATTTTACAAGTTCATATGTTTCTGAATAGAAATTTGTTTCTTCTAGTTTTTGCATAGTATATGTTTTGTCTAAAATCGTAGAAGAAACTATTTTACTCATTCCTATTGCTATAATACATATTACTAATATTGTTATTAATATGAATTTTATTATTTTTGCTATTATTTTCATTTTCTTTTTCCTTTCGTTTCTACTTTTCTAGTTCTGCATATACTACATATCTTTGTGTTGCATATCCTATGTTATTAAATGGATAACATGTATATAACATTAATATTTCTTTTTCTCTTTGAACTGGTAATTTGTCTAGTTCTGTTTCTTTTATTAATTGCATATCATATACTTTATATGTGTATTCTCCATATGTTGTTGTTATTTTTATTAGGTTTCCTTTTTGTACTTCTCCTAATCTTCTTAACATTTTTTTATAGTTATGCCCCATATATATTATTGAGCCACCTTCTCCTGGAAAATAACTTCCACTTGAATGTCCTATCCCGTTTTTTAGGATTTCTAATGTGTCTCCAAAATATATTGGTAATTCTAAATCGATTTTTTCTATTTCGATTGTTCCATATTTTGTTCCATATTCAGGATAGTTTTCTAGTGTGTTTTTTTCTTCGTTTATCTGTGTTGGCTCTTCTACTCTATTTTCGTCTATCGTTATTGATACTTTGTTTACTAATGAAAATGCTTGCTCTATTTCTTGCCCAAAAAATAGTTTTATTACAAGTATTAGTAACCCTGTAATTAATAAAGCAACTATTATACTACTAATAGTTGCTTTAAATGCTTTTACTAATTTATTTTGCATTTGCAATTGTTCTCTTTGCTACAACAGTTATAGCTAGGGCAATTATTGCTACTATAGAAACAACTAAAACAACATTTACGTTATTTCCTGTATATGCTAGTTTTCCATTATTTTCTGTAACTGTTTCTATTAATTTTCCTGTATTGTCATATACTTCTACTGATCCTGTTTTGAAAACTAATTTAACATCTATGATGTCTGCTGCTGATGTTGCTATTGTTTTTAATTGATTTTTTTGTTCTGTTGTTAAATCATCATAGTTTGTTGCTCCTGCATTTGTCATTACAGCTACTGCTTCATCTGCTTTTGCTATTATGGCATTTGCTTCATCATCTGTTACTGGGTTTTCTGATAGGTATCTTTCTATTTTTACTTTGTCTGATGCTGTCATTCCATATGCTTGTCCTTTTGCATATAGTTCATCTGCTAATGTTGCTGATGTTGCAGCTTGTACCCCTGTTCCTAATGCTATTACTAACATTACAATTAATAATGATACTGTTACTAATTTTTTCATTCTCATTCTCCCTTTCCTTTGTTAAATTTCTCCTTGATTATACCATTACATTTTTTATTATGCAATACTTTTTTTGAAAAATTTTATTAATTTTTTTTGAATTTTTTTGTGGGAATTTTTAGGTGATTTTTAGGTATGTTTTAAACATTTTTTATAAACTTTTTTAATTTTTCTAACTATTCTATCAATTTTCCTTCTTTTATATCTCTTTAATGAATTTTCTGGGAATCTATAACTGAATCCACTTCTTATTGTTGAAATACATGGATTACAAAAACCACATGGTTCATTATTTATTGGATTATGACAAAACCATGTCATATCCATAATTGTTTTATATCCCATTTTGTCTGTAATTTTTTTCATTTCCATTTTAGATTTATCTATAATTGGGAAATTTAAATTACCAAATAACTTAATTAATTCTTCTTTGGAGTTTTCAGTATCTAATACATATGTATCTATTCCTTTAATTTTAGTTTTCTTTAATTTTCCACATAAATTAATAAAATTCAATGCTTTTGATGATGGTTCATTTTCTAATCCTAATTCTAAATTATCAACATTTAATGCTAAACGTGCTAAATAATCATATTGACTTCCAATTTTATATTTTTTATGCATTTTAATATATATATGTGTGATTTCTTCATTTTTTTCAATACTATCCATTTCTATTAATTTAATTGGTAATATTTCTGCTTTTGTATCTTTAAATTTTTTTAATTTTTCGGAAATTTTATTAATTGTTTCTAACTCATTTTTTTGTGAATTTCTAGTATTATCAAGTACATAATATGGCTGTATTTTAACTTTTTCTCTAGAAAGTTCTATGACTCTAAAAGTACTATCCCATCCACCTGTCCACAAAATATTAATTGTTTCCATACGTTTCTCCTTATATATTATTAATTGTTTTTCTACCTATTGACTCATATATTACATTATATTTTTTTACATCTTCTATTTTATAACAATTTCTACCATCTATTATTATTGGTTTTTTCATCAATCTTTCAAATTCTGAAATATCTATATTTTTTACAAAATCCCATTCTGTAAATATAAAGCATATATCAGTATCTTTTAAGGTTTCTTCAATACTTTTACAATATTTTAATTCATTTGGATATATTTTTTTATAATTTTTTTCTCCAACAGGATCATAAACTTTTATATTAGCTCCATCTTCTAATAATATTGGTATATTATCTAATGATGGTGCTTCTCTTAAATCATCTGTATTAGGCTTAAATGTTAATCCTAGTACAGCAATATTAAGATTTTCAAATGTTTCATAATATTTTCTTGCTTTTTTTATTAATTTTAGTTTTTGATTTGCATTAATTTCTATTGCTGCTTTTATTGTTTTTAATTCATAATCATAAAAATTCGCTAGCCAATGCAATGCTTTGGTATCTTTTGGAAAACAACTGCCTCCATATCCAATTCCTGCATTTAAAAATTTATTTCCAATTCTTGAATCCATTCCCATACCTTTAGCTACATCTTCTACATTTGCTCCAACTATTTCACACAAATTTGCTATTTCATTTATATATGAAATTTTTAGTGCTAAAAAGTCGTTTGATGCATATTTTATCATTTCAGCACTTGGTCTATCTGTTATTACATATGGTATATTAAATTCATCATATACTTCTCTCATTGTCTTTTCCGCTATTTTAGTTGGTACTCCTAATACTATTCTTTGCGCATGTAAAGTATCTCTAACAGCTGTTCCCTGTGATAAAAACTCTGGATTTGATACAATTTCTACTTTTATGCCTTTTTTAACTTTATTTTTTATCAATTTTTCTACCTTATCATTTGTTCCTATTGGAACTGTTGATTTTACAACCACTACACAGTCTTTTTCTAAGCTTTCTGCTATTTCTTCAGCAACTCCATAAACATACTTTAAGTTTGCACTTCCATCTCTTTTTTCTGGAGTTCCTACTCCTATAAATATGACATCAGCATTTTTATATGCTTCTTTACTGTTCGTTGTATATGTTAACATATCTTTATTTTTTAACATAATTTCTTCCAAACCTGGTTCAAATATTGGTGATTTTCCTTCTTTTAACATTTTTATTTTATTTTCATCTATATCAACACAAGTTACTGTATGTCCAACTTCTGTTAGACATACAGCAGTTACTAATCCTACATATCCTGTTCCTGCTACAACTATTTTCATAATTACATCTTCTTTCTTAATTGTTTAATATTGATATTAAATTTTTAACTCTTAATTATATTCAATTTATTTTTTCTAAATTTATTAATTTTCCTAGTTCATTTAATCCATTTTGGTCCATACTATGAATCATTCCAGCAGAAGGAGTAAATGTTAATTCGCCAAAATATATCTTGCCTTTTGCATTATATAAATCTACTCTTACATATGGAAAATCTTTTGATAAGTCTTCTGCTATTTTAATCATTTCTTTAAGATTTTTTGGTTTTTCAAATTCTTTTTTACTTTTTAATTCTTTTGCCGTATAGTCCAAATAATTCCAATTCAAATCATAATATCGTAACCTCATATCTTTGTCCCTATCAGAACATACTAATATACATTTCGCATTTCCATCAAAACAATTGATTTTATAATCTATTGGATTTTTTCCTGTTCCATCATTTATATATTCCTCGCAAATTATTAAAGGTTTTATATTTTTATAATGATATTCTAAAGATTCTTTTGCAAAATTTTTTTTCAAAGCTTTTTTTAAATTTCTGTTACATTCTTTTATATTTAATTTGTTTTTGTCTAAGCATATTATTACTCCACCACATCCATTATTTGCTTTCAAAACAAATTGGTTTGGTAATTTTTCATAATCTATATCATCTACTTTTTGATATGTTCCATATAATCTAGGTAATAAGTCTTCATATCCTTTTTGCTTAATATAATTTCTTACTTTATATTTATCTGCCAATTCTGTTTCTCTTTTTCCATATTTATTCAACATCAAATATTGAATTTTCTCGTTAAGATCTTTAGGTTCTTTCAAGTTTAATTTTTTTTTCATTTTTCTGTAATAAAATATTTTATGTGCCATTTTATGTGGTAAACACCATAATATTTGTTTTTCTAAGAATCTTGCTATTTTTTTTAAGTTGCTAATCATTTTTATCCTTCCCCATTTTTAGATATTTTTTAACATCTATTATAGAGTTTATATACTTTATATTAAGTAAAAAGTATACTATTACTCCTATTACTACTTGTAAAAATATTATAATTTCAGTTTGAACATTTAGGTATTTTAATTGGTAAACAATAACATACATTATTAAACCTTTTACAAAAAATACTAATAATTTTTTTAAGTATTTTGTTATTTGCATTTCTTTCCAAACTGAAATAGCCTGTATTAACATTACAGACAATTCTGCAAAAATAGTTCCAATAGTAGCACCTATTGTCTCATACTTTGGAATTAATAATAAATTTATTATTAAATTTATTATTGCCCCAGCTATTGTAGAAATTATAAATACATTGTCTTTTTGATTAGGAATTAAATATTGTGTTCTTATTACATTTGCTAGTGATATAAATATAACTGTTATAGCTAAATATTGTATTATTATTCCTGTTTGTACAAACTCCTCGCCAAAAAATATTGGTGCAAATTCTTTACCTACAGCAATTAGTCCCAGTGCTATTGGAATTGATAAAAACATTGAAAACTCCATTGATTTATCTATGTATTCTTTAACCTTCTCTTTTTCTTTATTTGCAGTAAGATTACTGATTCTAGGTAACATTACAGTTCCTAGGGCTGTTATAAATCCTAATGGAACATTTATGATTTTTTCTGCATTTTCATAAAATCCAACATTTGAAACATTTGTCATATTTCCTAACATTATTTTATCCATTACCTTGTATAAGTTTATTGCTATTACTGGAATAAATAAAATCAAATTTGGTTTTATATGTTTCTTTATATCACTTAATGATGGTTTTACAAAATGAATTTCTTTTCTTAAAAATGGCCATAATGAAATTTGACTTATAAATGAGGCCATTACCATTATTACTGCATATAATATTAAATCTTCTTTTCTTTTAACAAACACAAATATACTACAAACTGATAGCAATTTTACCACTGAATTTCTTGTTACTGTTAGTTTGAATTTTTCAATTCCAAAGAAAAACCAGTTTATATCTAAGCCTGCAGAAAGTACATATATTAATTGTATAATTGCATATATTAAATATTTATTATCAAATAATATTACATACACAATATATGCAATAATCACTAAAGCTGATGTCATTAGTTGCATTGCATATATTGAACAAAAATTTTTAGATAGATTCTCTTTATTATCTCTATATTTTGCAATAGTTCTATTTCCATAATTATTTAATCCTAACATTGCAAATATAACAAAATAATGTGCTACAGAATATGTATATGAATAGATTCCTAATCCTTCTGCTCCTATTACTCTCGATATATATGGTGCTGTTATTAATGGTAAAATCAATATTAATATTTGATATACTATATTATATATAAAATTTTTTTTCACACTAGTTTGTTTTTTCATAACCTTGCCCTTCAAATATTTCTTTAATTTCTTGTTTTATTTCTTTTTTTAATTGATTATTTATTTTTTTTCTTCTAAAAAAATATAATATTTCTTTAATATTAATAAATAAATTTAATTTTTCTAATAAAATCTTCTCTTTCATTTTTAAGTTTATTTTAGTATATTTTTTCAATTTTTCTAATATTTCCATGTAATTTTTTTTATCTTTACTTTGGATTGCTAGTAAAAGTAATTGAAAATATGCTTCACCATATATTTCATTTTTATTAAATTTTTGAATTTGTGTTTCAAATCTATCTAAATAATATTCTTTCAGCCTAATATTTTCAGCCATATTAGGACTATTTATCCTGCTATCTTGATTTTTTACCACTAAATACTCATTTATTCCTACTATTTTATTTTGTTCAAAAAATCTAACCATAAATTCTAAATCTTGATGTCTTTTAAAACTTTCATCAAAACCATTAATTTCTCTTAACACTTCTCTTCTAATAAACAAGTTACTTCCTGTTCCAAAAAATGATTTCTGTTTAAGCATTTCTAATTGTAAATTTCCTGACCTTTTTGCTTCTGTTGTTCTTATAACTTTTTTATTATTGCAAATTAAACAACCTGTATAAGCCCCATTATATTCAAGATTATTATTCAATACATCGACTAATTTTTCTATTCTATCTTTCAAAAAAAAGTCATCATCATCCAAAAAAGTAATATATTCTCCTTTGGCAATTTTAATACCTGTGTTTCTAGCAGCTGCACCATTTTTGTTTTTTTCATGTTGTATATATATTATTTTATTATTATCTTTATAGTTTTTCATTATATTTTCTAAATCTTTTCTTTCTTGTGTATTAGGATTATTATCATCTACAACAATTATTTCAATATCATAATATGTTTGATTCAATACACTATTTATAGCTCTTTGTATATAATTAGCTCTTTTATATGTTGGTATTATTACTGAAACCATTTTATCTTTTTCTTGTTCTCCTTCCTGATTAGCAATTAACTATTTCGTAAATATTGATACATACGGAACAACTCCACCGAATGAGTATATAAAAACTAAGAAATATATTATGCAACTTATATAAAAACATATTTTTTCTAATTTTTTGTTCTTTATATTGTATATATTATATAGTTCTGGAATTAACAATATAATAAATATGCTTAAATAATTCGACATACGCATAAATAATGTATTTTTTATTCCCGCCATCATTATTATATACGAAATATTAAATAAATTTATATATTCCAAATTGTTTTCATTAGTTTTAATAATTTGTCTTCTTTTTAAATTTACTATAAAAAATAAAATTCCATATATTATTAATTGTAAATAAGTTCCTATTCCTGCTGAATATTCTTCACTATTAGAATAAACAGATATAGATGTTATATGTTTTAATAAAAATAAATATACTGTATTATAAGAAATTATAATGATAATTCCAACTATAAACATTACTTTTGCATTTAATTCTTTGTGCCATAATTTATTAAAAATAACAATTAGTAAAATTACAAATATTGCTGATTGATGTATTGATATTGCAAGAATACTAAATATTACATATTTAATATATTTATTTGTATTAAGGAATTTATAACTGTATAGTAGAATTGCCACACTTAACATTTGTCTAAAAATATTAAAAGATGTAGTATAAAATCCTAAAGTTATATATAAAAAAACTGATAATCCTGGATTTATAGAATTTTCTTTGCAAAATTTATATATATATATATTAGTTAATGCAGAAATTATAAAAAATAACACTGTTGCACTATTAGGAATTAGTAAATGTAAAAAATATGTTAGGTAATAATACCCTACCCCTGTTCTAAATATAGACATTGATATTGTATCCATATTTAAATACATATTTTCATACATTGTATAATCTGTACCTATTCCATACCTAAACCCAGAAAAACATATTAAAATTATAATAGCAACAAAATCCGCTATACTATATTTTTCTTTTTTTACATAACATAGTACTATAAACATAAGAACTATGAAACATATATATATTCCCATTTTTTCTCCTTCTTTTGTTCTTTTTCATGTATATATAAATCAAATACATTTAAACATTTATCATATATTACTACTCTTCTTTATATCTCATCAGATTTATTTTCTTCAAAATTTTTTTAGGAATTATTCCTGATATTAAAGGCTTAAAAATATATATTATCCCCCTAGGCATCAATTCTAATTCACGAAAATCTTCTATTCTTAAGAAAAACTCATCAATTCTGTATCTAAATTTTCTCTTTTTGTATCCATACATATCTTCATTATATTGATATAAATATTTTTGTAAATTATATCCTTTATATCCTTTTGCATATAGTCTCATAAATAAATCATAGTCTTCTGTCCTTCTTGTTATTTTCTTAACCTTATATCCATTTACATCGTCTATACATTTTTTAGTTAATAGCATAGCTGGATGTGGAAATTGATTTCCATATAAAAAATCTTTTTTAACAGGTTTTTCATTATGTTTTCTATATCCCCATATTCCATCTGAATTAAATAATTCCAAATTGCATCCTACAAAATCATATTCTGTATTTTTTTCCAAAAATTCTATCTCTTCTTCTAATCTATTTTCTTTTGATATATCATCATCGTCTTGTCTTGCAATATATTCTCCTGTAGCTATCTTTAAACAGTTATTAAGTGATGCTGCTAACCCTAAATTATCTTTATTATTTATAATAATAATTCTATCATCTTTCTTCTTAAAATTATTTAAAATTTCTTTAATCTCGTTATTTGAATTATCGTTGCAAATTATAAATTCAATATTTTGATATGTTTGTTGTAAAATTGATTCAATTGATTTTTTTAGCATATTTTTGTCTTTTGGATTATAAACTCCCATAATTACAGATATTTTTTTCATCTTACTCCTCCGCTATTTTGCCATATATACCCTTTTTGCTATCTAATATAGCTTTTTTAAACATTTTTAAATAATTTTTTTTATTATCAAATAAAAAAAGTATTTTCATTAACTTTATTATTATGATTAGTAATGCTCTATAGCAATTATAATTAATCATTAAATATCTTAAATTTCTTACTTGATAATAAAGTCTGGTCGGACTCATATATCCATATTTATATTTATAAAACAAAAATTTTTTTATTTTAGTTATTCCAGGATTATGCTTTAAAATTGCTTTATTACATTGTAAAATCTTATATCCGTTTTTTCTTGCTCTTAGACAATATTCATAATCAACAGCATCTATAAATAATTCTTCTTTAAATGTACCATTTTTTTTATATAATTGTAAATTTAATAAATTTCCACTAGTCATAGTCCAATACATATATTTTATATTTTTTTTGTATTTTTTTTTCTTTTTTCTGTCAATAAAATAATTTGGTGAATATATAATCACATCTTGTTTTTCATTTTTACTATATTCATTAATCAGATTGTTCGAAAAACTGCTATCCTGATCCATTGTAAGTACATATAAATATTCATTTTCTATTGCATATTTTATACCAACATTTAACCCTTTAGCAATTCCCTCATTGCCCTTTAATTTTATATATGAAATTTTTGAATCTTGTATATCTTTCAAATTGTTATCTCTATCTGAATTATCCACTACAATTATTTTATCAACAAATTTACTATACGTTTTTATATTTTCCAATAATTTATTTTTTTCTATGTTATATGCTACTACCACTGCAGCAGTGTTCTCTTTTTTTATCATACTATACTCTTCTCCTTAAAGTAGTCTTTAAAGCCTTTGTATATATTCTTATATTTTAATATTAAATCATTTAATGTATATTTTTCTATAATATCTACTTTAGATATATTTATTATTTTTTTTATATTCTGTTTTTGATTTTTTATATTTTCTTTAATAATTTTTTGATATTCATATATATTATTTGCAATAAATCCGTTTTCTTTATCTCTTATAACATCTCGATTTCCAATGCAATCACTAACAATACAAATTTTTTTAAGATACATTGCTTCTAAAAGTGAAATAGGTAGCCCTTCCCATAAAGATGGTAGTATAAAAACATCATGTTCATTAAGAATTTTTAAAACTTCTTCTCTAGTTTTCCACCCTGTTATTGTAATATTCGGGCTTGTTAATTTATCTCTTAAGTCTCCATCACCAATCCAAGTAAACTGCAAATTTGGAAAAGCTTCAGCAATCTTATTAAACATATCAGGATTTTTTTGATATCCTATTCTTCCAACTGTACAAATTTTTAAATTATTATAATCTATTATTTTTTCTTCAAATCTTGCTGTTTCTTCATCTAATTTTTCAATATCAATTCCATTATTTATACAAATTGAATTTTTATTTAATTTTTTAGCTTCTTCATATTCGCCATTTGAGCACCCTATAATTGTACATTTTTTATTAATTATTGCTGTAAATTTTTCAATTAACCAATAAATTGTCCTTTTTAATTTTGAATCATCTTGTTTCAAAAAAGAAAAGCCGTGAGGGTTATAAAACATTTTAATTTTATTTCCATTCACAGCTAATCTTCCTAATATTCCAGCTTTTGAAGAGTGTAAATGTACTATGTCCGGTTTTTCTTCTTTTATTATATTTTTTATTTCTTTTAATGCTTTTAAATCTTTAGAAGGTTTTATGCTTCGTGTAAAATTTTCTACTTTTATAAATTTTACTTCATCACTAAAATAATCTTTAAAATTTGGTAAAGTTTCTTCTCTTACTCCATAAGCTATTACTATATCAAAATCTTTACATGTTCCATTTACTAAATCTACGAGGAAACTAAAGACTCCACTTCCAAAAGATTCTACTATATGTAAAATTTTTTTCTTCAACTATATTGCTCCCTCTCTTTTCAACACTGACTCAATTGTCTTAAAAAACACTTTCAAATCCATTTTAAAAGACACATTATCTATATAAAAAAGTTCCATTTGCATGCGTTGTTCATAAGTTGTACAACTTCTACCATTTGCAGCCCAAAATCCGGTTAAGCCTGGGGTTGCACTTAAAAATTTTTCAATATTAGGTCCATATTTTTTTAATTCTTCTGCAACAACTGGTCTTGGTCCAATTATAGACAAATCACCTTTTATAATATTAATAAGTTGAGGTAATTCATCTAAGCTTGTCTTTCTTAAGAAGTTGCCTACTTTAGTTATTCTTGGGTCATTTGATAATTTATAATTTTCTTTATATTCTTTCATTTGCTCTGGTGTAAAATTCTTTATTAAATCTTCTGCATTTTCAACCATCGACCTAAATTTGTAAATTTTAATTATTTTTCCATCTTTTCCAATACGAGTATGTTTAAAAAATACTGGACCTTTAGATTCTAATTTAATTGCTATTGCAATTAATGCAAATACTGGTAATAATGCAATCATTGCTATTGTAGATAAAGTGATATCAGTTGTTCTTTTTACTATTTTATATGGTATATTTTTACCTAAAAGTTCTCTATACCCTTTTGAAGGTAGTTTTAAAATCGAAATATCGCCCATAACATTGTCGTTTGTTACATCAATATTCACCTTTTGTTCCCCCTTATGTATTTTGTCTAAAATGTACTCTAATTTTTTCAAACAGTTTTCTAATTAATATGTATATTAGAATACCTGTCATTACCCCTAATGTGTCTATTCCTACATCAAAAATTCTTGCACTACGATTAGATACAAAAAATTGATGTAATTCATCTGTAATTGCATAAAACGCTCCAAAAGCTATGCTATATACTATCTTTTGTTTAATATTTTTATCTGTTGTATAAGCATAGTTTATTATTAATATTCCTCCTAATGTATAAATGGAGTAATGTGCTAACTTTCTTACTACTTTGTCTAGTTGTTCTATTATATTTTCATTTTCTTCTACACTTTTATCTGATATAGCTTGTACAACTGCTATAGTTACCTTTTTACTAGTATTACTTGATTTATCTCCTTGCTGATTTGAAAACATAAATACTGTTATCATCCAAACTATTATCAGAATTATATCAAGTATTTTTATAATTTTTTCTTTGCCTATTTTTTTCATATCATGCTCATTATATATTTACTAACAAAAATATGCAATACTTTTTGACATATTTTTTGTTTTTTTTATTAGTAATTTTTTCTTATTTTTTTCAACAAAAAATACTACCTCAAAATCTAAACTTTGAGATAGTATTAATCAAATTATGCTTCTGGCTCAATTAAACCGAAATTTTTTCCATCTTTTAATTTATGTATAACATTTACTTTACCAGTTTCAACATTTACGAAAGTTAAGAATAACTGTGTTGGTCTTTCTTGAAGTACCAATTTTGCATCTTCAGGTGTCATAGGTTTGATATCATAATATTCAATTTTTAAAATTTCATCTTTAATTTCTGCTTTTGGTGTTTCGACTTCTAAAACTTTTAAAGTTGAATCTTTTAACATTCTTTCTTTTTTTGTTTTAGCTTTTCTTATTTGTCCTTCCAAAATATCTATATCTTTATCTATTGATGCATATAAATCCTTATCTTCTGTAACTGCTCTGTATACATCTCCATTTGCTGATACTGTTATTTCAGCAATTTGTCTTTCTCTTTCTGTTCTTACTGTTACATCAGCTGTAGCATTTTCAAAATATTTGTCAATTCTCTCTAGTTTTCTTTCTACATAATCATTAATAGCATCTGTTACCTTAAGTTCCTTTCCTACAATTTTGATTTCCATAAAAATCGCTCCTCTCATTTTTAGTTTTTCTTTTTAGTATATCTATATTATACCTTTAATTACACTTTTTGGCAAGTTTTTTATAAAATTTCTATAACATCTATAAATGGCAATAATAAATTTCCGGTTTATTATGCACACATTTCACTTAAGATTTCGTTGGTACTTTTATAATTAA
>CALXJU010000028.1 GCA_944388705.1 uncultured Clostridia bacterium
CTTTTCAATGTGCTTTTTTACAAATTTTAGATAATATTTTCATAATCTATTTTTTCATAAATTACTTTACACTATCCACATGTATTATATTACATTTTTGTTCTTTTTGCAATACATTTGTTCAGTTTTAAGAATTTTATTTTTTTCTTTACTTTTATTAATTCTTGTGGTATAATAGCAGTTAGCCTAAAAATTATATGAACTATAGGAGGTATTATTATGCGAAATGACTATGAAGACTTTATGTCCAGGAAGGAAAGACATGATTTATACATCACTAAATTTCTTAGTGATGACTCTCGGGAAAGTATGACTTTGATTTTATACACCGGAGAAATTCCATACCTGGAACGGAAATACCACGTCAAGATAACAAAAGGCGTCCCTTATGAAAAAAATAATAGGGATTTGAAATTGTTTTATTGTACTGTTTCAAAACAGTAGTAGTTCATGCGAGGTCGCAATGCGACCTCTTTTTATTTTTTATATCTATTTCAACATTTTTTAATTGTGATATCTATATTGTTTATTCCTTCTATGTTTCATCCATTACTGAAGTTGTATTTTACATAAAATTATGGTATAATAAAATAGTAACTTATAAACTCTAGGTTCAAACAGGAGGTAAAAATGGTTAAAAAGTACAAAGATTTCATTGAGGGAATTATTCATGGTTACAATTTTAATGTTTTAGAGGAATTGCAAACCGCTATCGATTTTAATCGGAAAATTCCCAAGTATTACTTAGAAACACATTATTACTATGAAGAATTATGCATCGGTAAAACAAAGGAAGAAGCACGCCGAGCACGGCAGGAGCTGATTGAAAGTATTGTTGATACGATACTTCATCAATCTACAACAAAACATGGTGACAAAATGTTGCCAGACAATTATGCAAGACTTTTTCATGCTTTGGCAATTTTGAAGCTTGACAAAGATTCATCTCTTTTACTATATCCTTCTGATGGAGATTCTGTTTACTCTTTAGTATACAATCTCTGGCAACTTGATAATGGTTCTAATAGTGATGGAAATGCTATCATTACCATCTGTTGGCATTTGGCTGAGGCTATGAAATTAGGATATGTCATTCAGCCAATCCATGAAATATCCTAGAAACAGGCAAAAAACATTTTTTTGTTGAGTAGTGTCTCTTTACAGAGGCACTACTTTCTTATATTTTCGTATTTCTATTGCAAACAAATGTATTGTATGATATAATTTTTATGTAATTTTGAAATATTGGGAGGATAATAACATGTTTAAATTACATTCAGAATATAAGCCAACAGGTGACCAACCACAGGCAATAGAATATTTAAGTAATGGTGTAAAACAAGGCAAAAAATTTCAAACATTGTTAGGAGTAACAGGTTCAGGAAAGACATTTACAATGGCAAACATAATTCAAAATGTTCAAAAACCAACATTAGTATTAGCACATAACAAAACTTTAGCAGGACAATTATATTCAGAATTTAAAGAATTCTTCCCTGAAAACCATGTAGAATATTTTGTAAGTTATTATGATTATTACCAACCAGAAAGTTATATAGCACAATCTGATACATATATAGAAAAAGATGCATCTATAAATGATGAAATAGATAAATTAAGACATTCAGCAACAGCCTCATTGTTTGAAACTAAAGATGTAATAATTGTAGCATCTGTTTCATGTATATATGGTTTAGGTGACCCTATAGATTATGAAAACATGATTGTTTCATTACGTCCTGGAATGGAAATCCCAAGAGATAAAGTGTTAAAAAAATTAGTAAATATGCAATATACAAGAAATGAGATAGATTTTAAAAGAGGTACATTTAGAGCCAAAGGAGATATTTTAGAAATATATCCATCAGATAAAGGAGAATCAGCAATAAGAGTAGAATTTTGGGGAGATGAAATTGAAAAAATCCATGAAATTAATCCTTTAACAGGCAAAAGTATTGGTACAAGACAACATGTAATGATATTTCCTAACTCTCATTACGTAACTTCTAAAGAAAAAATGGAAAGAGCAATTCAAACTATAGAACAAGAAATGGAAGAACGAGTTGAATATTTTAAATCTCAAAACAAATTAATTGAGGCACAACGTATTCAAGAAAGAACAAATTTTGATATAGAAATGATGAAAGAAACTGGATTTTGTCAAGGAATAGAAAATTATTCTAGACATATAAGTGGAAGAGAACCTGGTAGTCCCCCATTTACATTATTTGACTACTTTCCTGATGATTTTCTATTATTAATAGATGAATCACATGCAACTATTCCACAAGTAAGAGCAATGTATAATGGTGATAGAGCTCGTAAAGATTCTCTTGTAAAATATGGATTTAGATTACCTTCTGCATATGATAACAGACCACTAACTTTTAAAGAATTTGAAGAAAGAATTAATCAAGTTATATTTGTTAGTGCTACACCTGCTGATTACGAAAAAGAACATTCTGGTGATAATGTTGTTGAACAAATTATTAGACCTACTGGTTTATTAGACCCTAAAATTGAAGTAAAACCTGTAACAAATCAAATAGATGATTTAATTGAACAAATTAGAATTAGAGTTGAAAAAAATGAAAGAGTTTTAGTTACAACTTTAACTAAAAAAATGGCAGAAGATTTAACTGAATATTTAAAAAGTTTAGATATTAAAGTAAATTATATGCATTCAGAGGTTAAAGCATTGGAAAGAATGGAAATTATCCGTAATTTACGTTTAGGAGAATTTGATGTTCTTGTTGGAATTAACCTTTTAAGAGAAGGGCTTGATATTCCTGAAGTTTCATTAGTTGCAATTCTTGATGCTGATAAAGAAGGATTTTTACGTTCAGAACGTTCATTAATTCAAACCATAGGTAGAGCTGCAAGAAATACTGATGGTACTGTTATAATGTATGCTGATGAATTAACTGATTCTATGGAAAAAGCCATTAGAGAAACTAACAGAAGACGTTCAATCCAGGAAGCTTATAATATTGAACACCATATTGTTCCTAAAACAATTAAAAAATCTGTTAGAGATTCTATTAAAGCTATTCAAACTGAAAATATTGGTGTTGAATTTAAGCTTGAAAAAGATGATGATATTAAAGATACTATTAGTAAGTTAACTGATGAAATGCTTGATTTTGCTAGCAAAATGGAATTTGAAAAAGCAGCTGAAATTAGGGATAAAATAAAAGAATTAGAGAAATTATTATAAGGGTACCACTATACTGGTTACCCTTATATATTTATTTTATATATCCATATCATACTTTGAAGATTTCTTAAAAGTTTCTTCTTCTGGAATTATTTCATTTTTATAAGCTTCTTTATATTTAGATATTATACTATTTTCATCATCTGTATAATTACTTCCTAAACTAATAATTCTATTAGGGTCTGAGGTTTCAATATCTCCTTCATCATTAAATACATCTACAAGTAAAATATAGTATTCTCCAACATTTAGCAAACCGCTATTTTTAATAAAAGTATAACTTTTTTCATCTTCATTTATTCCTCCATATTGCATAAATTCAATTGGTTCAGTGTCTTTTAAGTTTCCTTTTATATTTTCTATTACATTAATCTCATAAACTGTATATGGGTCTGTTACAATTTCTTTGCTAAATAAACCTGTCTCTACTTCAATTGGATTTTTGTATTCTGTTCTTAATATTTTGTTTATTTTTGCTACAAATACATAATCACTAATTCCAATAGCTTTTTCGGGTGTATCTGTAGGAAATCTCCACAATACTTGTACTGTTGTTAAAGGTAAATTATTATATGTTGGTTGACTTTCTTCATTATTACTACTATTATATATTCCGATAAAACTACCTATAATTATAATTACTATTATGATAAATAGTATAACTTTTTTATTTAGTTTCATTTATTTTTCCTCCAATTGTATATTTATTAATCTATTATATTATGTCAAATTAACGATATAAATAATATACATGAAAATTAAGAAAACACCTACTTTTCTGTTTAATTCACTTTTTTTATTTATACTTGCAATTAATTGTAAAAGCAATGTTATAGCTATTAAAATAATCATACTTCTATTAAAATCTGAAACAAATACCAAAGGATTTATTAATGCTCCTAAACCTATTAATAAACATAAATTTAAAATATTAGAACCAGTTATATTTCCTATTAATAAATCTGTCTCATTCCTTTTTGCTGATATTATTCCTGTTATAATTTCTGGTAAAGCTGTTCCTATTGCAACTATAGTTATACCTATAAATCGTTCTGATAAACCTAATATTGTAGCAATATTTATACTACTATCTACAACAAAATCAGAACCAAATTTTAATCCTAAAATTCCTAATATTAAGAAAATAATAATTGTAACAATTGAATTTTTCTCTTTTGATTTCACATCATTTATAATTTCTCTATCTATCTCTTTATTTTTTATATGTTTTTCTTCATATATAGTATATAATATATACAAAACTGTACATATAAGAAGTAGAATTCCTTGCCATCTAGTTATGATATGTCCATTTTCTATTTTATTAGTATTGCCTAAAACTATTAATAAAATCATAGATAGTACACTAATTGGAAGATGTCTATTTACTATTCTTTTATCAAATTTTACTGGTCTTATTAAACTTGAAATGCCTACAACAAATAAAAAATTACATATACAACTTCCAATTGCATTTCCAATAATTAAATCAGGATGTCCATCTATCGAAGATGTAATTGTAATAAAAACTTCTGGAAGTGAAGTTCCTAATGCTACTATAGTTAATCCTATTAACATTTCTGATAGTCCAAATTTTTTAGCAATACTAGTTGCAGCCTTTACTAATAAATCCGCTCCTTTTACTAAAAAGATGAAACCTATAACTATTAATATAAATTCTTTTAACAAATTATTTCCTCCCTAATATATTGCATTTTTCTTATTATTGCCTTATATTAGAAAATTTATGAACAAAAATGATATTGTCCATTTTTGTATTGAAACATTGCCCCTTCTTTTGCTTTGCTTAATAATTCTTTTGGAAAATCAACTTCTTCTAATACTATATTAGTTTCAGTATCTGCTAGAAAAATTCTATTTTCTCTATCTTCTTCTACTCTATAGAAATGTCCTTCTTTTCTAAAATCTTTTAGTTTTTGTGTTTGCCTTTCTAACACTTCATTTTCCATTTTAGAAATTTGTTCATTTATTTCTTCTGTGCTTAATTTGTTTTCATATTTTTTTAATATTTCATTTTTCTTATTTCTAATAGTATTTCTTGATGCAATACTTATATTTCTTGTTTCTTCTTGTGTATTATTTTCTAGATATTCTCCTATTTCTTGCATAAAATTTTGTACAACTTCATTTTCTTTTAAATTGTTTGCTAAATTTTTAAAAAAGTCTAAATTCAATATTTTTTCTCTCCTTTTATAGAAATTTGATAAAACATTAATTTTGATAGAACATAATTAGTATACATCATTTTATTTTAAATCGCAATACTTTTTTCTGTTTTATAATCAATTTCTATTCCTGGTTGTACATTATAAACATATACATTAAAACATACTCCTTTTCCTTTATCTTCAACTGAATATGCTTCCATTTGTACTCCACTTGCAACTAAATTATCATTTTCAAAAATTGGTGTAACTCTATATAATACATGATTATTTTGATTTTCTTCTTTTTCAAAATAATCATCAACCATATTTTCAAAAGGTAACATTCCTTCTACATTCATATATCTAGTTCCTGTTATTAGATTTTTTTCATTTGCATTTTCTCCTGCTAATTGCCATCCAATTAAATGTGAACGATTATATAAATATCCTCCATCAACTATTCCATCATATTTTACATTTTCCCATCCTGATGGTTCTATATTACTTATTGATGTTCTTTCATCATCTTCTGTTGGCATTAACTCTGTACATATATTTGCAAATGCTACACCACATCTTCCTAAACTATCTAATTCAGAATATGTTTCAAAAGCTTCTTTTGTATAATCTTCTTCTGTAAAATTAGGTTTATTATCATTTATATATACATATGGACTATCTTTATATTCTGGAATACTGCTTAAATCAAATGATGTTACAGTTGTTGTTACTTGTTTTTCTTCTTCAAATAGATTATTTACTTGCTCTTTTACATCTGGATTAAAATATGCTGTTATTGATAAAATTACTAATATTACTAACCCTATTAAAAATCTAATTAATTGTTTTTTCTCTTTCTTTTTCATATGCTCCACCTACTTTTAATAAATTATTCCATTATTTTTCTTATATTCTTCAAATGCTTTTATACATTCATCTCTGTCCACTTGTTGTAAATCAATTAATTCTTTATTTTTTCCTTTTAGATATTCATATATCATATCATCTCTAAATCCAATTTTTCCTGCATCTTCTTTTGTACATCCATAATATACTTTTTTTATGTTTGACCATATTATTGCTGATAAACACATTGGACATGGTTCACATGAAGTATATAAAATATAATCTGATAAATCATATGTATTTAATTTTCTGCATGCATTTCTTATTGCTTCAGTTTCTGCATGTGCAGTTGGGTCTTTTTTTAATAATACTTTATTATTTCCTTCAGCAATTATTTTTCCTTCTTGGTCTACAATAACTGCTCCAAATGGTCCTCCTTCATTTTTTCTAATCCCTTCTAATGACTTCTCTTTTGCTATTTCCATATATTTATTCATACCTTTTTCCTCCATTTCTTTTTGATTATATCACAACCTTTTTTTAGTATCAATAAATAAATTTTCTCATATTATATTTTAGGTGATTTTATGAAAATTTTAAGAATTGGTGATATCGGTCCTATGGTGGAATTTTTACAAAATTTATTACTACAACTTGGTTTTTATTTTGGCAACATTGATGGAATTTTTGGCAACAATACTCGTAATGCTGTAATCAGATTTCAAAGGAGTTTTGGACTAGTTCCTGATGGAATTGTTGGAACTTTAACATGGCGTGCATTATCTCCTTATATTAATGGTGCTCTTGGTTTTATTGTTCCAACTAACATAAGCTACAGTTCTAGTATTTTAAATATTAATTTGAATTCTTTAAAAATGCTTTATCCATTTATTACTATTGGTAGTATTGGAAAAAGTGTTTTGCAAAAAGATATTCCTTATATAAAATTAGGTAATGGTCCTAAAGAAGTTTTCTATTCCGCTTCTTTTCATGCAAATGAATGGCTCACTTCTGTTGTCCTTATGAAATTTTTAGCTGATTTTTGCTATTGTTATCAGAATAATCTTCCTATCTTCGGATATTCTGCTAGAACTTTATTTAATACTACTACTTTTTATATTGTTCCTATGGTTAATCCTGATGGAGTTGACCTGGTTACTGGTGAAATTTCTCCTGGTTCTTCTCAATATTTATCAGCTAGAAGAATTGCAAATTCATATCCTTCTATCCCTTTTGTTGATGGTTGGAAAGCTAATATTAGAGGTGTGGATTTAAATTTACAATTTCCTGCTGGATGGACAAATGCTCGTGATATAAAATATGCACAAGGTTTTACATCTCCTGCCCCTCGTGATTTTGTAGGGTTTGGACCACTTACTGAACCTGAATCTTTAGCAGTTTATAATTTTACATTGCAACATAATTTTAGATTAATTTTAGCATACCATTCTCAAGGTGAAGTAATTTATTGGCAATTCCAAAATTACAATCCTCCTAGAGCATTGTATATTGGAGAACAATTTGCTTCTGTTAGCGGATATTCTCTAGAAAGTACTCCTTACAATTCTAGCTTTGCCGGATATAAAGATTGGTTTATCCAAAATTATAACAGACCTGGATATACTGTTGAAGTTGGGATTGGAACTAATCCTTTACCTATTTCTCAATTTAATCAAATATATTATAATAATTTAGGCATTTTAGTTTTAGGTTCTGTACTTGCATAAAAATAAGGAGTATTATATACTCCTTATCTCATTTGAGATTCTCTAATTCTATTTCTCAATTTATTATTACTATCTCTATATAAGTCTATAAGTGGGTCTAATTCAATTGCATCTACATCATCAACTGCTATACTTCCTTTAGATAATTTTGTCTTAGTAGATATAGTTACATATTCCTCCACTTTATTTTCTCTAAGTCTATTTAATATTTCTTTTCTTTTTTTCTTTTCTTTGTCTTTAAATAACTGGAATATATTAAAAGGTTTCTTCTCTTTTTTAGCTTTTACTGGTTTTAAAGCTGTTGTTTCTACTACTTTTTCTTTTTTTACTTTTGGTGGTATTTCTACCTTTTTAACTTCTGGTCTTTTAGTCTCAATTTGTTCAACTTGTACTCGTTTTTCTTGTTTTATCGGTTCAACCTTTTTCATTTCTACTCTTTCTTGATGTCTTGGGATTGTTTGCTCTTTACGAATATTCTCTCTTTTTACTTGGTTTTGTTTTACTTCAATATGTATCTCTTTTCTTTGCTGAGGTTTTAATTCTTGTGGTTGAACTCTTTTAGGATGAGGTGTTGACTTTGGTGGTTGAGCTTTTTTCTGCTTCTTCTCGTATTCTACTACAATCTGTTTTTTCTTAGGTGAACCTTTTTTCTCATATTCAATTACTAGTTGTTTTGGTCTTTTTGCTGTCTCAACTTCTATTGTAATTTCTTTATTTTTTACTGGTGCTTGTTTTTCTATTTTTGGTGTTACTATATTTTCTTCATAAACTACTTCTTGCTTTGTTTTTTTCTTTTTCTTTTTACTTTGAGTATTAAGTATTTTAGAAAATATATTTTTAAAATAGTTTTTTATTTTTGTTGTTATTTTTTCCTTTTTTACAATCATCCATTTATTATCTTCCAATTTACTGTTCTCCTTCTTCTTCGTTTTCTTCTGGTTTTGTATTTTCTTTTCTTATAGTTTTTTCAATTTCACTTTCTTTTTCTTTTAACTTTTTCTCTTCTATTACAAGCCCTTCTAATTCTGCTCTTTTCATTTTTTCTTGTATAGAATTATAATAATCTCCTTTATGCTCTTGTTTTTGAGCATTTTCATCTAACATTTTCATTACTTCAAGTCTTGATATTTTTTCTATGTTAAATTCCATATTTGTAGGAAATATATATGTAGAACCTAATATTTTTTGTTCATCTTTTATTTCATTAAACATTTTATCTATTACAATTACTCCTCTTTTAGGATATTCATACATTTTATATCCTGTAAAGATGTCTAGTCCATTAGATATTTTTAATTCTGGTGATAATTCTTCAAAATATTCTATTCTACTTACAACATTTAAGTCTCTTGCATATTCCTTTATTTCCTCTTCTTCTCCGTTTTCTATTGCTTCTAATTTTTTTTCTAATCTTTTTATTCTTTTGTTTACTTCTTCTTCACTTTCTTCTTTAAAATATGTTTTTTTGAATATTTCTATAGAGTCTTCTACATTAAACTTATATTCTGGATTTATTTTTTTTATTTGTTCAAATTCTTGTTTAGCTATATCCATGTTTCCTTGTCTTACAAATAATATTCCTAATAATATTCTTGTTTCTATAGTTAATTTTTCATTTCCTTTTGATATTTCTAAACATTCTAAACATGTTTTTTCTGATTTTTTTTCAATTTCTAATGCTTCTTCTATTTTTTCTTTTCTTCTTAATTCTTGTGCTTGCATATCATATGCTTTAGCTAATTCTGTTAAAGCATATATATTATATTTTTTGTTTTCTGTATTAATATCTTCTAATAGATATATAGCAAATTCTGTTAATTCATTTCTTAATTGAATTTTTGCATATTCTAATATTGCTCCTGTATAAATATATGGTCTTTTTTCTTTAGGTTCATCTTTATATTTTTGAATTATTGATTTTAATAATTCAGATGCTTCCTTTTCATGTATTTTTGTTTCTACATAACTTGTTCCAACCATAAATTTTATTCTTTCCACTGCTTTTGGATTTAAAGCCTTTTTTTCTAGATATTGTACTGTTTTTGCATATTTTTGTTCTCTAAAGGCTCTTACTCCTCTACTTATATCAATTAATTGTTTTGCTATTTCTTTATCAATATATTTTCCTTTTCTGGGTAGACTGATTTTATTATTTTTACATAATCTAATTTCCATTCGTAATCGCCCTTTCTATTTTTGAATTATATCATATTAATACATTTTTGTCTTTATTTTTTCAACTTTTTTTATTATTTTTCTTTTTACAACAAACAGAAAGAATTTAAAAAGAGGAGTTTTTTCTCCTCTCTAGTCTATTGCTTTAGTTTCTATTTCTTTTTGTATTTTTGATATAAATTCATCTTCTGGCATTTGACCAATATCTCCAGCTTTTCTTGAACGTACTGCTACCATATTTGTTTCAACTTCTTTTGCCCCAACAACTAACATATATGGTACTTTTTCAAGTTGAGCTTTTCTAATTTTATATCCAATTTTCTCATTTGAGTCATCAACTTCTGCTCTAATTCCTTTTGCTTTTAATTTATTAGACAATTCTTCTGCATATTCTTTTTGAGAATCTGTAATAGGTAATATTTTTGTTTGTATTGGTGATAACCAAACCGGAAATGCTCCTTTTGTTTCTTCTATTAAGAATGATATAAATCTATCAAATGTTCCTAATATTGCTCTATGAATTACTACTGGTGTATGTTCTTTATTATCTTCTCCAATATATGATAATTCAAATCTACGTGGTAATAAGAAATCTAGTTGACATGTTGATATTGTTACATCATGTCCTAGAGCTGTTTTTATTTGAACATCTAATTTGGGTCCATAAAATGCTGCTTCACCTTCTGCTTCATAAAAGTTTAAGTTTAATTCTTTTAATATTTGTCTTAATTGACTTTCTGCACTTTCCCACATTTCATCATCATCAAAATATTTTTTCTTATCTTTTGGGTCTCTTAATGATAATCTAAATGTGTAATCTTTAAATCCAAAATCTTTATATACTGAAAGTATTAATTCTACAACTCTTCCAACTTCTTCTTTTATTTGCTCTGGTGTTACAAAAAGGTGTGCATCATTTTGACACATTTCTCTTACTCTTTCAAGTCCACACACATTTCCACTTGCTTCATATCTAAAGTCATGTGCCAATTCTCCTATACGTATTGGTAAATCTCTATATGAACGTGTTTTGTTTTTAAATATTAACATATGATGTGGACAGTTCATTGGTCTTAATACAATTTCTTCATTATCTAATTTCATTGGTGGGAACATATCATCTTTATAATGGTCCCAATGTCCACTTGTTTTATATAATTCTACATTTGCAAGTGATGGTGTATATACATGACTATATCCTAAAGCTACTTCTTTATCTTGTATATATCTTTCTAGTAGCATCCTTATTTTTGCACCATTTGGTAAATACATTGGAAGTCCTGAACCTACTAATTCATGTGTCATAAATAATTCTAAATCTTTTCCTATTCTTCTATGGTCTCTTTCTTTTGCTTCTTCAAGTAGTCTTAAATGTTCTTCTAACATACTTGCTTTTGGAAATGCTATTCCATATATTCTTTGCATAGAATCATTTTCTTGATTTCCTTTCCAGTATGCAGCTGATGTTGATAATAGTTTTATTGATTTTATTTTTCCTGTACTTGCTATATGTGGTCCAGCACATAAATCTATATATTCTCCTTGTGTATAAAATGAGATTTCTTCTCCTTCTGGTAATTCTTCTATTAATTGTACTTTATAATCTTCATTTTTTTCTTTCATTAATTTTATTGCTTCTTCTCTTGATAATGAACTTCTTTCTAATGGTAAATCCTCTTTTATTATTTTTTTCATTTCTTCTTCAATTTTTCCCATATCTTCTTCTGTTAATGGTTTTTCTACTTTGAAATCATAATAAAATCCATTATCTATAGCTGGTCCTATTCCTAGTTTTGTATTTGGATATAGTCTTTTTACAGCTTGTGCTAATATATGTGATGCTGTATGCCAATATGGCTTTTTACCTTCTTCACTACTTTCAAATGTTAATATATTTAAATTACAGTCCTCATTTAATTCATATCTTATGTCTTTTATTTCTCCATTTACTTCTGCTCCTGTTGCCATTCTTGCTAGTCCTTCACTTATTTCTTTTGCTACTTCTAATACACTTTTTCCTTTTTCTACCTCTAAAATTTTTCCATCTTTTAGTGTTACTTTAATCATAATGATTCCTCCTTTTTTATTTTGGGAAATTTTGGGACGGTTCTCTTTTTTCCCTTTTGGCAATTTGGGACCTGTCCCCTTTTTTCCCTTTTGGTAATTTGGGGACGGTTCTCTTTTTTCCCTTTTTTTATATAAAAATACACTCCTATAGACTATTAATCTATAGGAGTGCTTTATTTACACGGTTCCATCCCATTTTTAACTTAATTTGATTTAACGCATCTTATACGTCTAACTTATTCGCTAGAAACTTAAAGAGTTAGTTTTTCAAATATGTTTTCCACAATTAGTTCTCAACCTATGACTAATTTTCTCTGTTGGCAACCTTTATTTTACTTTGTCTCTTATATGTTTTTATATTCGTTTACTTTTTTATATGCTACTATTGCAACTATTACTAATACTGTAACTCCTACACCTAATAATGTGTTTTCTGCTAATCCCGCTTCTGGTAAATTTGTACTATAGTCTGCATTTGAGTTTGTTCCGCTTAGATTGGTGTTTGTTGTTCCTGTATTTGTTGTTGTTCCACTTAAATTTGTATTTGTTGTTCCTGTATTAGTATTTGTTGTTCCGGTGTTTGTATTAGGATTTAATGAATCTTGTATGTCTAAATATATGTCATCTTCTACAGCATATACATTTGTTGACATTACAAATAATATAACTCCCATTACTAGTACTAACATAACTTTTAACATTTTTTCTTTTTTCATTTTTCCAACCTCTTTCTATTTTCTTATCTATAGTATAACCACTATATATATTTATACTACATTTTTATTTATATTTCAAGTATTTTTTATAAATTTTTTCAAGTAATTTTTGGATTTTCTAAACATTAAATTTAAATAGTACTATATCTCCATCTTGCATTACATAATCTTTTCCTTCTTGACGTACTAATCCTTTTTCTTTTGCAGCTACCATTGAACCTTCTCTTACTAAATCTTCATATGATACTATTTCTGCTTTTATAAATCCTCTTTCTATATCTGAATGAATTTTTCCGGCTGCTTGTGGTGCTTTTGTTCCTTTTTTTATTGTCCATGCTCTTACTTCTGGCTCTCCTGCTGTTAAAAATGACATTAGTCCTAATAAATCATAACTTTTTTTAATTAATTTATCTAATCCTGATTCTTCTAACCCTAATGCTTCTAACATTTCTTTTTTATCTTCTTCTTCTAATCCTGATAATTCTTCTTCTATTTTTACACATAATGGTATTACTTCTGCATTTTCTTTTTTGGCATATTCTTTTACCTGTTTTACCATTTCTTCATTTTCAGCATTTTCTATTTGTTCTTCTGATATGTTTGCTATATATATTATTGGTTTTGATGTTAATAAAAACATTTCTTTTAACATTTCTTTTTCTTCATCACTGTATTCGATTGCTCTTGCTGGTATTCCTTTTTCTAAATTTGATTTTATTTTTTCTATTAGGTCTATTTCAGCTTGATATTTTTTGTCAGCTTTTAACATTTTTTTTGCTTTTTCTAATCTTTTTTCTAGTGTTTCCATATCTGCAAATATTAATTCTAAATTGATTGTTTCTATATCTCTTAATGGATTTACACTTCCATCTACATGTATTACATTTGAATCTTCAAAACATCTTACTACTTGTGCAATTGCATCTACTTCTCTTATATGTGATAAGAATTTATTTCCTAGTCCTTCTCCTTTGCTTGCTCCTTTTACTAATCCTGCTATGTCAACAAATTCTATTACTGCTTTTGTTACTTTTTGTGGTTTGTACATTTCTGCTAATTTATCTACTCTTTTATCTGGTACTGCTACAATTCCTACATTTGGCTCTATTGTACAAAATGGATAGTTTGCACATTCTGCTCCAGCTTTTGTTATACTATTAAACATTGTACTTTTTCCTACATTTGGTAATCCTACTATTCCTATTTTCATTTTGTTTCACTCTTTCTTATATTTTTAAAATTTGGTTGGGCATTATTACCCATATTTGAACATTTTGTGTTCGCATAATGTAATTTTGGTTGGGGTACTGTGATTCGAACACAGGAATGTCGGAGTCAGAGTCCGATGCCTTACCGCTTGGCGATACCCCAATATTTACACATGATATATTATCACATATTTACTAATTTGTCTAGACTTCAACCTAAAATACGCTCCTAATTTTAGGAGCATATTTTTTAAAATTCATATTCTTGTATTTCTTTTTCATATTTTTTATATTCAGGTATATTTTTTTCTAAAATTTGATAAAATCTTTTTCCATGTGTTTTATATTTTAAATGACAAAATTCATGTGTTATTACATATTCTATTATTTCCTTTTTATATTGCATTAATTCTGGATTTATAAATATAATTTTTCCATCTGTGCATTTTCCTAATCTATTATTCATTTTTGTTATAACATATTCTTCTGGTGCAATTCCTAGCATTATTCTTATTTTTTCCATAATATTATCTATTTCTTGATTTGCAATTTGTTCATACATTTTTTCTATTGACATTTTTAATATTTGTTCATTCCCTATTTTCTTATATTTATTTGGTAATATTATTTCTATTTCTGAATTTTCTTTTATATTTAATTCTGGAGTTTTTATATTTTTATATTCTACTTTTACATCATAGTTTTTTCCAAATATTTTTACACATTGTATATTTGGATTATTTTGTTCTTCATATTCTTTTATTTTACTCATTATCCAGTTCTTTTTTTCTTGAACAATTTCTTGTATTTTATTTGAAGTAAAATACCATGGTGCATTTACTACAACTTCGCCATTTTGAACTGTTATATACATATCTTTATTTATTGCTTTGTTTACTGTATAAGTTATTACATTATTTTTTCTTCCAAATATACTCATTTTCTTTTCCTCCTTATTGTTGCGAATTATTGTTCGCTTTTGTTGTTCTTATTTTATATCCATTTTTTTATTTTGTCAATAGTTTTTTCAAAAAAATGTTCGATTTTTTATAAAAAATAAATTAGTTATATATTTGCTTTTTTTACATATATATAACTGAGGTGTATTATGAAAAGTCGCTTTTATATTATAAGATTAAAACAACTTATATTGCCTATGTTTTTAATAGTATTTACTGGCTGTTTAGTTGTATTTTCAAATACAAATTTACTTGCTGCAAAAAATGGACTTGTTTTATGGGTTAATTCTGTTGTTCCATCTTTATTCCCTTTTTTTGTTGCAACTGAATTACTTTCTCACACCAATTTTACATATTACTTAGGAAAAGTTTTAAATAGATTTATGAAACCAATTTTTAATGTTCGTGGTGAAGGAAGTTTCGCTTTTATAATGGGAATAATTAGCGGATATCCTATTGGTGCAAAAATTGCAGCAAATTTTAGAGAAAATAATATATGTTCTAAAGAAGAATGTGAAAGACTATTAAGTTTTACAAATAATTCTGGTCCTTTATTTATTATTGGAACTGTTGGCATTGTTATGTTTGGGAATTCAACTATTGGTTTTTTGTTATTGATTACACATTTACTTGCATCTTTAACAGTAGGTTTTATTTTTAGATTTTGGAAGTACAAACAAAAAACAGAGAACATTACTAATATTTCACATGTGAATACTACTAATAATATTTCGTTCTCTAATTTAGGTGGAATTATAGGAAATAGTATTTCTAGTTCTATTAATACAATTTTATTAATCGGTGGGTTTGTTGTATTATTTTCAGTAATTATATCAATCTTACAAACAAGCCATATTTTAGAAGCTCTTTCTAATTGTATTGAACCATTATTTAATTTGTTACACATTCCAACTGAATTTTGCTCAGGTTTAATTTCTGGAATACTTGAACTTACTAATGGTTTAAATATAATTTGTAATATACCTCAAAAAAAGCTCTCAATTAATATTATACTAGCATCATTTTTATTAGGTTTAGGTGGAATTTCAATTTTGCTACAGGTTTGGAGTACAATTTCTAAAACTGATTTATCTATTAAACCTTATATTTTAGGTAAATTATTACAGGCTTGTTTTTCAGCATTTTACACTTTTATTTTTATACAAAACTTCGCGTTTTTTAATTTTGACATTTAGCTTCAAAAGTGTATATTACTTTTTGGTTTATTTTTATTTTGTAAATAAAAAAGATTATATATTACTATTTCGTGGTCAAACCATATTCTGGGTCTTCGTCGGGGGTCTTGACCTTACTCAATAGTAATATATAACTTTTTTCTTTTATCTATAATAATATACCAAAAAGGAAATTTTGGGACTGTCCCAAAATTTCCAAAAGGGCAAAATTGGGACGGTTCTCTTTTTTCCTTTTGGACAAAAAGAGAACCGTCCCCAAATTTCCTATTTTATAATGCTATAAAAATTATCAAATTCATAGCCTCTTTCTCTAAAAAATGCAATTATTTGTGGTAGAGCCTCAGCTGTAGCTTTTTTAGTTCCTGCATCATGCATTAAAACTACGACATTTTGTTTTGTTCCTACTGTTCGATTTAATTCAGATAAAAATTCTTCAGTCGTTTTAGCACCTGCAGCATCTGATGTTAGAGCATTCCAGTCAATGTGTAACACTCCATTTTGTTCCAAAATTTGTCCTGCCTCTTGTTTTATAGAAAAGTATTTTCCACCAGGATATCCTCCTGGAAATCTAAATAAATGAGGATTATATTCTGGTTGCCCTATTGCATTTCTAATTGCTATTACTGATTTATTATATTCATCTAAAACTGCTTGTGGAGATGAATATATTTGAGAATATACATGTGAATATCCATGACTTGCAATATAATGTCCTTCATCATATTCTCTTTTTAAAATATCAGGATATAATTCTGCTCTACTTCCTAATACAAAAAATGTTGCTTTTATATTTTCTTGTTTTAATATATCTAATATAGGAATTGTGACAGTTTTTGATGGACCATCATCAAATGTTAGATATACCTTTTTTGTATCTGCTTTATATATATTAGCTAAATTTGCTTTTCCTTGCTCTGTCAAATTAGGCAATTTTTCTCTTAGTCTTTTTTCTTCTTCTAATCTTTTCTGTTCTAATATTTCCTCATCTTTTGCCTTAGCTTGCTCACATTGTTTATTATATGAAAGATATATTTTTTCATTTAATGAATTTTGCTGTACATTTTGAATTATTACTATTGATAATGCTATTATTACTATTAAAAAAAGTACTATTATTATATTTCTTCTATTTTTATATTTTCTTCTTATAGATATCAAATCCATTTTTCCACCTTTTTATTTCAGTTTCTTAAATATTCTAATTCTTCTTCCATATTTTTTCTCATAAATAATGGTTCCCCTTTTTCAATTACTTTTATACCACTTAATTTATTATAATTTTTTAAACTATCCCATGTTTGCATTTTTTCAGGTATTCCAATTTGTTTTAATAAATTTTGTGAAGTTTCTTCCATTATTGGCATTACTAATATTCCTATTTTTCTTATATTTTCAATTAAATGATACATACTTGATTGTAATTTTTCAGTTTCTTCATTTTTTGCAAGTTCCCATGGACGTGTTTCATCAATATATTTATTAGTTCTTGAAATTAATGACCATATTTCTGGGATTGCATTTGATAATTCATATTTATCCATTAATTGTTCTACTTTTTCAATTTGATTGTTTGTGAATTCTTCAAATTCTTTATCAACTTCATTTGGAGTTCCATTATATTCAGGAACTTTTCCTTCAAAATATTTATTAACCATTGATACAGTTCTATTTACTAAGTTTCCTAAATCATTACATAAGTCTGAATTATATCTTTCTACAAAACTTTCAGGTGTATATAATCCATCTTGTGAAATAGGTAACTCCCTTAATAGAAAATATCTTGTTGCATCTAATCCATATCTGTCTATTAGTTTTTCTGGATATACAACATTTCCTTTTGATTTAGACATTTTTCCATCTTTCATCATTATCCAGTTATGAACTAGTATTGTTTTTGGTAATGGCAAGTCTAATGCCATTAAGAATATTGGCCAATAAATTAAGTGAAATCTTGCTATGTCTTTTCCTACTATTTGAAGGTCTGCTGGCCAGTATTTTTTGAATAATGTATCATCTTCTGATAAATATCCTAATGCTGTTAAATAATTTGTTAATGCATCTAACCATACATATATTACATGTTTTGGGTCACTTGGCACTTTTATTCCCCAGTCAAATGAAGTTCTTGATACACATAAATCTTCTAGTCCTGGTTTTATAAAATTGTTGAGCATTTCAGTTTTTCTATATTCTGGTTGAATGAATTCTGGATGTTCATCATAATATTTTAATAATCTATCAGCATATTTTTTCATATTAAAGAAATATGCTTCTTCTTTCATTAATTTTACTTCTCTACCACAATCTGGACATTTTCCATCTACTAATTGTGTTTCTGTAAAATAACTTTCACATGGCATACAGTATAATCCTTCATATTCTCCTTTATAAATATCTCCCTTTTCTAAGAAATATTCAAATATTTTTTGAGCTATTTTTTTATGTCTATCTTCAGTTGTTCTAATAAAATCATCATAACTTATATGCATTTTTGCCCATAATTCTTTTGCTTGTTGTGCCATTTCGTCAACATATTGTTGTGGAGTTTTTCCTGCTTTTTCTGCAACAGTCTGAATTTTTTGTCCATGCTCATCTGTTCCTGTTAACATATAGGTATCATATCCTCTTAACTTCTTATATCTTTTTATTGTATCTGCTAATACTGTTGTATATGCTGTTCCTATATGGAATTTTCCACTTGGATAATATATTGGTGTTGTTACATAAAATGTGTTTTTCATAAAATTTCCCCCTTTGCCTTGTGATTAGATTATTATATCTCTTTTTAATGACTTATTTTTTATTGTTCCAATTCCTATAAATTTTCCATTTTCATCATATATTTTATATAAATCATCTGGTAAATTATAAGATATTTGCACACCATTTAAAAATGGCGTAATATCTTTTAATTCTATATTATTCTTGTTAGAAAAATATTTTTCAAGTGTTATTAAATATTTTTCTACATCTTCTTTATTTTTTATTTCTTCTATTTTTATTGAATTTTCTATTTTGAATTCTCCTACTTGTGTTCTTTTTAATTCTTTCATATATCCTATATTTCCTAATTTTTCTGATATATCTTCACATAGGGTTCTGATATATGTTCCTTTTGAACATTGTACTCTAAATTCAATAGTTTTATTTGTTTTGTCTATATTAATTAATTCTATATTATATATTTCTATTTCTCTTGGTTCAATTTCTACATTTTCTCCTTTTCTTGCATATTCATATAGTTTTTTTCCTTTTACTTTTATTGCAGAATATATTGGTGGAGTTTGTAGTTTTTTTCCTATAAAACTTTCTAGAATTTTTTTTACTTTTTCATTTTCTAGAGTTGAAGCTTGTACTTCTTTTTTTTGAATAACTTGTCCTTCTACATCAGCCGTATCCCTTTTTTCTCCTAGTTGAATTACCGCTTCATATGTTTTGTCATGGTTTATTAAATATTTAGAAATTTCTGTTCCTTTACCTATAAGTAGTGGTAGGACACCTGTTGCATTTGGATCTAAAGTACCTGTGTGCCCTACCTTTTCATTTACAATTTTCTTAATTTTATATACAATATCATGTGATGTATAATTTTTAGGTTTATTTATAATTATTATCCCATTCATATTAACTCCAAATTATTTCATTTCTTGTTTTATTGAATTTAATATTTTTGTCTTTACTTGATCTAATGTTCCACTAACAAAGCATCCGGCAGCTCTTGGATGACCTCCGCCACCTAACAAGAAACATACATTAGATACATTTACTTTTTCTTTAGAACGTAATGATGCTTTAAATCCATTTGCACCTTCTTTTTCTTTTAAAAGTACTGCAACTTCCACTCCTTCAATATCTCTTTCGATTTCTACTAGACCTTCATCATCACCCATTTGTGCATTTACTTTTTTGTTATCTTCTACTGTTATGTAAGATATTACTATTTTTCCATCTTCTAAAAATTCCATTCTATCATATAATAATTTTGTTAGTTCACAATTTGCCATAGTTTTATTTCTCAAAACTTGTTGACATATTTTTGATATGTTTACACCTTTTCTTAGAATTTCTGCTGCAAATTCTAGTGTTTCTGGTGTTACTCCAGAATATTGAAATCCTCCTGTATCTGTTATTATTCCTGTTAATATACATGTTCCTAAATCTTTATTTATTTCTATTCCAAAATATTCAAACATTCCTATTAATACTTGACAACATGCTGGTGATACCGGGTCTACATAGTTTAAGTCTGCATACATTGCATTTACTGAATGATGGTCTATTTCTATTGTTTTTTTAGCTGTTTCAAAATATTCTTTTCCTCCAACTAATCTTTTTAAATCTGCACAGTCTACCCCAATCGCTAAATCATATTCTTTTATTTCACTTTCTGATTTAATTTTATCTGATTCTGGTAGAAATTTAAAATCTCTTGGATATTCTGGTATTATTACATCTGCTTGTTTTCCAAATTGTTTTAGAGCATGCATCACTGATAGAGAGCTTGATACAGCATCTCCATCAGGTGATTCATGTGTTAATATTACTATTTTTTCTGCATTTTTTATTTCTTCTAAAATTTCATCTAAGGTCATTATTATTCTCCTCTCTTTGAATTCTTTTTTAAGTCATTTATTATACTATCTATTCTTGCTCCATATTCTAATGATTCATCTAATTCAAATACTAATTCTGGTGTATTTCTCAAGTTTATTCTTTTTGCTAATTCTGACCTTAAATATCCTGCTGATTTTTTAAGACCTTCCATTGTTTCTTTTACATTTTTTGAGTTTAATATACTTACTGATACTTTAGCAAATTTTAAGTCTGGTGTTACTTTTACTCTTGTTACACTTACCATTCCAGTAACACTAGGTTCTTTCAACTCAAAACTAATTATTTGACTTAATTCTTTTCTAAATTCTTCGTCAATTCTTCCTTGTCTATTATTGTTTTTTGGCATTTTGTCCTCCTTGTCTTTGTTTCTATCTCTTAATCTCTTCCATTATATAAACTTCTATAATATCTCCTTCTTGGATATCATTATATTTTTCAATTTGGATACCACATTCATATCCTTTTGCCACTTCTTTAACATCATCTTTAAATCTTTTTAATGATGCAAGTTTTCCATCATGTATAACAACATTATCACGAAGCACTCTTACTCCCGCATGTCTTTCAATTTTTCCATCTAATACATATGCTCCTGCAATAGTTCCAACATTTGATATTTTAAATGTTTGTCTTACCTCTGCATTTCCAATAATATGTTCTTCATATTTTGGCGCTAACATACCTTTCATAGCCGCTTCTACATCATCTATTGCTTGATATATTACTGAATATTGTTTTATTTGTACTTCTTCTTTTTCTGCAATTTCTTTTGCTGTTGGCATTGGTCTTACATTAAATGCTATTATTATTGCATTTGATACTTTTGCAAGTGTTACATCTGATTCTGTAACTGCTCCTGCTGCTGCATGTATAACTTTTACTTTTACTTCTTCATTAGATAATTTTTCCATTGATTGTTTTATTGCTTCTACTGAGCCTTGAACATCAGCTTTTACAATTAAGTTAAGTACTTTTAAGTCTCCTGCTTCCATTTGGCTAAATAAATTATCTAATGTTACTTTAGTCATTGCATTTATTGCTTTTTCTCTTTCTTGACGTTTTCTCTTTTCTATTAAATGTTTAGCTGTTTTTTCATCTTTTACTTCATAGAAAATATCTCCAGCTTGTGGTACTTCTGTTAAACCTGTTATTTCTACTGGTGTTGATGGTTTTGCTGATTTTACTTTTTTACCTTTTTCATCTGTCATTGTTCTTATTCTTCCTATTGCTGAACCAACAACTATTGTATCTCCGACATCAAGTGTTCCTCTTTGTACTAACATTGATGTTACAGCTCCTCTATTTTTGTCAAGTTTTGCTTCTATTACTACACCTTTTGCTTGTTTATGTGGATTTGCTTTTAGTTCTAATACATCTGCTTCTAATAATACCATTTCTAATAATTGGTCAATATTTTGATTATTTTTAGCTGAAATTGGTACAAATATTGTATCTCCACCCCATTCTTCTGGTACTAATTCATATGCCATTAATTCTTGTTTTACTTTATCTATATTAGCATCTGGTAAATCTATTTTATTTATTGCAACTATTATTGGAATTCCTGCTGATTTTGCATGATTTATTGCTTCTACTGTTTGTGGCATTACTCCATCATTTGCTGCTACCACTAGAATTGCAATATCTGTTATTTGTGCACCTCTTGCTCTCATTGCAGTAAATGCTTCATGTCCTGGTGTATCTAAGAATGTAATCTCTCTGTCATTTATTTTTACTTTATATGCACCTATATGTTGTGTAATTCCTCCAGCTTCTCCTTCTATTACATTTGTTTTCTTTACTGCATCAAGTAATGATGTTTTACCATGGTCAACATGCCCCATTACTACTACTACTGGTGGACGTGTCTCTAATTCTTCTTCTTTGTCTTCTGATTCGTCAAATAGTATATCTTCTTCAGTTATTGTTTCTTTTTTGTTTACTTTTACACCAAATTCATCTGCAATTAATGATGCAGTATCAAAATCAATTTCATTATTGATTGTTGCCATTACACCATATCCTAATAATTTTTTAATTACTTCTGCAGTTGTTTTCTTTAATTCTGCAGCAAAATCTTTTACTGTTATTGTTTCTGGTATTGTAATTTCTTCCAACTTAAATATTTTTTGTTTCGTCCTTTCTTCTTTTCCATTAGATTTTTTCTTTCCTTTTTTTCCTCTTTGTGTTGTTAAATCATAATAATCTAACATTCCACCATCTTGGTCATCAAACATATTTGATAATTGATTGGTTCTTTTTAAACCTTTTAGTTTATGTTCATTTATTTCTCCATTTTGGTTTGTTCTTCTTGATTTATTGTTCTTTTTGTTATTTCTATTTTCTTCAAATCTATTATTATCTTTTTGTTTGTCTATTGTTTTGTTATATTCTCTTGCTGGTTCTTTTTCAATTGTTTCTACTGCCATTATGTCTTTTATATTTTTTTCAATTCCTCTTTCATCTAATGGTCTATTTCCACCAAATCTATTATTTCCATTTGGTCTATTTTTATTATCAAACCTATTGTTTCCATTTCTGTCTTTGTTAAATCTATTTCTGTTGTCAAATCTGTTATTATTTCCATTTTGATTGTTGTTTCTATTAAAACCATTTTCTCTATTATTTGGTCTAAATTCTCTATTATGATTATTATTCATATTAGTATTATTTGTTTTTTTAGTTTCTGGTTTTATAACTTCTGGTTTAGCTTCTATTTTATTTTCTGTTTTTGGTTTGATTTCTATTTTTTCTTCATTTTTTTGTTCAACATCCATCTTTTCTTCTTTTTTCTCTACCTTTTCTTCAACTTTTGGAGCTTCAGGCTCTTCTTTTTTTACCTCTTTTTTTATTCCAAATAATTCGTCTACTGTCATTGGTTTTGTTGGTTTGTTTCTATATACAATATTATAATCTTTGTTTTGTTTTCTTTCTACAAAACCTATGTTATTGTTTCTTTTTTCTTCTTTTTTTACTTGTTCTTTTTGTGCTTTATTTTCATCAGCAATGATAACTTCTCTTCTTATTATTACTGGTGTGTCATTTGATTTTTTTTCTGTACTTGCTTTTTTTTCTTCTTTTTTCACTGTTTTTTCTTTACCTGCATTTTCTTTTATTCTTTTTACCTCTTCATCTTCTAATGAACTTAAGTGACTCTTTGCTTCTATGTTTAATTTTTGTGCAATTTCAATTACTTCTTTACTGGTTAATCCTAGTTCTTTTGCTATATCATATATTTTTGTCTTACCCAATAACTTCACCCCCCATTTTATTTTTTATTGTTTTTTCTATTTCATTATATATTTCTTCCTCTATCTTTATTTCTAATGCTTTTTCTAGTTTTTTACCTTTTATTGCTTTTTCTAAACATTGTTCACTATAACAAATATATGCACCTCGTCCTGGTTCTTTTCCTAAACTGTCAATTTTTATTTCGTTTTGTTTATTTTTTACAATTCTCAATAATTCGTTTTTATTTTTTTGTGCTCTACATACTACACAACTTCTTTGTGGTACTTTTTTCACTCTTTCCTCCTAAAGATTTATTCTTCTTCTTTTTTGTTTTCATTTTGTTTTGCCATTAACATTTCTCTAAATTGTGTTTCTGACTTAATATCTATTTTCCAACCTGTTAGTTTTGCTGCAAGCCTTGCATTTTGTCCTGATTTCCCAATAGCTAATGATAATTGGTCATCAGGTACTATTACTTGTGCAAATTTTTCTTCTTCTTTTATATCTACTGCCATTATTTGTGCTGGTAATAATGCTGATGCTATGTATATACTTGGGTCTGGGTTCCATTCTATTACATCTATTTTTTCTCCATGTAATTCATTTATTACACTTTGTATACGTATCCCTTTTTGACCTACACATGAACCTACTGGATCTATGTTTTCATTTGGTGAATATACAGCTACTTTACTTCTTAGTCCAGGATCTCTTGATACACTTCTTATTTCTATTAACCCTTCATATATTTCTGGTATTTCAAACTCTAATAACTTTCTTACAAAATCAGGATGTGTTCTTGATACTACTGCTTGTGGTATTCCTTTTTCTCCTCTTTCTACATCTACTACATATCCTTTTATTTTATCATTTACTTTGTAAGTTTCTGTTGGAATTTGGTCTTTTGCTAACATTATCCCTTCTAATTTTCCTAAATCTAATACTACAATGTGTTTATCAGCTTTTTGTACTAATCCTGTTACTATTTCTCCTTTTCTTTCATTGTATTCGTTAAATATCATATTTCTTTCTGTTTCTCTTAGTTTTTGGATTATTACTTGTTTTGCTGTTTGTGCTGCTATTCTTCCAAAATCTCTTGGTACTATTTCTACTTCTACTGTGTCTCCTATATTTAATTCTTTATTTATTTTTCTTGCTTCTTCTAAATTTATTTCTAATGCATCATCTTTTGCATCTTCCATTACTTCTTTTATTGCATATACATGTGTTGCTCCTGTTTGTTCATCCATTTTTACATCTACATTTTCTAATGCATCAAAGTTTCTTTTATATGCCGTTACTAACGCTGTTCTTATTGATTCTAATAATTCTTCTTTTTTTATTCCTTTTTCTTTTTCTAATTCTTCTAAAGCTAATATTAATTCTTTATTATCTATTGCTTTCATTTTTTAATTCCTCCTACCATTCATACACAGTTTTCATCTGTGATATATTTTTTCTTTCTATTTTTATTTCTTGTTCTTCTGTTTTTATCGTTATTTCTTCTGAATTGAATTTTTCTAAAATTCCTATATAGTCTTTTTTTCCGTTTTCATCTTTTTTGAATAATTTTATTTCTACTTTTTTACCTATATTTTGTTCTAAGTGTTTTTCTTTTCTTATTGCTCTTTCTATTCCTGGTGATGATACTTCTAAATAGTATTGCTCTTTTATATAATCTGCTTCATCTAATTTTTCGTTTATCTCATTACTTACTTTTTCACAGTCATCTAAGTTTATTCCTTTGGGACTGTCTATATATATTCTTAAATAGTAATTTGGTCCTTCTTTGGCATATTCTACATCATATAGGCTATATCCTATATTTTCTATTTTGTCTTTAATCAGTTCTTCTACTTTTTCTTCTATTTTCGCCATGAGTTCCTCCTTTTCTCTTCATAATG
>CALXJU010000029.1 GCA_944388705.1 uncultured Clostridia bacterium
CTTATTTTTTATTCTCGTCTTGTGTTTTGGATGTGTGTGGTTTTTCATTTTGACCACGCGCTAGCGTTTAGTGCAATTGTTACTACTAATGCTATTAATGTTATACCCTTATTACTTTTCATTTGTTTTCCTCCTCATATTTATTTTATAATAATTTAGGATATTTGTAAATATCTTATTGATATCTTTAATTAATAAAATTAAAGATATCATTTTTTTGATATAATCACGAATTTAAAGATTTTTCTTTTTATAATTTACTTTTTTATTTAATTATATTTTTCTATAAATATCTTGATTTTATTATATATTAATGTTATAAATTAATTTGTAATGTCTTTAATTTTATTAATTAAGGACATTTTTTATTTAAAAATTATAAATGGACAAAAAAATTTTATTGATTATTCCTATTTTCTTGTAAAATTGGACATAATATGATATATTAATAATATATATTAAATGCGAAGGAGGAAATAATATGTGGATTGCATTAATAATAATTGCTGTACTAGTTATTGCTGTAATTGCAATATATAATGGATTAGTTTCAGCAAGATTAAAAGTTGATAATGCTTGGAGTCAAATTGATGTACAATTACAAAGACGTTTTGATTTAATACCTAATTTTGTAGAAACAGTAAAAGGTTATATGCAACATGAATCAGAAACATTTGAAAAAATTGCTGCATTAAGAACTTCATGGGCTAATTCTTCTACAGTTGGAGAAAAAGCAAAATTAGATGGAGAACTTTCTGAAGCTTTAAAAACAATTATGGCTGTTTCAGAAAATTACCCTGATTTAAAAGCAAGTGCTAACTTCACACAGTTATCAGAAGAATTAAGAAATACAGAAAATAAAATTTCTTTTTCTAGACAATTCTACAATGATAGTGTTACAATGTACAATACAAAATTAGAACTTTTTCCTTCAAATATTATTGCTAATATGTTTAATTTTAAACCAAGAGAATTATTTGAAGCAGAAAGCGAAGAAGCTAGAAAAAATGTAAAAGTCGACTTTAGTAAATAAAAATTTTATTAGGGGATAGAATTTAGTTCTATCCTTTAAATATAGGAGGAATTATATGTTCGAAGATATTAAGAAAAACAAATTCAAATCATGGTTAATAGTTTTAGTATTTTTGGTTTTTATATCTTTAATTATTTATTATATATGTATGGCTTTAGATTTAGGACCAATATCAATTTTTATTGCTATGGCATTTTCTATTGCCTCTACATGGGCTTCATATTATTATAGTGACCAGATTGTTTTAAAATTAAATAAAGCAAGACCTGCAACTAAAGAAGAAAATTTACAACTTGTTAATATTTTAGATGCCCTAGTTGTTTCATCTGGCTTGCCTTGTAAACCAAAATTATATGTTGTTGAAGATATGCAACCAAATGCTTTTGCCACTGGCAGAAATCCAGAAAATGCAGTTATATGTGTTACAACAGGATTATTAGATAGGCTAGAATATTATGAATTAGAAGGTGTTATTGCACATGAGATGGCACATATTAAAAATTATGATATAAGACTTTCAGCAGTTGTTTCAGTAATGGTCGGATTTGTTGTTATGCTTGCAGATTGGTTTACACGTATTGCTTTTTGGGGTGGTGCAAGAGATAGTGATGATGATAGTAAAGGTAATGCAATATTAATGATTATTGGTTTAATATTTTTAATCCTTTCACCTATCTTTGGAAAACTAATGCAACTTGCAATTTCTAGAAAAAGAGAATTTTTAGCTGATGCTACAGCTATTGAGTTTACTAGAAATCCTGATGGATTAATTTCTGCATTAGAAAAAATTTCTAGTGACCCTAATGAATTAAAAGTTGCTAATAATGCAACAGAAAATATGTACATTGTAAATCCTTTTAGAGGTAAAAAAGCTAAAAAATCTTCAAGTCTATGGTCTACACATCCAAGTACTGAAGATAGAATTGAAGCCTTACGTAATTTAAGATAAAATATACATTTTTTAAGGATTTTGATATACACTTTTTAAGAGTTTTAATATACATTTTTTAAAAATCAAAATAAGACCTCTATTATGAAGTCTTATTTTAATTTCATTGATAATAATTTTGATATTCCCTTTTCTTCCATTGTTACACCATATACTGTATCTGCAACTTCCATAGTACCTTTTCTATGAGTAATAATCAAGAATTGAGTTTCTTTTGAAAATTTCTTTAAATATTCTGCATATCTATAAACATTTACATCATCAAGAGCGGCTTCAATTTCATCAAGTACACAGAATGGTGATGGATTAATTTTTAAAATTGCAAATAGCAATGCAATTGCTGTTAATGCTTTTTCTCCTCCAGATAATAAAGTCATATTTTGAAGTTTTTTTCCTGGTGGTTGAACAGTTATATCTATGCCACACTCAAGAATATCATTTTCATCTGTTAGAGTCACTTCAGCAACTCCTCCTCCAAATAATTCTTTAAATACTTCTCCGAAATTCTTATTAATTATTTGGAATTTTTCCTTGAATTGTTCTCTCATTATTTCCAACATTTCTTGAATTACTTTTCTTAATTTTGACATAGTATCTTCTAAGTCAAGTCTTTGTTCACACATGAAGTCATATCTTTGTTTTAAATTTTTATACTCTTCGATTGAATCGACATTTACACTACCTAATTCTTTAATATTTGTTCTTAATTCATTTACTTTTCTTTGTGTTACTAAAACATTTTCTGGTTTTTGATAATTTTCTACATTATTAGGAGTAAGTTCATATTCTATCCACAATTTATTTATTATTTCTTTAATATCTTCTTCTGTTTTATTTTTTCTAACTTCAAGTTTTACAATTTGTGCTTTTAAATCTTCTATTATTTTGAATTGTTGTGATTGCTCTTCTTCTTTTTTAGTTAATTTTTCATTTTTTTCTATTCTTTCATTTTTTAATTTTTCGATACTTTCTCCACTATTTGAAACTTTATATTTAATATTTTCTATTTCTTTTTTAGTTTCTTGTATTTCATTATCTAACTCTCTATTTTCATTTTTTGCTTTTTCTATTTGTTCTTTTTTATTTTTTTTACCTTTTGCATTATTTTCGAGTTCTTTATTAATCATATCAGTCATTTCTTTTATGGAACTTTCACTTTCATCAAAAGATGATACTGATATTTTTAAATTTGTTATATCTATATTTAGATTATCAATATATTCTTGACTATCTTTGTTTGTAAGAGCAAATTCATTTATTATTTTTTGATTTTCTTCATTTTGTTTAGTAATTTCTTGTATTTCTTTTTCATTTTCTTCTTTTTCTTTTTTGATTTTTTCTTTATCAGTTTCTGCTTTTTCATTTTCATGTTTTAAATTTTCTGTTCTTTTTTGAACTTTTTCAATTTCTTCTTCTATTGAAATAATTCTTTGTTTTTCTGTTGCATATGTTATATCAATTTCTTGTAATTCTTTTCCTAATGCATCTACTGCTTCTATTGTTTCTTCTGAAGAAGTTATAAATTGTTTTTTTTCTGTTTCAAGTTTTGTTATTTTTTCTTGGATTTTCTTTATCTCTTTTTGTAGGCTTTCAATTTCTCTACTTCTTCCTAAAATATTTACAGTCTTTTTAGCTACAGAACCACCTGTTATTGCTCCAGATGGATTTATTAAGTCTCCTTCTATTGTTATGATTCTAAATGAATATCCATTTTCTTTTGCTAAATTTATTGCATTTTTCATATTATCTACAATTACTGTTCTTCCTAACAAATTTAATATTATTTGTTCATATTTTTTGTTATATGCTACTATATCTGAAGCAATACCTATAACTCCTATTTTTTTACCTTTTATATTTTCTAATTTTTTTCCTTTTACTGAAGATATTGGTAAAAATGATGCTCTTCCTAAATTGTTTGTACGTAAATGTTCTATTAATTTTTTTGCATCTTCTTCTGTTTCAGTTACAATATTTTGTAGACTTGCTCCTAAACACATTTCTATTGCTGTCTCATATTCTTTTGGAACTGAAATTATATTTGCAAGTACTCCATGCATTCCTTTTCCTAGTTCTTTTGTTTTTTCACAATCTAATAATAATTGTTTTACACTTTTTATATATCCTTCTTTTTCTTTTTCAGTTTCAACTAAAAAATCATGTCTAGATTTTTTCATTCTCAATTCATTTGTATTATTTACTATTTGAATATCATATTCTTTTATTTTTGTATTTATTTCTTCTTTTTTAGAATTTATTTCTTCTATATTTTTTAAAATTTTGTTTCGATTTGTTTCTATTTTATAAAATTCTTTTGAAATATCTTCTTTTTTCATTCTTGTTCTATCAAGTTCTAATATATTATTATTTATTTCTTGTTTTAATTGATGTTGTCTTTTTTCTAAGTTTTCATAATTTGCTTTTTGCATACTTATTTCTGATTGAAGTTCATATTTTTTATCTGTATTTTCTTCTACTTGTTTTTTTATTTTTTCAATTTCTAATTCCTTTGCACTTAGATTTTCTGTCAGTTTTTGTAACTCTTGTTCTTTTTCTTGTAATTCTTTTTCAAATCTTTCTTTATTTTGTTTTAAATTATCTTTTTTAGATTCTTTTAATTCTATTTCTTCTCTTAGTTGCTCTATTTTATTGTCTATTTCTATTATTTCATTTTCATATCTACTTATATTTTCTGTGTTATTTTCTATTTTAGTCTGTGCTACATTTAATTTTGAATTTAATTGTTCTATTTTCTTTTGACTTTCAAATCCAATATTTTGCATTTCTTCAATTTGTGATGTTATTTCATCTATATTGTCTTTTAATTCTTCTTTTAATATTTTTATTTTTTCTAGTTTTCCTTCTTCTTGATTTAATGTATTTTTCATTATTTCATCATCTGAAGTTATCTCTTCTAATGTTTTTTTGTATTTTTCAATATTATATATAAATAATCCTACTTCTATATTTTTTAGTTCTTCTTTTAAATTTAAATATTTTTTTGCCTTTTCAGATTGTTGTTGTAATGGTTCTAAATTATTTTCTATTTCTGATAAAATATCATTTATTCTTAATAAATTTAGTTTAGTTTGCTCTAGCTTTTTCTCTGTTTCTTCTTTTCTAGTTCTATATTTTACAATCCCAGCAGCTTCTTCAAATATATGTCTTCTGTCTTCTGATTTATTGCTTAATATTTCATCTATTTTTCCTTGTCCTATTATTGAATATCCATCTTTTCCAATTCCAGTATCCATAAATAATTCTACTACATCTTTTAATCTACATGGAACTTTATTTATATAATATCCCGTTTCCCCGCTTCTATATATTTTTCTTGTTATTGTTACTTCTGAATATTCTATTGGTAATGTGCCATCTGTATTGTCAAATATTAATGCTCCTTCTGCAAATCCTAATGATTTTCTATTTTGTGTTCCTGAAAATATGATGTCTTGTGTTTTTGAGCCTCTTAATGATTTCATACTTTGCTCTCCTAGTATCCACCTTATACAATCTGCTATATTACTTTTTCCTGAACCATTTGGGCCTATTACACTTGTTATTCCTGGCATAAATTCTAATACTGTTTTATCTGCAAATGATTTAAATCCTTGCATTTCTAATCTTTTTAAATACATTTTTTCTCACCTTTGTCTATCTTGTTTCTTGTTGTATTTTATCGTAAAATGTAAAAAATAGCAAGTATTCTTGCTATTTTATATCTTTTATTGTATCTATCTCAAAATAAAATTCTACACCATTTTCTTTATTTTCTACTCCATAATCTGTACCGTAATTATTCATAATTGCTCTAACAATTGATAATCCTATTCCACTTCCACCATCTTCTCTATTACGTGCCTCATCAGCTTTAAAAAATCTATTCCATACACGTGATAAATTTTCTTCTGCTATTTTATTTCCTGTATTAAATACTGTTATTCTTACTTTTTCTCTTTCTGGAATAATAGTATTTGTTATTTTTATATAATTTTCTCCGTCAACCTCTTTTACATGTTTTATCGCATTTGTTAAGTAATTTGTTATTATTTGACTTATATAAAAATCATCTGCATAAACATTAATTTTGTCTTCTGTATCAAATTCAACCTTTGTATTTTTTTCTTCTATCATTACTTGTGATGACCTTACTATTTCTTTTTCTAGTTCTACAATATTAAATGTTCTATTATTAAATTCTCTTTTTTCATATTCAAGTTTTGTAAGTTCTAATAATTGTTTTACTAATTTGTCCATTTTATTTGATTCATCCAAAATAACTTCTGCATAAAATTTTCTACTTTCTTCATCAGTATTTACATTTTCTAGCAAACCTTCACTATATCCTTGTATTAATGCTATTGGCGTTTTTAGTTCATGTGATACATCTGATATAAAGCTTTTTCTCATTTCATCTATTTTAGATTTTTTCTCTATATCTTTTTCAAGTTCTATGTTGCTTTTTCGTAATTGATTTATTGTTTTTTCTAATTTTTCTGACATAACATTTATACTTTCACCAAGTTCATTTATTTCATCATCATCTTTTACTACATATTTATGACTAAAATCTAAATTTGCCATTTTTTTTGCTATTGCATTTATTTCTGATATAGGGTCACTAAATTGTTTAGATATAAATATTATTGCAATTCCTCCAACTATTATTACTATACTTGCAATTAGATACAAAAATCTATTAGATATATTAACACTTTCTTGTATAGATGATATTGGTAACCTTATATATGTTGAATATCCATTATCAAGTTTTCCTGTTAATAATATGTAATTAATTCTTGTTTCTGTATCTCTTATATTCATTATTTCTATATTATCTGATTCTTCTATTACTTTATATTCTTGTTTTCTATTTATTCCCCAGAAATCTATTATTTGTCTTATATTTGATAAAAAGTCTTTATTTGATAAATATACTACTACATCATTATTATCTTTTATTATTATGTCAAAATTATTACTTATTGCTATTTTATCTAGTTCTTCTGACATGTTTTCTATTTTTAAGTTTCCATTATAATATGAGTTTATTTCTTCATATACTGATTTTAATGTATTACTTTTTATAAATTGATAATATGATTCTAGTACAAAACTATTTACTACAATTAAAAATAATACTATTGATATTACTATAATACATAATGTTAAAAATAATTTTCCTCTTACTGTTTTTAATTGATTTTTTATATTTTTCATTTTTCACCTATTTTTTTATTTCAAATTTATATCCTATTCCTCTTATTGTTTCAATATATTTTCCTTTTTTTCCTAATTTATGTCTGATTTTTTTTATATGACTATCTATTGTTCTTGAATCTCCATAATAGTCATAATTCCATACATTATTTAGGATTTTATCTCTTGAAAGTGCTATATTTTCATTATCTAACAAGTATTTTAAAAGTTCATATTCTCTTAAACTTAAATCTATTGTTTTTCCATCTACTTTTACTGTTCTTCCCTCTTGGTCTATTACAATTCCATCATAATCTTTTACTTGTTTTGAGTCTCCATAAACTCTTTTTAAAATTGCTTCTACTCTTGCTACTAATATTTTAGGACTAAATGGTTTTGATATGTATTCATCTACTCCTAATTCAAATCCAAACAATTCGTCTTGTTCTTCTCCTCTTGCTGTTAACATTATTACTGGTACATTTGATTCTTGTCTTATTTTTCTTAGAACTGACCAACCATCAAGTTTTGGCATCATTACATCTAATAAAATAAGTTTTATCTTATTTTTATTCATTTCAAATACTTCTATTGCTTTTTCTCCATCTTCTGCTTCTAATATTTGATATCCTTTTGCTGATAAAAAGTCTTTTAGAAGTTTTCTCATTCTTGATTCATCATCTACTACTAATATGTTTGAATTTTCCATTTTTCTACCTCCACACTTGTATTATACATAATATATATGTCTTTTATGTGAATTTTATATAAAAAGTTGATATATTGACTATATCAACTTTTGTGTTTTTATGAATTTTGTACATATACTGTTTGTGCTTTTTGAGATAATCCTATACCTTCATTTCTCAAAATTTCTATTATATTATAATTAATCTGTTCTTTTATTTCCATATAGTTTTTATAGTTTGATTCATTTATATATGCTATAACAGAAATTTTCATTCCATTTGCTGATATTTCTTTAAAATATACTTGAATTGTATCTTTTTTCACTATTTCATATGAATTTAACATATCTTGGAGCATATTTTTTATTTTTTGCATTTTATCTAAATTTGTATTTATATCAATTATTAGTTCTATATTTATTCTTCTTGTTTGTATCTCACTATAATTTATTATTGCTGATATTGACATTTCGGAATTTGGTACATGTAATACACTATTTTCACCTGTTCTTATACTTGTTGTTCTAAATTTCATTTCTTCAACAGTTCCTTCATATTGTCCTACTTTTATATAGTCTCCAACTTTAAATGGCTTGTCTATAAATAGTCCTATTCCTCCAATGAAACTTTTTGCCGTGTCTTGTGCTGCTAATGTTATTACAACACCACCTATTCCTAATCCTGCTATAAATCCACTTATATCATATCCTAATTCTGTTATTACCATAAATCCTGCTACTACATATATTGCAACTTTTATTGTTTTCATTATTAGTTTTGTTGTTGTTTCATCAACTTCTTTACCTGTTTTAGATTGAATTTTATTTAATATTCCATCTCTCTCATCTAGCCCTTGTCCAAATGCTTTTGCTACTAATAATATCATTAGTATTTTTATTATTCTATTTATTAAGTTTATTGTTCCTTCACTAATTTCTAAGGCATCTCTTACAATGTTTAATGCAATATATATTCCTATAAATGTTATTATTACTTTTAATGGTATATAAAATGGATTTTTCTTTATATCTTTTTTTTCTTTATTTTTTACTCTAAATATTTTTATTATTATTTTTGAAATTGTTGAACTTAATATTTTAAATACTATTATTACTCCTATTGCAATTAATATTTGAATAACTTTTTCTGTGTTTAAATTAGATATTATTTCTGTTATTTTATCCATATTTTATCTCCATTTTTTAGTTCATATAATCTCTTAATTTTTTACTTCTACTTGGATGTCTTAATTTTCTTAATGCTTTTGCTTCTATTTGACGTATTCTTTCTCTTGTTACATCAAATTCTCTTCCTACTTCTTCTAATGTTCTTGCTTTTCCATCTTCTAATCCAAATCTTAATTTTAATACTTTTGCTTCTCTTGGTGTTAATGTACTCATAACTTCTTCTAGTTGTTCTCTTAATAATGTATATGATGCTGCATCATGTGGTGCTGGTGAGTCTTCATCTTGTATAAAATCTCCTAAATGACTATCATCTTCTTCTCCTATTGGTGTTTCTAATGATACTGGGTCTTGTGCTATTTTTTGTATTTCCATTACTTTTTCAACAGGTATTTCCATCTCTTGTGCTATTTCTTCTGGTGTTGGCTCTCTTCCTAATTGTTGTAATAAATGTCTTGATGTACGTATTAATCTATTTATTGTTTCTACCATATGAACTGGAATTCTTATTGTTCTAGCTTGGTCTGCTATTGCCCTTGTTATTGCTTGTCTTATCCACCATGTTGCATAAGTACTAAATTTAAATCCTTTTGTATAATCAAATTTTTCTACTGCTTTTATTAATCCCATATTTCCTTCTTGTATTAAGTCTAAAAATAACATTCCTCTTCCTACATATTTTTTTGCTATACTCACTACTAGTCTTAGGTTTGCTTCTGCTAGTTCTTGTTTTGCTTCTTCATCATTATTTAATATTCTTTTTGCTAATTCTAGTTCTTTTTCATATGATAATAATGGTATTTTTCCTATTTCTCTTAAATACATTCTTACAGGGTCATCTACACTTATTCCTTCAAAACTTGTATCTGTTATTTCATCTAATTTTAAGTCTTCTACTTCTTTTAAATCTTCTATGTCTGGTTCTTCTTCAAAATCATCATTTAATAAATTTACACCCATTTCTTCAAATGCATCAAATACTTTATCAATTTGCTCTGGATTTGTATCTTCTAATTCTTTTGCAAGTTCCCCATATGTTATTTTTCCATTTTCTTTGGCTTTTTTTACTATGTTTTTTACTTTTTCTGCTTCTAAGTTTTCTTCTTTTACTTCTTCTAAATTTTTTACTTCTTCCTCATTATTTTTTATTTCGATTTGATTTTCATTCTTATTTTTCTCCACGAAATTTCACCCCTACTTAATTTTAGCTAATTCAATTATTACATTGCTTAGCTCTCTACCTAATTCTTTCTTTTTACCTTCATCATTTTCAATTTCTAATTGTTTTAATATGTTTTTTTTCTTATTATCTAGTTTTTCTCTTATATATTTTGCTATTATATCATCTACAGCTTTTTCTGTATCTTCTATTTCATAATCTGTCGCCATTACACTTGTTATATGATTTTGTACTTTTTCATCAAATGTATCTATTAATTTGTTTATATTGTTTTCTGGTTTTTCTAGTTCTTTATACAGTTCTTCTGCTATTATTTTATTTAACTCATATTTAAAGTCTGCTGGCTGTATCTTTTCTTTTATTTTTTGAAATGTTTCTTTATTTGCATCTAATAATAATGCTATTATCGTGTCTTCTCTTCTTTTTAAGTCTTCATCTACTTCGTCTTGGATTTTTTCTTCTGGTTTTATTTTTCGTATTTCTTTACTTTCTAAAACTTTGTCTTCTTTTGATTGTGAGTATATTAATTTGTTTACTTCAGCATATATTGCTTCTTTTGATATATTATACCCTTTTGCTATTTTTTCTATGTATATTTCTCTTTCTATTGTGTTTTGCACTTTTGATAATATTTTTGAGATTTCATTTAAGAATTTTATTTTGTCTACTGTATTTTCTAAATTTAGTCCTTTTTTTAGATTTTTTACTTCAAATTCTACTACTGAGATTGCATTTTCTACTGCTAATTTAAATCTGCCTTCACCGAATTTTACTATGTATTCGTCTGGGTCTTTTGCTCCTTCTATTTGTAATACTCTCATATCACATCCCATATTTTGCAATATTTTCATTGACCTTACTATTGCTGTTTGTCCTGCTTCATCTGCATCAAATCCAAGTACTACTTGTTCTGTTGTTTTTCTTAATAACCAGCCTTGTTGTTCTGTTAACGCTGTTCCTAATGCTCCTACAACATTTGTTATTCCTCTTTGATGTAATGATATTACATCCATGTATCCTTCTACTATTAGTATTCTTTTTTTTGAGTCTTTTTTGGCTACATTTAATCCAAATAAATGTCTTCCTTTGCTATATACAATATTTTCTGGAGAATTTATATATTTAGGTTTTGAATCATCTAATACTCTTCCTCCAAATGCTATTACTTTTCCTCTGACATCACAAATTGGAAACATTAGTCGATTTCGATACCTATCTATGTATGTACCATTATCATTTTTGTTTACTAATCCTGATTCTAATATTTCTTTTTCTCCAAATCCTTGTTGCTTTAGTGCTTTATATAATTCATCAAATTTGCCTGAAAACCCTATTTTATATGCTTGTAATGTTTCATTATTAAATTTTCTTTTTTTTACATATTCTTGTGCTATTTTAGCAGTTGGCTTGTACAAATTTTGATGATAAAATTCTGCTGTGAATTCATTTACTTTATATACTTTTGCTTTTAGCTCTTCTTTTGCACTGTCTGCACTATTTTCTAGTTTGGGTAATTGTATATTAGCTCTTTCGGCTAGACTTTCTAATGCTTCTTTAAATGTTATTCCTTCTATTTTCATTAAAAATGTATATACATTTCCTCCTACTCCACATCCAAAACAGTGAAATATTTGTCTGTCTGGCGATACAGAGAATGATGGGGATTTTTCATTATGAAATGGACATAGTCCAAAGTAATTTCTTCCTTTTCGAGTTAAATGTACATATTGTGAAATTATATCTACTACATCATTATTTTGTCTTACTTCTTCTATAATTTCTTCACTATATCGTAACATTTCACCCACTCCCATAAAATAATATACATAATTATATTATTCGACGAATTTTACATAATTCCCTCTTTTTTACGCAAAAAATTACTTTTATTTAAAAGGAAAAAGGAGTTCATACTGAACTCCTCATCCCGAGAAATTGTTGCTATTCTTCATTATACACTTCTAAGTTGGGTTTATGTACACTGTACACAAGTCCCTGCTCAGATAGTACTGCATTGACAGTTTGACCATTTTTCAATTCTATATCATAACATACTACTGGAGATACGAATTTTAAGTCACTTCCCAAACTGTTTTCACAAGCTGGTTCACTATAAAATTCAGTTTCAGTATCTTTATAGAAGTTACCATCCTGCCAGAACATTGCTGAAATTAAGGAATTTGGATCAACTGTCTGTGACTGTTTCAAATTTGACAACTCCGCTTGTACTTCTGTAAGTTCTGCTTGCATTGCATCTTTTTGGGCTGTTAACTCATCATTCTGCTTCTGCAAAGTAGAAATCTGCTTATTGAGCTGATTTACTTGTTTTGCATCATCTGCATTGCCAAAACTTTTCTTAAAAAGTACTACAATAATTAGTGCTGCAATAATAAAAATTACTGCATAAGTTGCTAACCTAATCAGTCTCGCTCTCTGCTCTTTCCGTCTTTTTGCAATTGCCTTTGTCATGTTGAAATCTCCTTTCTCTTTTTACAAAAAAATTTGTTCATAATTAATTATACCACAAATTTAACATAATTTCAAATTATGGTAGACTTGTGGTATTCTTTATTATTTTCCGTAATAACTATCAATTAAAATTGTTTTCATTTCTGAAACTAGTGGCACTCTTGGATTAGCTGTTGTACATTGGTCTTCAAATGCTCTATCTGCTAGTAAATCAACTTTTGCCATAAATTCATTTTCATCAATTCCTGCTTCTTTAAATGATTTTGGTATATTTAATTCTTCATTTAATTTCTTTATTGCTTCAATTAATGAATTAATTCCTTCTTCTTTTGTATCAGCCTTTAATCCAACTCTTTTTGCCATTTTTGCATATTTTTCGTCTGCAATAAAATATTCATATTTAGGGAATGATACAAACTTTGTAGGTTTAGTTGAATTATATCTTATAACATATGGTAATAAAATTGCATTTATCCTTCCATGTGGTAAATGGAATTCAGCACCTATTTTGTGTGCTAATGAATGATTTATTCCTAAAAATGCATTTGTGAATGCCATTCCCGCAATTGTACTTGCATTATGCATTTTTTCTCTAGCTATTTTATTATCTCCATGTTCATATGCTTCTCTTAGATATTCAAATACTAATTCAACCGCTTTTTCAGCTAAACCGTCTGTATAATCAGATGCCATTACTGAAACATATGCTTCTAATGCATGTGTTAATACATCCATTCCTGTGTCTGCTGTGACTGATTTTGGTAAGCTCATTACTAAATCTGGGTCAATTATAGCAACATCTGGTGTTAATTCATAATCTGCAAGTGGATATTTCTTATTTTTCTCTTTATCAGTAATTACTGCAAATGATGTTACTTCTGAACCGGTACCAGAAGTAGTTGGGATTGCAACCATTTTAGCTTTTGAGCCCATTTTAGGGAATTTATAGGTACGTTTACGTATATCCATAAATTTAAGTTTTAATCCTTCTGGATCAGCATCTGGGTTTTCGTAGAATAACCACATTCCTTTTGCTGCATCTATTGGACTTCCACCACCTAATGCAATTATTACATCTGGTTTGAAATTATTCATTAATTCAAGTCCTTTTTTTACTGTATCAAATGATGGGTCTGATTCTACTTCACTAAATATTTCACAATGTACATGATTAAGTCTTTTTCTTAAATGATATAATATTCTATCTACATATCCGAATTTTACCATTCCAGGGTCTGTTACAATAAATGCTCTTTCTATATCAGGCATTTTTTCTAGATATGCTATTGAACCTGCTTCAAAATATATTTTCTCTGGAACTTTAAACCATTGCATGTTAACTCTCCTTTTAGCAACTCTTTTTATATTAATTAAGTTTACACTTGATACATTTGCTGTTGTTGAATTTCCTCCAAATGAGCCACAACCAAGTGTTAATGATGGCATATTTGTATTATATATATCTCCAATTGCACCATGTGTTGATGGTGAGTTTACAATGATTCTTCCTGCTTTCATTGTTTTTGAAAATTTTAATATTGTTTCTTTATTTTCTGCATGTATTACTGCTGAATGTCCCATTCCACCATATTCAATTAATCTTTCTGATTTTTCTATTCCTTCATCTTCATTTTCTACTATATAATATGTTAGTACTGGACTTAATTTTTCTTTTGAAAATGGATATCCTTCTCCTATTCCTTCTTCATATACAACTAATACTTTTGTTTCTTCTGGTACTTCAAATCCCGCTTCTCTTGCTATCTGAGCAGGACTTTGTCCAGGCACATGAGATTTTAATTTATATCCTTTTGTTTCATCAAACATACTATTTTTTAATTTTTCTTTTTCTTCAGGATTTACAAAATAACATCCTGCTTCTCTCATTAGTGCTTCAAATTCTTTATATATATCTTTGTGTACTAAAACTGCTTGTTCTGATGCACATATCATTCCATTATCAAATGATTTTGACATTACTAAATCATTTACAGATGTTTTTAATTTTGCTGTTTTGTCAATATAACATGGTACATTTCCAGGTCCAACTCCTAGTGCTGGTTTTCCACATGAATATGCTGATTTTACCATTCCTGTTCCACCTGTTGCTAATATTAAATTAACATATGGATGATTCATCAATAATCTTGTTGCTATAATTGATGGTTCTTCTATCCACAAAATACAATTTTCTGGTGCTCCAGCTTTTACTGCTGCATCTCTCATTATTGTTGCAGCAGCCACACTACATTTTTGTGCTGATGGGTGGAAACCAAATACTATTACATTTCTAGTTTTTGCAGATATTATTGATTTAAACATTGTTGTTGATGTTGGGTTTGTTACTGGTGTTACACCTGCAATTATTCCAACTGGTTCTGCAATTTCTGCAAAATCATCTTCATCGTTTTTATTTATTACTCCAACTGTTTTTTCATGTTTTATACTATGATATACATATTCTGTTGCAAACATATTTTTTGTTATTTTATCTTCATAAATTCCTCTTCCTGTTTCTTCTACTGCCATTTTCGCTAATTCCATATGATGTTCTAATCCTGCCATTGACATAGCTCTTGTTATATTATCAACTGTTTCTTGGTCTAATTTTAAATATTCTTCTGATGCTTTTCTTGCTTTTTCCATAAGTTCATTTATCATTTGTTCTATTCTTGCTTCTTCCTCTGGATTTTGATTTTCCATTTTCGTTTCCTCCTATATCTTTAGTTTATCCATTATATTATATATTATGATATTTTTTTGTCAATATTTTCATTTTAATTTTATACTAATTCAAAATCAATTTTTCTTAATATTTTATTTGCATCTACTACTCTTATTTTTACTTTATCTCCGATTTTATAAATTGTATTTGTTTTTTCTCCTATTGCTTGTCTTTTTTCTTCATTATATATAAAATATTCATCACCTAAATTTTCGTATCTTATTAAACCTTCTACTGTATTATCAAGTTCTACAAATATTCCAAAATTAGTTACTGATGATATTATTCCATCATATTCTTCTCCAATTTTATTTTCCATAAATTCTGCTTTTTTAAGATTTTCTGCTTCTCTTTCTACTTTTGTTGCAGTTCTTTCTCTTTCAGAACAATTTTCCGCTCTTTTTTCTGCTCTTTTTGAATATTTTTTTATAAAGAAATCATTTACCATGTAATTATTTTCTATATATTTTGAAATTATTCTGTGTATAAATAAATCTGGATATCTTCGTATTGGTGAAGTAAAATGACAATAATATTTACTTGCTATTCCAAAATGTCCTTTATTTTCTGCATCATATTTTGCAACTCGTAATGTTCTTAAAATTATATTTGATACTACTTTTTCTTCATCTTTTCCTTTTACATCTTCTAAAATTTTTGCAAATTCATTTGGATAAACAATATCTTCTTTTGAAACTTTAATTTTATATCCAAAATTATATAATACTTTATTTAATTCTTTTATTTTATCTAGGCCTGGTGCTTCATGTACTCTATATATAAATGGCGCTTGTAGCCAATAAAATCTTTCTGCTACAACTTCATTTGCAACAAGCATAAATTGTTCTATTATCTCATTTGAAAAATAAGTTTCATATTTTTGAACATCTATTGCATACCCATTTTCATCTAATGTAATCTTACTTTCTGGTATATCTAAATTTAGATATCCATTTTCTCTTCTTTTTTCTTTTAAAATTGTTGCAAGTTCTGCCATTAATTCGAAATCTTTAATATATTTTTCATATCTTTTTAAAACTTCTTCATCTGATTTATCTAGTATTTTTTGTACATCAGTATATGTCATTCTTTCTGTTACATTTATAACTGCTTTATATATGTCTGAAGACACTATTTTCGCTTTTGGGGTAATTTCCATTGAGCAAGATAATGTTAATCTATCTTCTCCTGCATTTAGGCTACAAATCCCATTTGAAAGTTCTCTTGGTAGCATTGGTATTACTCTTCCTAGCATATATATACTTGTCCCTCTTAAATATGCTTCTTTATTCAATTCTGTTTTTTCTCTTACATAATGACTTACATCTGCAATGTGCACATCCAATTTATAATTTCCATTTTCTAATTTTTCTACATGTATTGCATCATCCAAGTCTTTTGCATCTGCTCCATCTATTGTAAATATAATGTCATTCCTTAAATCTTTTCTTCCTTCTATGTCTTGTTCTTTTATTTTATTTCCATATGTTTTTGCCTCTTGAACTACTTCATCTGGAAATTTGTATGGTAATTCATATTGCTTTATTAATGAAAGCATATCTACACCTGCTTCATTAACTCCACCAATTACTTCTATTATTTCTCCTTCTGCATTTCTTCCTTTTTCAGGATATTTTGTTATTTTTACTAATACTTTATGATTATTTCTTGCCTTTCCCCAATTTGATTTTGATATAAATATATCAGTTCCAAAGTTTTTATCATCTGGTACTACAAATCCAAAGTTTCTGTTCTTTTGAAAAGTGCCTACAACTGTATCTTTTTCATGTCTAATTATTTTGGTTACTTTTCCTTCTTCTTTTTTATTTTCGCTTTTTTCTGATATTATTTCAACTCTTACTATGTCTCCATTTAAAGCATTTAATGAATTTTCTTTTGATATATATATTTCATCTTCTTGTTCTTCGACTTTTACAAATCCAAAACCTTTTTGATTTTTTCGATATGTTCCTATCATTTTATCTCCTTTCTTACCAAGGGGACACTCCTTATGGTAAAATTCTTTACCAAAGGGACACTCCTTTAAATTTCATATTATATAAATATAGTTAATTGAATGAAAACATTTTGTATATCTAAGGTTTGAGTTAGAAATTATTAATAAAAACGATGAGGAATGTTCAATTTCACATTGAAAGCGGCTCATCGTTTTTTGTTTATAATTTCTTCGAAAATCTTAGCTTATCTAAAATGTTGTAATGTTATTAACTATATTTATATTAATTGACAACTTTTATGAAGATCTGTCCCTTTGGTAAAAAATTTTACCATAAGGAGTGTCCCATTGGTAAACTTTTCTTATTCTGCTATATATACTATTGAAAGAGCTATTGTAACTATTACAAATGCTACTCCCAAAATGATTGTCCATCTTTTTTGTTTTCCTTCTTTTGTTCTACCTTTATTTTTTTCAAAGAAGTTGTTTGTAGATGAACCAACTATTGTAGAAGACAATCCTGCATCTTCTTTAGATTGTATCATTGCTAAAATAGTTAAAGCTATACAAATTATAAAATCTACTACTATTAATATTATTTTTGCTATTTGCATTTAGTATTCCTCCTAACGGTTTTTTTATTCGTTCTAATACTATGATATTTTACCATATTTATCCTAAAAAATCAATGCTAGAGCATTAAAAAGTATAACTTTTATCATTATATTTACAAATATTTGTGCATTTGTACCTTTTATACATCCATCATTTATTTTTTTGAAGCCTTGTACAACTTTTTCTATTTCTTCTTTTGATGAAATTTTTTGTTCTATCATATATTCTTTTGCAAGATATTCTGCTTTTATCATTGCATCATTTTCTAAGAAAGTTCTTATTGCATAATATACAAAACTTAATATTAATAATATACATGTAAAAAACATTTCATTGGGTAATTTGTTTAAAATTAAAAATATTGTTGTTATTACAAAATATAATAAATATAAATTTGAATATATGAAATTAAATATTAACATTTTTCTATCTTGTATTGAATGTAAACATTCATGTACTATTGTTTGTATTCTTGTAAAACTATTATGCATATTTCCTATTAATATTTTATTAGATATTGCAATATATATTGTTGCTTCTGATTTCGAATTTTCTTCTATTTCTACTTTTTCGTTTTTTAATTTTTTTAATATAGTTCTACATATTTCTATATTACTTGGATATTTTTCTGCTATTTCGTTTAATTCTGAATCTAATGCAATTTTCTCTAATTCTTTTATATTCATTTTCATCATTAATAATACTGTTAATATAGCTAATATTGATATTACGATTATTATAATTATCAATTCCATCTTTTTTATCTCCTCATAATTAGATTTTGTTTAACTATATATAAATTCAATTCTTTTTATTTTATTAAATCTTGTATGGCTTCTCCTATTATTTTATTTATGTCTGCAATCATTACATTAAATTTTACTTCTGCATCAAAATATTTACTTGCTTCTTGATTTTGAATTAATTGACCATATAATTCTTGTACATGTCTTAATTTTTCTTCATTATCTTTTCCAGTTTGAAGTGCTATAACTTGTGCTTCATATCTAGCTTTTTCAAATTCATCTATTTCTTGTTTTAATTCATAATTTAAATTGATTGCTTGTTTTGCCATTTGATATGTAACATATTCTTCTGATTGTTTTATTTCTTCTGCTAATTTGTTTGCTGTATCATATACCATTTTTTATTTCTCCTATCTAAAACAGCTGCATCTTGTGCAGCTGATATTTTTATTATGCATATGCTTGACGTTTTTTGAATGATAATAAGTTTGTAATTTCTCTTTCTGTTCCTTTTGCTTTTTTTGTCTTTTTGGCTTTTTCTTGTTCGTTTTGTTTTCTTTGTCTTTCTGCCATTGTTTCACATATTGCTTTTTGATATGTGAAATGTGTATCTTGTGCTATTTTTGCCCAATTATATTCATTTTTTACTTTTGCTTTTGCTTTTTTTACTATATTTGCACATAGTTCTGGATTAAATAATAGTTCTAGTATTGAGTCTGCAATTGAATTTGGATTTCCACAGTAACTTTTCATTCCAGTTTCTCTATGTTCTACTATTTCTCCTAATCCTCCTGCATCTGATACTACTATTGGTCTTTCTGCTAACATTCCTTCTAATGCTACTATTCCAAATGGTTCATATGTGCTTGGAAATACTGATATATCTGCTGCTTTGTACATTTTTTCTACATCTTTTCCATTCATGTATCCTGCAAAATATACTTTATTACTTATTCCTAATGCATCAGCTTGCGCTCTTAATTCATCTAACATTCCGCCTTTTCCTGCTATTACAAGTTTAGCATCATGGTATCCTGCTAAAATTTTTGGCATTGCCGCTATTAGGTGTTGTACTCCTTTTTCATATACTAGTCTTCCCATGAATAATATTATTTTTTCATTATCCATTGCATATCTTCTTCTAAATTGATAGTCTCTATCTATTCCGCTGAATTTATTTAAATTTACTCCATTTGCAACCACATTTATTTTTTCAAATGGTAAACCAAATAGTCTTTGTGTTTCACCTTTCATGAAATTACTATTTACTATTACTTCTGTTGCTTCATATGTAAGCATCCATTCTGTGTCATTAATATATCTTTGGGTTTCATCATGTATTCCACTGTTTCTTCCTGATTCTGTGGCATGTATTGTTGCTACTATTGGGATATTATATGAATTTTTTATTGCTTTTGCAGCATATGCTACTAACCAGTCATGTGCATGTATTACGTCAAATTTTCCTTCTTCAGATATTATTTGATTTGCTTTTGCTACCATGTTGAAGTTCATTTGCATTATCCAGTCTATAAAATTGTTTGGATTTATCATGTAATTATCTACTCTGTGTACTTTTACTCCTTTATCATCCTCATAATATGGAGCATCTCCTTCTCTGTATGTTACTACAGTTACTTCATGACCATCTTTTATTAGTCTGTGTGATAGGTCATATACTACTCTTGCTATTCCACCTACTACTCTTGGTGGGTATTCCCATGTTAGCATCAATATTTTCATTGATTTTCCCCTTTCTTCAGTTCAATTTTCTTTTGTTATTTTTTATTCAAAACTTCCTTTTTATATTGTATACAAAATATTACAAAAAGTAAATATTTTTCCAAAAAAAATATTTTTTTTTTATTTTTTGTAAAAAAAAATAAAGTGAATCTTTCAATTCACTTTATAATTCTTGTTCTATTCCTTGATTTCTTGTTGGAGATTGTTTTCCTTCTCCTCTACTAGGTTCTTCTTGAATCTTATTTTCTAATTGCTTACTTTGTCTTTTTCTTTCTGATTTTGCATCTTCAGATTGTTGTGCTGCTTCTGCTTGCTCTCTTCTAAATTTTTGTTCTCTAGATTCTTGTTTTTGATAACCTCTTTTTAATTCTTCTATATCTTCAGGTTTTAATCCTGATTGTTGTGCTATTGTTGCTAATTTATTTGGATTTATATCTTCATCTTGCCATTCACTTTCTTGTTGTGGCATTGAAAATGCTTTTATTAATTCTCCTATTCTTGTTAATACTCCCATTTTTTATCTCCTATCTTTCTGTATCTAAAAAGATACATTTATATTGTATCATATTTTTAGCTAGAAATCAACTGTTTTTCCATTTTTTGTTACTCTTGAAGTATTTTAATTTAAAAATTTATTTATTATTTCTGCACATCTTTTTGAAGCTTTTTCTAAAAATTGGTCAAATGTTATTTCATTCTTCCCATCAGGATTATCTGATATACTTCTTATTACTATAAATGGTATTTCATTTAATTTACAGACTTGTGCTATTGCTGCACCTTCCATTTCAATTGCATCTGCATTGAATTTTGTTCTTATTTTCTCTTTCATTTTTGGCTCAGTGCAGAATATATCTCCTGATGCTATTGTTCCTATTTTTATTTTAAATTCGTTTTGTGATAGTTTTGAAATTGTTTGTTCCATTTTGCTTATTAATTCACTATCACTTTCCACATATTGTCCTATATTGGTGATAAATCCTTTTGGATGTCCAAATGCTGTTATGTCAAAATCATGTTGCACTAATCTTTTTCCTATTACTATATCTCCTATTTTTAGTTCATTATTAGCACTTCCTGCTGAACCTACATTTATTATTTTCTCTATTTCAAATTTGTCTATCATTAATTGTGTTACTCTTGCAGCATTTACTTTTCCTATTCCTGCTTCTACTAATATAACATTATTATTATTTATTTTTCCCTTAAAAAATATTAATTCTTTTATTTTTATTTCTTCTATTTCTTGCATTATTTTTTTTATTTCCTGCATTTCTTCTTTCATTGCAGCTATTATTCCGTATTTATTCATTTTTTTCTCCATATCTTTATTATTCTTTATATGTGTATTTTATATATTTTTTATTGTTTTGTCAATTTATATGATAATTATTTTGTTAATACAAATTCTTTAAACATTTTGTTTATTAGATTGTAGGTATTAGCATGTTTTGCATGTCCTTTCCATGAATTTATGCATGCTGTTATATATGCTAACTCTATTTTATCTTTTTTATATAGCTTTTGAAATGTTTTCATTTTTCTTTTCATCTTTTTCTTGCTTTGTTCTCTTATTAATTTATGTGTTTTCCATATTCTAAATCCACAAAAATTTATTCCTTGTTGTGCTTTAAAATATGCTGTTTTTGAATTTAATTCTAATTTTAGTTTTTCTAATAAAAATTTTTTTATTTCTATTAGTATTTCTTTTGCTTTTTGTTTATTTTTTAATAATAAAACAAAGTCGTCCATATACCTTATACTGTATTTTATTTTTAATTTTTCTTTTATATATCTATCTAATTCTGTCATGTATATGTTTGCAAAATATTGTGATGAAAAATTTCCTATTGGTATACCAACTTCACCAGTATTTTCATATATTATTTTTTTACTAAATTCTAAAAAATATTTATCTTTTATTTTCTTTTTTAATAATGAATATAATATATTATGGTCTATATTAAAAAAGAATTTTTTTATATCACATTTTAATACCCACACTTGTTTATACTCTTTTTCTGCTTTTGTTAAATATTTTTGTAGTTTATCTACTGCTTTGTGTGTTCCTCGATTTTTTATACATGCATAACTATCTTGTATAAATTGTGGTTCAAAATATGGTTTTAAAAAGTTTTCTACATACCAAGTTTGTACTACTCTATCTCTATATTCAAGTGTTTTTATTTTTCTTTCTTTTGGTTCATATATTGTAAATTCAAAATATTTTGAAAATTGATAATTTCCACTTAGTAGTTCTTTTCCTATTTGTATTATATTACTTTCTAAATTCATTTCAAATTCTATTACTTGTTTTTTAAATCTTTTTCCTTTTTTTGTTTTATTATGTGCTTCTAATATTTTATTAAACGTAATTGCTTTTTTGAATATTTTATTTATTCTTTTAGGCATGATTTTATCCAACCTCCTATTATTTTTCCTATTTCATCTAATCTTTTTGACCATTCATAATAGTTGTTAGAATTAATGTATTTTTTCTTGTATGAAAATCTTACAAAAAATTTTTGTGTACTTATTTCTGCATCTATTTTGTTTATTACATTTAATTTATTCATTTTATTTAATATTTTGTTTGCATATAATATTAATCTTATTGTTTCAAACATACTTTTTCTTATTTCACTTGTTAAACCATATTTTTCTACTTTTGGATATTTTATTAATAAATTATATCCATATTCTATTAAATCTACATATTTTTGATATATTAATAACTTACTTTCTACTATTTTTGCCATAGAAAAAAGCACTCCCTTTCATATTTTATTACTAAGATGTGCTTTTTATTTTACTTATTTACCATTTGATTTCTCTTATGGAGGGAATATACCTTGTATGGTATATATACTCTACATAAGTCCTTAAACTTACATACCTGATAACTTTATACCATATTGCAAGACACACGTGAAAACCGTTGTTGTTGTTGCTATTGCCATTGTTGTTGTTGAAGTTGAAAGAACCTGCGTTAGTGTTGTTGTAGTTGCCTCCACGTTTGAAAAACGGATAATTGTTGCTGTTGTTGATACCTACAAAATAAGAGTTCGTTCAGGTATATCCCCGTGCTTTTCGCTCAAGTGTACTCGAACGAAAAGCAATTTTGAGTTCTAATTTCTTCCCCTTTTCCTTTTTTCTTCCTCTTTCTTATTAGTTCACATTTCAGATTTCACATTACTTTACTGCAAGACACACGTGAAAACCGTAGTTGTTGCTGCTATTGCCATAGTTGTTGTAGAAGTTGAAAGAACCTGCGTTAGTGTTGCTGCAGCTGCCTCCACGTAGGAAAAACGGATAATCGAGGCTGCCGCTGAGACCTACAAAAGAAGAGCCCGCTGAATGCCATGAAGTACTTCCTGTTCCCAAAGTTGATGTTTCTATTGTTCCATCTCCAAATATTTTATTTATATTTTCTTTGTAATTTTCTGTATAACTATTTGAAGTTGACATTTTATATACTGTTGCATATTTTGTACTATCTGTTTTATTGTTCGTTGTATTATCTGTTGATGCAAAGGAATTTCCATAACTTCGGCTGGAATCAGCTATATATCCAGCTACATAATCATATGCTCCTCCTACTGTATCATATATTCCATATTCATTTCCTGTTGTACTTTGTAATGGATTTGTTAATGCTGTTGCTTCACTTGCTCCTCCTGTATAATGACTACTATTTGAATTTTTAGTTACTGCTGTTCCATTTCTTCCATATTTACTGTCTGTTAAATATGTTACTGCTCCCCATTCACTATTTTTCATCATATGACTTTCTTTTTCTCTATCATAATCATAGCCTTTTGTATACATTGTTCCTATCGTTATATTTCTATAGCTACTTACTCCTGGTATAGATTTTATTGTTGTTCCACTCTGGCTTACTTCATATTTTGCCACCCATATTCCTTCGAGTTTAGTATCCCATCCACCTTGATTTAAATCTGTTTCAAATGCTGGATGTGGTCTTAATTTATTTTCTCCTACTCC
>CALXJU010000030.1 GCA_944388705.1 uncultured Clostridia bacterium
AATTATAAAAGTACCAACGAAATCTTAAGTGAAATGTGTGCATAATAAACCGGAAATTTATTATTGCCATTTATAAAAATAAAAAAATATATAAAAATCACTTGACAAAATATAAAATATGGAGTAGTATAGTAATTGCATTAATCACTAATAGAAATTTTTTTAGTATAAGGAAGCGACTTAGGTCGCTCCTTATGCTATATATTTGTATTTAAAAATCTAACAGGAAGAAAGGATGATTAAAATGGAGGAAAAAGAAGTATTATTAACACAAGAAGGATTTGACAATATAGAAAAAGAATTAGAATATTTAAGAACAGAAAAAAGAGCTGAAATAGCTGAAAGAATAAAAGTTGCATTAGGATTTGGAGACTTATCAGAAAATTCAGAATATGATGAAGCTAAAAATGCACAAGCTGAAAATGAAGCTAAAATTGCAGAATTAGAAAATAAGGTTAGATATGCAAAAATAATTGATGAAAAAGATATTGATACAAAAACAGTACAAGTAGGAAATACTGTTAAATTATATGATATTGAATTTGAAGAAGAAGTAGAATATACAATAGTAGGTTCAACAGAAGTAAATTTAGCAGAAAATAGAATTTCAAATGAATCACCAATAGGAAAAGCTTTAATAGGTGCTAAAAAAGGTACAGAAATAGAAGTAGAAGCACCAGCAGGTGTAATAAAATATAAAATATTATCAATAAAAAAATAAAAAAATTTAAAAATGTCAAAAATTTGTTTGACATTTTTTTTGTTATATGATATTATTATTTCAATAAAAAAAGAGGAGTGATGTAAATGGGAACAAGAGCGGAAACTACCAGAAAAGAAAAAGCAATATTAAAATTCATAGAAAATCAAGTAAATAAAAATGGATATCCACCATCAGTAAGAGAAATAGGAAAAGCAATTGGACTAAGTTCAACTGCAACAGTTCATGCTTATTTATCAAAATTAGAAAAACAAGGATATATTAAAAAAGAAGATAAAAAAGGAAGAACACTAAAAGTAATAAAAGGTAGTGATAATCAACCATTTAAAAGAGGAACAAAAGATTTTTATACACAAAAAGAATTAATTGATGTACCAATTATAGGAAAAATAACAGCTGGTCAACCAATTTTAGCAGTAGAAAATGTAACAGATACATTCCCAATTCCAATAGATTTTGTGGGAAATAGTGAGAGTTTCATGCTAACAGTAAGAGGAGAAAGTATGATTGAAGCTGGAATATTGGATGGAGATTATATATTAGTAAAAAAACAAAATGACGCAAGAAATGGAGAAATAGTAGTAGCATTAATAGGAGATGAAGCAACAGTAAAAACATTTTATAAAGAAAAAGACCATATTAGATTACAACCAGAAAATCATACAATGGAACCAATAATTGTACCAGATTGTAAAATACTTGGTAAAGTTGCAGGAGTATTCAGAAAAATGTAGCAAATGTAATATAATATTTTAAATTAAAAACTACATGTAATATCTGTTGGTTGGTGCTACCCCTTGCATATGATATTAAGGCATTCCAAATTTTGGACAAGCCAAACTTCCCGTAGAAAATCTAATATATTCAGATGAGCCGCTTTCATTCAGGCTCAAACTTATAAATATGTTTATTTTGATTAAACAACGAATACGACCGGAATAGTGTTACAAATTCTTAAACTAAAGTCATAAAGGTCCCCATTTTTGGGTATTGTTGTGACTTTAGTTTTAGAATTTGTTAACGTTATGTAGGGTAGTCGAGGCAGTTTATGAAAAATACACATATTTATAAGCTTGCCCATGAACATTCCTCATCTGAATATATAAAATTTTCTAACGTTAAGTTTAGATGCACAAAATTTTCCATTTTTTAATATCATATGCAAGGGGTAGCACAACCAACAGATATTACATGTAGTTTAGATAAAAAATATTATAAAATGACAAAATAAAAAATAAAATAGCAAGAAAAATCTTGCTATTTTTTAAACAGTATAATATAATGAAAAAGTAAAAAAATAAAAATAAGGAGAGCAACAAATGAAAGAAAAAATGAAGAAAGAAAATGTAATAAAAAGAATTGTAATAGTACTAATATTATTAGCAATAGCAGTATTTGTGTTAATAAAAGCACAAAACTATTTAAAAGAAAAAACGGATGAAACAATAAATCTGGTAATAAATAATAATAATGTAACAGCAAGATTAAAACACGAAGTAAAAATAAAAGATGGAACAATATATTTATCAATGGATGATGTAGAAAACTTTTTTGATAAATATATACATATAGAAGAAGACACTGGAGAAATAGTAACAACATATGAAACAAAGATGGCAAGTTTAGGATTAAACTCAAATAAAGTTACAATAAATGGTTCAGTCAAAAAAATAAATGCAGGAGCAATACAAGAAGATGATGTAATATATTTACCAATGTCAGAAATGACAGATGTATATAATATGGAAATTGCTAATATAGAGCAAAATAAAATAATAACAATAGACTCATTAAATAGAGAGCAAATAAAAGCATATGCAAAATCCAATTTATCAGTAAAATGGAAAAATGAAATATTTTCTAAGACTGTAGACAAAGTTAAAAAAGGAGACATAGTAATATTAATATCAGAAGATGAAAAAGGATGGGCAAAAATAAGAACAGAAAATGGTGAAGTTGGATATGTAAAAGCAAACAAATTAGCAAATCATACAACAGTAAGAGAAGAACTAACAATAGAACCACAAATATCAGGAAAAGTAAATATGTTTTGGGAATATTTTTCACAATATGTACAAGCACCTGATAGAACTGGACAAACAATAGAAGGAGTAAATGCAGTATCACCATCATTTTTCTATTTAGATGATGATGGAACATTAAAAGAAAATGTAGGAAATTCAGGGATAGCATATATAAATTGGGCACATTCAAATGGATATAAAGTGTGGCCAATGGTATCAAATTCAGACATTAGTATAGACGAAACATCTGCATTATTAAATAGTTATGAAAAAAGACAAGCATTAATAGAAAGCATAGTAGAAAAATGTGTTGAATATGGATTAGATGGAATAAATATAGATTTTGAAGAAATCTATGAAAAAGATAAAGACAAATATTCAAGATTTATAATAGAATTAGAACCTAGAATGAAAGAACTAGGAGCAGTATTATCAGTAGATGTAACAGCACCAGATGGAGACCCAAATTGGTCTTTATGTTATGATAGAAATGTATTAGGAGATGTGGCAGATTATTTAGTATTTATGGCATATGACCAACATGGAACATCAAGTACATCACCAGGAACAACAGCAGGATATAATTGGGTAGAAACAAGCTTAAAAAAGATAATAGAATATGATGTAGTAGATTCTGAAAAAATCATATTAGGAATACCATTTTATACAAGACAATGGACAACAAATTCAAATGGACAAATAACAGGAAAAGGAGTAGTATCTATGAGAAATATTACTATTCCAAATAATGTAGAGAAAAAATGGGATGACACATTAAAACAATATTATATAGAATATGCATCAGGAAGAAATACAATTAGGATGTGGATTGAAGATGCAACATCAATACAAGCAAAAGTATCTTTAGTAAAACAATACAATTTAGGTGGAACATCAGGATGGAGAAAAGATATGGAATCAGATGGAATTTGGAAAGTAATAAGTGATGGGCTAAAACAAGCAGAACAACAAATCCAAGAAGAAGATAAATAATCCAAAAAGAGCAAGAAAAATCAATTTCTTGTTCTTTTTTAAAAACTAAATAATATACATGAAACAGAGGTGGTTTCATGAAAACATATTATATAAAAAAAATGGATAAGCTTAGAATAAGAAAAATAAAATTTCAACAAAACAATTGTGAAATATATATAAAAAAAGATAAAGAAATTAAAAAAATCATAAAAAAATTTCAAAAAAGAGATATAAATTATGTTGTATTAGATAAAGAATTAGTAAAAAATAAGAATTTTATAAATGCATTAAATGCAAATGATATTAGAATTTTTGATGGAAGATGGCTAATTAAATATTTGAATTTAGAAATATTAGAATACATAATAGAAAATTCGAATTTAAAAAAAGAAGAAATAGAATTAGCAATAACTACAGATGAAATTAGTGATTTAGTAATAGAAAATATAAAAATATTGGCAAAACAATATAAAAAATTAATAGTAGTAACATCACATATAGAAAAATTAAGAAAAATCGAAAAAAAAATATATGAAAAAGAAGGAATAATGATTGTAATATCAAACAACACTAAGAAAAGCTTATTAAAATCAAAAATAATAATTAATATGGATTTCAATAAACAAAAAATAAATAAATATAAAATAAACGAAAATGCAATAATAATTAATTTAGAAGGAGACATAAAAATAGAAAATAAAAGATTTAATGGAATTAATATAAATGATTATGAAATTCAAATTGGAAGAGAAGAAACAATATGGAGAGAATCTCAAGACAAATTTTACAATAAAGATTTATTTGAATCTATTATATATGTAAGAGATACATATAATAATATAAGAAAAATGATTAAAAAAAATAAAGTTCAAATAAAAGAATTATATGGATTAAATGGGAAAATCGAAAGATTTTCTTAAAATACTTTTCTTTTTTGAAAAAATATAATATAATAGAAAATGTAAAAATCCTAGGGAGGAAAAATATATGGAAGAGAAAAAGAAAAAAGTAAATAATAAAAAAAATAAAGTAACTAAACCAAAAACAAATAAAACTAAAAAAACAAAAAACGTAAATAAAGAAGCACAAGCAAAAAATAAAGACACGAAAATGAAATTTAAATATAAACATCCAAAATTATCATTAGCATTAAAAATATTTTTAATAGTATTTTTAATAGCATGTGTAATAGGTGCTGGAGTTGTTGTAGGATTAATATATGGCTTATGGGGTGATGACTTAAAAATTGATTTAACAGATTTAATTTTATCAGAAAATTCTGTAATACTAGATTCAGAGGGGAATATAATAGCAGAATTAAATGGAGATGAAAACAGAAAAATAATAACATTACAAGAAATGTCACCATATTTACCAAAAGCATATATAGCTATAGAAGATGAAAGATTTGAAAAACATCATGGAGTTGATATAAAAAGAACAGGAGCAGCAATATTATCATTTGTAACACATGGAGGAGAATCAACTGCAGGTGGAGGAAGTACAATAACACAACAAGTTGTAAAAAATATAACACAAGAAAAGAGTAGTAGTGGATTAAGTGGAGTTATAAGAAAACTAAAAGAATGGGTAAGAGCATATGAAATGGAAAAAGTACTTTCTAAAGACCAAATATTAGAATTATATTTAAATCTAATATTTGTAGGAGGAAAGAACTATGGAGTTGAAATAGGAGCAGAATATTATTTCAATAAATCAGCAAAAGACCTATCAATAGCGCAGTGTGCCTTTTTAGCTGGAATAAATAACTCACCTAATAGATATAATCCATATGGAGCAGAAGATGTAACAGAAAGAATTTCAAAAAGAACAAAAACAGTATTATCTCAAATGAAAAAATTGGGATATATAACTGAAGAAGAATATAATACTGCTGTTGCAGAAGTAGATGCAGGATTTACATTTGAAAATGGTGCAAAAGGAAATGTATATTCATCACATGTAGATGCATTATTAACACAATTAACAAAACAAATTATGGAAGAAAAACAACTATCAGAAGATGCTGCAAAAACATATTTATATAGTAGTGGTTTAAGAATATATTCAACACAAGTAACATCAATACAAGAAGTAATGGAAAATGAAGCAATGAATAAGAAATACAACTTACGTTCTAAAACACAAAAAGATGAAAATGGAAATGCAGTATTAGCACAAGGTGCAGCAGTTGTAATAGACCCTAAAACAGGATATGTAGTAGGCTGTATAGGACAATTAGGAGAAAAGACTACATCAAGAGGATTAAATAGAGCATTATCATTAAGACAAACAGGTTCATCATTTAAACCATTAGCAGACATAATACCAGGAATAGAAGAAGGTGTAATAACACCAGCAACATTATATGCTGATTTATATACAGTATTTGGTAAAGATTATGATCCAGACAATTATAATGGATTTTCACCAGCAAGTAATCCATATAGATCAATAAGAAGTGCAGTAACAACTTCACAAAATATACCATTTATAAAAGTAATGGCAGAAGTTGGAGTGCAAAAATGTATGGAATACTTAAAGAAAATGGGATTTACAACATTAGATGATACAAATGATGCATCATTACCATTAGCAATAGGAGGATTATATAACGGAGTAAGCCCATTAGAAATGGCAGCAGCATATGCAACAATAGCAAATAATGGAACATATATAGAACCAACGTTTTATTCAAAAGTTGAAGATACAGATGGAAATATAGTAATGGAACCAGGGCAAAAAACAGAAAGAGCATTTTCAGAAGATACAGCATATATAGTAAAAGATTTATTAACATCTGTAGTAACAGATTCTGGTGCAACAGCATCATATTGTGCGATAAAAGGAATGGACGTTGCTGCAAAAACAGGAACAACAAATGAATCAAAAGATAGATGGCTATGTGGATTTACAAATTATTATGCATGTGCAGCATGGTATGGATTTGATCAACCAGAAAGAATAAGCTTCCCTGGAACAAACCCAGCAGGACAATTATTTGATGGAATAATGACAGAAATTCATAAAGGATTAGAAAGTTCAAAATTTGAAAAAACATCAAATATAGTAACAGCAACAGTATGTAGAACAAGTGGAAGACTTGCAACAGATAAATGTACAAATACTTATTCAGAGATATTCATAAAAGACAAATTACCAGAAACTTGTGATGCACATCAAAATCAATATACAATATGTAAAGATTCAGGAAAATTACCAAATGAATTTTGCCCACAATCTTCATTAGAAACAAAATCAAGTAATTATGTTGTAGAAAAAGAAAGATTAGGTTTATGGAATACCCCAGGAATAAATACATCAACTACAAGTGCACCTACAGAATATTGTGATGTACACACAAAACCAGTAGAGACTGTACCAGAAGAACCAGAAGAACCGGAAACTCCAACAGAACCAAGTGATGGAGGAGAAAGCGAAGAACCAGAAGAACCAGAAACAGGAGATGGTGGAACAGATAAACCAACAAATCCAGATAAGCCTGGAACAGGAGATGGTGAAACAGATAAACCAACAGACCCAGATAAACCTGGAACAGGAGATGGAAGCGATACTGGTAGTGATAGTGGAAGTGGCAATGAAAATAACAATGGAAGTAGCTCAGGCAACTCAAGAAGAAATATTAGAAATAACTAAAAATGAAACTAAGATTTTTTAAAATCTTAGTTTCACATAATTATTTAAAGGAGGACAAATGGATATATATTTTTATAATACATTAACAAGAAAAAAAGAAAAATTTATTTCAAATGAAAAAGGAAAAGTAAAAATGTATTCATGTGGACCTACAGTGTATTATTTTGCACATATAGGAAATTTAAGAGCATATTTATTTATGGATAATTTACGTAGAGTATTAAAATATAATGGATATGAGTTAAAACATGTAATGAATATAACTGATGTAGGTCATTTAGTATCAGATGCAGATGAAGGCGAAGATAAGATGTTAAAAGCTGCAAGAAGAGAAAACAAAAATCCTTTTGAAATAGCAAAATTTTATACAGAAGCATTTTTTAAAGATATGGATAAACTAAATATAGATAAACCAGAAATTATTGCTAAAGCAACAGAACATATTGATATTATGGAAGAATATGTGAAGAAAATAATAGAAAATGGATATACATATCAAACTGAAAATACTATATATTTTGATACATCCAAATTAGACAAATATGGTATCTTGTCAAATAGACAAGTAGAAGACCAGAAAGCAGGAGCAAGGGTGGAATTTGACCCAAATAAGAAAAATATATCAGATTTTGCTCTATGGATAAAAGCACCTGAAAACCATTTAATGAAATGGGACAGCTTTTTCGGAAAGAGCTATCCAGGTTGGCATTTAGAGTGTTCAGCAATGGGATATAAATATTTAGGAGAAAACTTTGATATACACACAGGAGGAATTGATCATATTCCAATACATCATGAAAACGAAATAGCACAAAGTAAAGGTTTTAGTGGAAAAATTCCCGCAAATTATTGGATGCATGTAGACTTTTTAACAGTAGATGGTGGAAAAATGTCAAAAAGTTTAAATAATTTGTATACATTATCAGATTTAGAACAAAAAGGATTTGATCCAATTGTATATAGAATGTTTAATTTTTCATCAATATATAGAAGCAAAATAAATTTCACATGGGAAGGAATGGAAGCAGCAAAAAAAGCTTTAAATAGATTAAGAGAAGGATATCAAAATCATTTAAAAGGAAATGCTGATATATCAGATGACATAATAAAAGATTTAGAAAAAAGATTTCATGAAGCAATTAATGATGATTTAAACATGCCTCTTGCAATGAGTGTTGTGTGGGAAGCAATTCGTTATCCAGAAAAATCAGTAAAAATTGCTAAATTATTAGAAAAATTTGACACTGTATTAGGAGTAAAAATAACAAAAAAAGAAAAACAAGAAATCCCACAAGAAATACAAGAATTAATTGAGCAAAGAAAAAAAGCAAGAGCTGAAAAAAATTGGGCAGAATCAGATAGAATAAGAGATTTGATTACAGAAAAAGGATTTAGTGTAAAAGACACTAAAGATGGAGTAGAAATTACAAAAATAATTAAATAAAGGAGCATAAAATGTTAAAATTTAAAAAAATAATAGCAGAAGAGATATCAAAAGTAACTAATATAAAAAGTGAAGAATTGGAAACATATATAGAAATTCCAAAAGAAACAAATAATGGAGATTATTCATTTCCATGTTTTAGACTTGCAAAAGAGTTAAAAAAAGCTCCTCAGATAATTGCAACAGATTTAAAAGAAAAAATCAAAATAGTTGAACCTATAACAAAAATAGAAGTTATAGGAGGATATTTAAATTTTTTTATAAACAAAGAAATTTTAGCAAAAGAAACATTAGAAGAAATTGAAAATGGATTCGGAAAATCGGAAATTGGTAAAGGAAAAAATATTGTAATAGACTATTCAGCACCCAATATTGCAAAACCTTTTCATATAGGTCATTTACGTTCAACAGTAATAGGAGGAGCATTATACAATATATATAAACAATTAGGATATAATGTAACTGGGATAAATCATTTAGGAGACTATGGAACACAGTTTGGAAAACTTATAGAAGGATACAAATTATGGGGAAATGAATATGACATAAAAAAAGACCCTATAGAGGAATTAACAAAAATTTATATAAGAATAAATGAAGCATGTAAAAATGATGAACAAATACTAGAAAATTGTAGAAATAATTTCAAAAAATTAGAAGATGGAGATTCATATTGTTTAAAAATTTGGAAAGAATTTAAGGATTTAAGTTTAAAAGAATTCCAAAAGGTATATGACTTACTTGGAAGTAAATTTGACTCTTGGAATGGAGAAGCCTTTTATTCAGATAAAATGCCAGAAGTTATTCAAATTTTAGAAAAAACAGGAAAATTAGTAGAATCACAAGGAGCAAAAATAATTAATTTAGAAGATAAGGGAATAAATACACCTTGCATAATAGAAAAATCAAATGGTTCTACAACTTATGCTACAAGAGATTTAGCAGCTATTTTATATCGAGCAAGAACATATGATTTTGATAAAGCATTATATGTTACCTCATATGAGCAAACACTTCACTTCAAACAAGTATTTGAAGTTGCAAAATTATTAGGAATAGACGAAAAATATACTAATGGATTAGAACATATATCTTTTGGAATGGTATTATTACCAACAGGAAAAATGTCAACAAGAGAAGGAAATGTTGTTAAATTAAATGATTTACTAAATGAAGCAATATCACGAGCAAAACAAATTATTGAACAAAAAAACCCAAACTTAGAAAACAAAGATGAAATAGCAAAAAAAGTTGGTATTGGAGCAGTTATATTTAACGATTTAGCAAATGGAAGAGTAAAAGATGAAATCTTTGATTGGGACACAATCTTGAACTTCCAAGGAGAAACAGGTCCATATATACAATATACATATGTACGTACACAAAGTGTTATAAGTAAAGCAGGAGGAGTACCATCATTTGAAAATGTGAAATTAAATAAATTATTAGATGAATATTCAATAAAAATTATAAAATTAATATATAATTTTGAAGATATTTTAAAACAAGTTACTGATAACAATGAACCTTCAATTTTATCAAGATATTTAATTGATTTAGCAAAAGCTTATAGTAATTTTTATAATGAAAATAAAATTATTAATGATGATAAAGAAACGCAAGATGCTAGAGTATATTTAACTCATGCAGTTGGAGAAGTTTTAAGACTAGGAGCAAACTTATTAGGAATTGAAATGCCTGATAAAATGTAACCCAATGGGACATTCTTCTTTAACATATAAATTCATATAAAATATGATAAAATAAATGAAAGTTTAGCTTATCCAAAATGCTGTAATGTTTTTATCATATTTTATATGAATTAAATTTAAAATAAAGGAATGTCCCATTTGTTAAAGTTTTAAAGTACTTTCAAGTGCAAGTTTTATCATATTATTAAGTCCTGTTTGACGTTCTTCTGGTGTAGCTATTTCTTTAATATATTTAGAATCAACAACACTCATTAAACATGCAGCTTTTTTATTTAACAATTTTGCTACATAAAATAAAGTGAAAGCTTCCATTTCAGCACTAACAGGATTAAAACCTTCTGGAACTCTATTCAAAAATTGATTTACATCAGTCATATACACATCAAAACAATCTGTACAAACAGTATTACCTAAGAAAATTTTAGTATTAGTTTCTTTTGCAGTAATAGCTATGGCAGAATTTAAATCGGCGTTACTATTTACAATGTGACAATTATCGTTATTTAAAGTTAATGCAAAATTTCCTTCTGAAAAAGTATTTTGAGCAAGTATAATATCAAATAATTTAAATTCAGGTTTATAAGCTCCACATGAGCCTATTCTTATAATATTTTCAACTTCATAAAATTTATATAATTCATAAGAATAAATACCCATACTAGGCATTCCCATACCAGAAGCCATAACAGTAACTTCTTTACCTTTATATTTTCCAGTATATGCATACATTCCTCTTACAGAATTAACTAATTTTGGAGCAGTTAAAAAATTATCTGCAATATATTTTGCTCTTAATGGGTCTCCTGGCATAATTACAGTTTTTGCAATATCACCTAAATTTGCTTCATTATGTGGTGTAGACATATAAATTACCTCCTTCTTTAAAAAGATTATAACAATAAATGTTATAAATTTCAATATTAAGAAATAATTTACAATAAGGACACAAAATACAGATAAAATGGTAACAAAATATATATAAAATCATAGCATAGAAAGGAAGGAAACTATGAGAGAAAATGATTTAATAATAATTGAAAATTTTTTAGAAAATAAGGAGGAAAAATTAGATGTCAAAGAAGAAACATTTGATAAACTCATGTTTTTCTATAAATCTGCATTAAATCAGTTAGAAATACAAATGAATATTATAAAAGATGAATTTAAGATAATGTATAATTATGATTTAATTGACCATATTGATACAAGAATTAAAGAACCTAAAAGTATTATAAAGAAAATGGAAAAAAAGAAATATAAAAAAACATATGTTAATCTAATTGACAAAATAAATGATGTAGCAGGATTAAGGGTTGTATGTACTTTAAAAGATGATATATTTTTTATTAAAGATTTAATAAAACAAATACCAGGAGTACATGTACTTAAAGAAAAAGATTATGTTACAACCCCTAAAAAAAGTGGTTATACAAGTTATCATATGATTGTTGAAGTTCCTGTTAGATTAACACAAAAAACTATTAATGTTAAATGTGAAATTCAAATAAGAACTTTAGCAATGGATTTCTGGGCAAGTTTTGAACATAAAATAAAATATAAAACAGATAAAGAAGTTAGTAAAAAGACTTCTAAAGAATTAGTAACATGTGCTAAAATGATAAATAGGTTTGATGAAAAAATGACAAAAGTTAATAACTTACAATAAAATATGACTTGAAATATAGTCATATTTTATTATGAGATAAGTTTTTTACATAAAACTCTTGACAGTTTACAATAATAATTATAAAATATAAGAGGTTGAAAAAATATATTAAAAAAGAAAGAAAAAAATTATATATTTATTCGAACATTGAAAATTAAATAAGAAAGAGGTGTATGATTATGGATATTTTAATCATAGTAGCCGCTGTCTTAATCTCATTAGCAATAGGAATACCAGTAGGTATGACAATAAGGAAAAAAGTTGCAGAATCTAAAATAGAAGGCGCAGAAAAAGAAGCCAAAAGATTAGTAGAACTAGCAAAAATCGAAGCAGAAAATTTAAAGAAAGAAGAAATTTTCAAGGCAAAAGAAGAAATCATGAATGCTAGAACAGAATTAGATCAAGAGATTAAAGAAAGAAGAGGCGAAATACAAAAACAAGAAAGTAGAATTATCCAAAAAGAAGAAAATTTAGAAAGGCGTTCAGACAATTTTGAAAAGAAAGAAAGAGAACTAGAGCAAGAAGAACAGGACTTAAAAAAGAAAGAACAAGAAATAGAAGAATTGTATGAAAAACAGATACAAGTCCTTCAAGATGTTGCTAAATTAACACAGGAAGAAGCTAAAAAACAATTATTACAAGCTGTTGAACAAGAAATTAAAACAGAAAAAGCAACATTAGTTAGAGAATTAGAACAAAAAGCAAAAGAGGAATCTGGAAAGAATGCAAGAGAAATAATAAGTTATGCAATACAAAAATGTGCTGCAGATCATTCAGCTGAAACAACAGTATCTATAGTACCACTTCCATCAGATGATATAAAAGGAAGAATAATAGGAAGAGAAGGTAGAAACATAAAAGCACTAGAAACATTAACAGGAATAGATTTAATAATAGATGATACACCTGAAGCAGTAATCTTATCAGGTTTTGACCCACTAAGAAGAGAAGTAGCAAGAATAGCACTAGAAAAACTAATAGATGATGGAAGAATTCATCCTGCAAAAATAGAAGAAATGGTAGAAAAAGCTAAAGAAGAATTATCAGCAACTATCAAAGAAGAAGGAGAAAGAGCAGTATTAGAAACTGGTGTAATCGGATTAAATCCAGAATTAGTAAAACTAATAGGAAAACTAAAATATAGAACAAGCTATGGACAAAATGTATTAAATCATTCAATAGAGGTTTCAAATTTGGCAAGAATAATGGCAGAAGAACTTGGATTAGATGCAAAATTAGTAAGAAGAGCAGGATTACTACATGATATAGGAAAAGCATTAGATCATGATATGGAAGGAACACATGTTGAAATTGGAGTAGACATATTAAAGAAATTTAAAGAAAATCCTTTAGTAATAAATGCTGTAGAAGCACATCATGGAGATGTTGAACCACAAACATTAGAAGCAGTATTAGTACAAGCAGCTGATGCAATATCTGCATCAAGACCAGGAGCAAGAAGAGAAACATTAGAAGCTTACATAAAAAGATTAGAAAACCTAGAATCTATTGCTGATTCATTTGAAGGAGTAGAAAAATCATTCGCAATACAAGCTGGTAGAGAAATAAGAATTATTGTAAAACCAGAAAAAATTTCAGATGATGAAATGACTTTATTAGCAAGAGATGTTTCAAAAAAGATAGAAGAGGAAATGGATTATCCAGGTCAAATAAAAGTAAATGTAATAAGAGAAACAAGAGTAGTAGATTATGCAAAATAAAAGGCGAGCAAGAAATTGCTCGTTTTTTTTCGTAGGAAAAAGTACTAGATAAACTTGACAAACAAAAACAAATGTTTTATAATTGCATTGGTGATAAATATGCAAAAACAAATATTACATGTAGATGTAAATAATGCATTTTTAAGTTGGACAGCAATAGAAATGTTAAAACAGGGTTATAATAAAGATATAAGAGAAGTACCATCAGTAATAGGTGGAGATGAAAGTAAGAGGTCAGGAATAGTATTAGCCAAAAGCCCAAAGGCAAAAATATTTGGGATAACAACAGGAGAAACACTATATCAAGCAAGAATGAAATGTCCAAATTTAGAAGTATATCCTATGAATTATAAATTATATAAACAATCATCAGAAAAATTATATCAACTACTATTACAATATACAGATAAAATAGAGAGATTTAGTATAGATGAATGTTTTTTAGATATGACAAACTCATTAATGGGAAAAACACTATTAGAAAAAGGAATTGAAATAAATAAAAGAGTAAAAGAAGAACTAGGATTTACAGTAAATGTAGGAGTAGCACATAATAAATTATTAGCAAAAATGGCATCAGATTTTAAAAAGCCAGATAGAGTTCATACATTATTTGAAGAAGAAATCCCCACAAAAATGTGGCCATTACCAATATCAGAACTTTTAATGTTAGGAAGAAAAACAATTCCTAAATTATATAATATGAGAATAAAAACAATAGGAGATTTAGCGAAAACTGATAAACAATTATTAATTAAAAAATTTGGAAAACATGGTCTTATGATGTGGGAATATGCGAATGGAATAGATAAATCAGAAGTACAATATAAATTTGAAAAACCAAAAGGAATAGGAAATTCTACAACATTGCCAGAAGACATAAGAGAAATAGAAAAATTAGAAGAAGTTCTGCTAGTATTAACAGAACAAGTTACATACAGACTTAGAAAATATGCTCTGCTTGCAAATGTAGTAAATGTACAATTACGTACAAAAGATTTTGAAGATAAGTCACATCAAAGAAAACTTCCAGAAGCAACATCAAGTACTAAAATTATATATGCAGAAGCAAAAGACTTATTACATGAAATGTATAAACAAGGAACACCAATAAGGCTAATAGGAATGAGAGTTGATAATTTAATAGAAAAAGATGAATTACAATTGTCATTATTCGGAAATGAAAATAATGAAAAACAAGAAAAAATAGACAAAGTAGTAGATGAATTAAAACAAAAATATGGTTATAATAGTATAACAAGAGCAGGAAAATTACATTCAGAAAATAAAATTAAATTAAAAGATATATAGGAGATTAAGATGAGTGAAATAGAAATAATTGCAAATAAAATAAAAGATGCTGGAGGAAGATTATACCTAGTTGGTGGAGCTGTAAGAGATGAACTTTTAGGAAAAGAAATACATGATGAAGACTATTGTGTAACAGGCATTAAAGATTTTCAAAAACTATTTCCAGAAGCATATGTAAGAGGAAAAGATTTTGCAGTATTTGATATAAATGGAAAAGAATTTGCAATGGCAAGAACGGAAACAAAACAAGGAAAAGGTCATAAAGAATTTAACATAAAAACAGAGCCTAATATAACAATAGAACAAGACTTATCTCGTAGAGATATCACAATAAATTCAATAGCAAAAGATGTACTAACACAAGAAATAATAGACCCTTATAATGGGCAAAAAGATATAAAAAATAAAATTATAAGAGCAACAAGTAAAAGTTTTAGTGAAGACCCTTTAAGAGTATATAGAGTAGCTAGATTTGCAGCACAATTAGGCTTTTCAGTGGAAAAAGAAACAATCAAAATGATGAATGAATTAAAAGGGGAATTAGAAAATTTATCAAAAGAAAGAGTATTTTCAGAATTCAAAAAAGCATTAGAAACAGATAAGCCATCAATATTTTTTGAAGTATTAAAACAAGCAGATGTATTAGATATTCATTTTAAAGAAGTAAAAGCTTTAATAGGAGCAGAGCAACCTCCTAAATATCATCCAGAAGGTGATGCATATAATCACACAATGCTAGTATTAGATAAATCTGCAGAATTAACAAAAAAAGTAGAAATAAGATTTTCTGCACTTGTGCATGACTTTGGAAAAGGAGTCACACCAAAAGAGCAATATCCACATCATTATGGTCATGAAAATTCCGGACCTGTTCTGGTTGAAAATTTCGGAAGAAATTTAAAAATACCAAATAATTGGCTCAAATGTGGTAAAACAGCATGTAGAGAACATATGAGAGGAGGAATATTTTATAAAATGAAGCCTTCTAAAAAAGTAGAATTTATAGAAAGAGTAGATAAGTCTTTACTTGGTTTAGAAGGACTTCAAATAGTAGTAATAAGTGACAAGACAAGTGGTGGGCGAGAAAATAATATTGAAGATATAAATTTTGAAGAGATAGGAAAACAATGTATAAATGAAATAAATGGAGAATATATACAAAATAAATATAATATAAAACCAGGAATAGAATTAGGAAAAAAATTACATGAAGAAAGAATAAAATGGTTAAAAGAAAAGTTGAAATAAATAATAAAATGTGATTTAATATAGAAAATTGGAGGGGTCAAAATGAAGAAAAAAATAATTATAGCAATATCAATAATAATTGTAATGATAATAGCAATAGTAGCAGTTATTTTATTTATTAATAGAAATCCAAAAATAAAACCAGAAGACACGTGGCAAAAATATATTTCATGTATAAATGAACAAAAATATGATGAAATGTATGAGATGCTTACAGAAAGTTCAAAACAACAAATAACAAAAGAAGATTTTATTACAAGAAATAAAAATATCTATGAAGGAATAGATATGACAAATATGCAAGTAGAAATAACAAATGTTGAAGAAGAAGACTCAAAAAAAGTAAAATTATCTTATAAATCAACAATGGATACAGAAGCTGGACCAATAGAATTTACAAATGTAGTAAGATTAGATAAAGAAGAACAATATCTAATAAACTGGAGTTCAAGTTTAATATTCCCTCAATTAAACAATACAGATAAAGTAAGAATAAAAACTATTGAAGCTAAAAGAGGAGAAATAGTAGATAAAAATGGAACATTGCTTGCCGGAGAAGGAACAGTATCTTCTGTAGGAATTGTACCAGGAAAACTTGGAGAAAATAAGGATGCAGATTTAGAACAAATGGCTACTTTATTAGGAATAAGTGTAGACACAATAAATAATGCATTAAAAGCATCATGGGTAAAAGATGATACATTTGTACCAATTAAAAAAGTTTCAAAAGATGCAACAGAGTTAAAAGAGCAATTATTACAAATTCAAGGAGTTAAAATAAATAGCACTTCATCAAGAGTATATCCATTAGGAGAAGCAGCAGCACATTTAATAGGATATGTTCAAAATATTACTGCAGAAGAACTAGAAGCTAATAGAGGTAAAGGTTATGACAGTAATAGTGTAATAGGAAAAACAGGTTTAGAAAAAGAATATGAAGAAAGATTAAAAGGAAAAGATGGAGTAGAAATTTATATTGAAGATGAAAGCGGAAATAGAAAGGCTGAAATTGCTAAAATAGATGTACAAGATGGAGAAAAAATAAAATTAACAATTGATGCTACAATTCAAACAACATTATATAATCAAATAAAAGAAAATCCAGGATTTTTTGTAGTAATGCATCCTAAAACTGGTGCGATGTTAGCACTTGTAAGTACACCATCATATGACCCAAATAAATTTGTGCTTGGAATGACAAATGATGAATGGAATCAAATAAAAGATGATGAAAATAATCCAATGATGGCAAGATATTTACAAACGTGGTGCCCTGGTTCGACATTTAAGCCTATTACAGGAGCTATAGGATTATCTACAAATTCATTAAGTACTGAAGATACATTTACATATAGTGGACTTAGCTGGAAAAAAGACGGATGGGGAGAACATGATATAACAACTTTAACAGCTTACAACGGACCAAAAAATTTAAGAAATGCATTAATATATTCAGATAACATATATTTTGCACAAGCAGCTATCCAAATTGGAAAAAACAATTTGACAAATGGATTAAATAAAATTAAATTTGGAGAAACTATAGAATTTCCATTATCAATATCAAAATCTCAATATGCAAATAATGGAGATATAGGAAACGAAAAAAATCTTGCAGATAGTGGTTATGGTCAAGGAGAAATTCTTGTAAATCCTATACATATGGCATCAATTTATTCTGCATTTGCAAATGAAGGCAATATGTTAAAACCTTACCTTGAAGAAGGTCAAGATACAGAAATTTTAGTAGAAGAAGCTTTTACTAAAGAAGCGGCAGATATAATAAAAGAAGATTTAATACAAGTAGTAGAAGTTGGTACAGCTAAAGATATGAAAATTTCAGGTAGAACAATTGCAGGAAAAACAGGTACAGCAGAATTAAAAGCTTCGAAGGATGCAGAGGGAGAAACATTAGGATGGTTTGATTGTTTTACAACAGATTCTAATAGTAACCAATTATTAATTATAGGAATGGTTGAAAATGGTACACCTATTGGTGGAAGTCATTATTTAATTAGTAAAATAAAATCATTATTTTAGTTTTTATATTTATGGAAAATATAGTAAAAGAGTTTGACATAAGCAAGAAGAAGTTTATATGGTATAAAAAAGTATGAGTACAGAAAAAGGTTTTGTAAAGAGCCAGTAATAGCATATTTATACTTAAGTTCTCCGGTACAGGAAGTTATTGGAAAAATAAAATTTGGAAAACCATTAATGACTAAGGAATTATTGGATGTTTATTCAAATAATAAGAAGATCAAATCAAGACTTCTTAGATGTATGGAAAACAAGGAACAATATATAATTCCTATAGTATCATTACAATTGTTTGAGAATCCAGTAACAATTTGTGATTTAAAAAAAATAAATCCAAGTTTTACGATTCCTCAATGCTACTGTAACTTAGAAAAACAAAAAGACATTTTTGAATATTTACAATCAAGAACTCTTTTTGAAAGAGAATTTTTGAATGATCATTCAAAAGTGTTTGAACAAAATCTAGGTGTTTTATGCATCGAAATGGAAGAAACGGAAGAATATATTAAAAAAGATAATATATTCAGAACCAACCCTAAGTATCAAAAAATCAAATGTTCAAGTTTAAAAGAAAGGAAACATTAGAATGAAGAACGTATATTATCCTTTGGCTGGAATGAACTATATTATTGATAGTATTCCTCAGATTTTAAAGAACAAGCATCCAGAAGATAAGAAAGAGATTATTCTCTATTTATCTGCACAGGTAAATTCATATCCGCATATTGGAACATTAGTGAATTTTATTTCGGCATTTGCATTAGCAAAGCAGATTAAAAGTACTTATAATGTGCCCACTAAAATTCGGGTTGAATTATTAGAGAGTGTGACAGGAAAGGAAGAAATAATTAATGGAGTAAAGTACTATAAAAATCTCATGAATGTAGTTGATAAAGATGGTACAACCATTTGTGAAAAATATCTTCCGTATTTTAAGGAGATTTTAAACAGATTATCAACGATGGATGGAATTGAGTACGAAATCATGTTTTTTTATGATTATCAGAAACAGACATTAGTACGTAAATCATTGTTGGAAGTATTGGACAATGCGGACATTTTAGGAGAAGTATTAAATCCTAAAGATGGAAGTATTAGGTTGAGATTTGAATGTCCTAAGTGTGGACTTGTTGATAAACATAATCATAATCTCAAGGTTATTCATAAATCTAAAGATAAGATTATTTTGGAAAATGAATGTCCTATTCATGGGAAACATAGGCTTACAGTAACTGAGAATAATGAGGAAAGATTTGATATGAATGTTCCCTTAAGATATTTAGTTAAAGCAATGTACCTTATTAAAAGTGATAAACAGAACAATACACTTAGCGTGATTGTAGATGGTGGAGACTGGTCTGGAATGTGGCCATTAAGAGTTTATATGGAACCATTATTAAAACTTGGATATAGAGAACCTGTGAACGTGATTTATACTCCAACTATTTTAGATTGGTCTGGTAGTAAACTTTCAAAAAGAATGTATGTTGGTAATGCAGCATACAGAGAATATATGAAAGAGGGTCTTATCAATTATTCAGAGTTCTATAATCAGTATGGTGAAATTGGATTTAAGAGAATCTATGATGAAATAAACTTATGGGTTACTGATCCAAAACTATTTATTAGAGACTATACAATTGAATACATTGATATGATTCTTAAGGGTGAAAACATCAATTAAATTCCAAATATTTTTGCAAAATATCAAATTTAATTAACTTGATATTGAGAACAGTGCTACAAAAAAATGTAGCACTGTTTTTCGTATTGACTTTAATATTAAAATTTTATAAAATAATTGTATTATATAAGGAGGGAGTTTAATGAGAAAACCAATAATAGGAATTGTAAGTAAACCTAAACCTAAAAAAGGAAAAAATATATGGAATAAGATGTATATTGCTGATGAAATCAGATATTTAATAGTAAAAAATGGAGGAGTAGCAATATCTTTATTACCTCCAGAAAAAACAATGGATTTTAATAAAGATGATATTAATGATAAAAAAATATTAACAAAACAGGAAAAAGATGACATATTTGAATTGCTAAAATCATGCGATGGAATTATTCTTCAAGGTGGAATGACTAGTTCAAATTATGAGATTGAGTATGCAAAAAAAGCCGTTGAGTTAAATAAACCTATTATAGGGATTTGTGCTGGATTTAATAATTTACTGAGAGCATTAGGCGGAAATGTGGAGGTAGATAATACAAATAGTCATAATTATTTAGATGAAAATTATAGACATCCAATAACTGTTGTTAAAGATACAAAATTACATAGTATTATAAAAAAAGATAAAATTTATGTTAATAGTATTCATTCAATGATAGCCACAAAAGAGTCTGTTGAATCATTAGCAAAAATTTCATCATATTCTGAAGATGGACTAGTTGAAAGTTTTGAACTAAATAATAAAAAGTTTGCGATGGGTATAAAATGGCATCCTGAATTAATGCTAAATGAACAATATGTAGACGAAATATTTAAAATGTTTATAGATACCTCTAAAGAAAAAAAGATATGTATAATATAGGAGTGATTGTATTAATATAAATAAGAATGAAATTATTTTTGTAACACATAATATAGGAAAGATAAAATCAGCAGAAAAATTGATGGTTTAGTACAAGCAATGCAGGAATTTGCAAAATGGTATGAAAACCAATAATCATCTAGACAAATTAGAGTTTGTGTAAAGTTTATTTTCATATTTATATATTGGTTTTTGAATTTACTTTTAAAATTTACTAATTCTCAATAATATAAAATATTTTTTAAATTCATAGAATTTAAAAAGAAAAGATGGTATAATAATATAAATTGATTTATGGAGGTAATAAATATGTCAATAGAAAAACAAAAATTATATAATGAAATTGAAACATTGCCAGAAGAACTTACAAATCAAGTTATCAATTTCATAGAATATTTAAAACTATCATATATAGATACAGAAGCTCCAGATAGTGTAACAATAAAGAGCAAAAAAGATTTAAAAGAAAAGCTACAAAAAGGTTTAGATGATATAAAAGAAAATAGAGTAATTTCTTTAGATGAAGC
>CALXJU010000031.1 GCA_944388705.1 uncultured Clostridia bacterium
AAACCAAATCAAAAATGGGTTACAGATGTAACAGAATTTAAAGTACATAATGAAAAACTTTATCTGTCACCAATAGTAGATTTATTTAATGGAGAAGTAATTAGCTTTAATCTATCAAGACATCCAGTATTTGCACAAGTAGTTGATATGTTAGAAAAAGCTTTTAATAAGATACCAGATAATACCAATTTAATATTGCATTCAGACCAAGGATGGCAATATCAAATGAAACAGTATCAACACTTATTAAGTGAAAAAGGAATTCGACAAAGTATGTCCAGAAAAGGAAATTGTTTAGATAACTCTTTAGCAGAAAATTTCTTTGGATTACTAAAATCAGAATTATTTTATATGAAAGAATATAAAACAATAGAAGAACTAGAAAAAGATATAATAGAATATATAGATTATTATAATAATAAAAGGATAAAGGGCAAATTAAAAGGAATGAGCCCTGTACAATACAGAGTTCATTCCCAAGTTGCCTAGTACCTAGTCAAAAGTGTCCAATTTTTTGGGGTCAGTACATTTATTTTCTGATTGATTTTGTATCTATCTATTCAATTAAGTTCGAACAGATACGTCATTGGTGCCTCGAACGGGAATCGAACCAGTGACACAGGGATTTTCAGTCCCTTGCTCTACCAACTGAGCTATCGAGGCAAATATGCCATTACATAAAAAAATGGCGACCTGGAACGGGCTCGAACCGTCGACCTCTAGCGTGACAGGCTAGCGTTCTAACCAACTGAACTACCAGGCCATAAAGTATGGTGGTCGCTATAGGGCTCGAACCTATGACCCTCTGCTTGTAAGGCAGATGCTCTCCCAGCTGAGCTAAGCGACCGTGTCTTTCGACAATAACTAGTATACAATGTTTTTGGGAGATTGTCAATAGTTTTTTTTAATTTTTTTATTTTTTTATATAATTTCTTCAAAATCTATTAGTTTAATACTATTTGAAATGCAATTTTCTTCTATTTTATTATCTTTTGCCAAATCTGTTGATAAATATTTTTTTAAATCATCTGGAAATACGGTTACAACATTTTTATTTAAATTTTCTTGAATTTGAATTGCTACTAAAAAATTTGCACCACTAGATATTCCTACTCCAAGACCTAATTCTCTAGATAGCTTTTTACTCATATTAATAGCATCGTCATCATTTACTAATATTACATCTGTCAAAATATTTGTATCAACAATTTCTGGAATAAATTCATCTCCAATTCCCTCAATTTTATGTTTTCCAACCTTATTTCCTTTTATTAATGTCATATTTTCAGGTTCTAGTCCATAAATTAAAGCTTGTGGATTTTGTTCTTTTATTCTTTTAGCTATTCCCATAAGTGTACCACCTGTTCCAATTCCAGATACAAATGCATCAACCTTTATTTTATCAGTTATTTCTTTTCCTGTTGTTAAATAATGTGCCATTATATTTTGCTCATTTGAAAATTGATTAGGAGAAAATGCTCCATTTTCCACTTCTTCTTTTACTAATTCAATTGCTTTTTTGAAGCCTCCTTCTTCTCTTGAAATTAATTTTATCTCTGCTCCATATAATTTTATTATTTTCTGTCTTTCTTCACTAACAAAATCAGGCATGTATATACGAACTTTGAATCCATATTTAGCCCCTATTGCTGCTAGTGCAATTCCAGTATTTCCACTTGTTGCTTCAACTAAAGTCATCCCTTTTTTTAATTTTCCATTTTTTATATTTTCTTTTAAAATATAATCTATTACTCTATCTTTTATACTTCCTGTAAAATTATAAAATTCTAATTTTGTATATATACTATTTACTTTTCCATTATAATTATATTTTATTTTGACTAATGGTGTATTTCCTATTAAACTTTTCATAAAATTTCCTTTCTAATCAATTGTTGTATTTGTTCTACCACTTCCAACAACATTTTCTTGTAATGATCTCCATGTATTACATCCTATTATTCCATCTGAACTTAGTCCTCTTGAAGTTTGATATCTTCTTACTGCATTTTCAGTCTGTTCACCAAATACTCCATCTAAGCCTCCTGTTCTAAATCCTAATGTATTTAAATCATCTTGTGCAATACATACATAATTTCCTCTTGAACCTCTTCTTATTGTGGGATATCCTCCTGTACTACATGCAGGTGTTCCAAACCTTCTATCAAAGTGTACCCATGTTGGAGAAATTGATACAGGTTCTACATATCCCCATAATCCCGAACTAACAGCACTATTTCTTAAAACTGCTCTTTGTGCATTTGTTAAATTTTGTCCCACATCAAATGCAGTACCTGCATAATGTTGACTCTGATTTCCATGACCACCCTCATATGGTCTCTTAAAAGCAAAACCAACATATATAGGTGCGCCATAAATATATCGTTGACTATTCCAAGCTTGCATTGTTCTTTTATCTGTCCATAAAGTATTACTTCTACTTGAACCTCTAAATTCTCTTACTTTTAAAGTTCTATTTGTATTATAAGGCATAGAATCACTTTCATTTCTATAATATGTTTCCATTCTATTTGTATCTTGATTATATACTAATATCTTTGCCATGACAACCTCCTCAAAATGTTTTTAATATAGTATATGATGTATTAAAATGAATGTTACTTCAAAAAAACTTTACAATTTTCTTCTTTTTATATATAATTGATTTAATAATTTTTTATTAAAAGGGGAAAAAAATGAGGAAAAATACAATTATATTTATTCTAATTATATTTGCAATATCTTTTATTAGTGAAAATTCATATTTATTCGAAGAAATGAATTTGAATCCATTTGATTATGCTAGAATAACAGATGTTGATTATAAAGCTATACTAGTTGATGAACCTGGTAGCAATGGTAAAGTTGTTGTTACAGAAAGATTAACTTTCGACATTCATGCTGCATCCCAAAATAATCTATTTTGGGAATTATGGAGAGACCTTCCAGAAAGCTATATTGATGGAGTAAAAGTAGACTATCAAGTAAATTCTGTAAAACAAATTCTTGATGATGGTACAGAAGTAATTTATGATGAAAGTCCAAAATTATATTGGAATGATTCAGATTACATTAATACAGCTAGAGGATATGGTCCTGGAAAATGGTATCATAGTGAAGGACCTTATAATGAATCAGCAAGAAATTATGAATGTGTATTTTTCTATGTTGATGGTTTATATCGCGAAAAAGTCACATTTGAAATTGAATATGAGATGAATAATGCCGCTTTACGTTATGGTGATTGTTCTGAATTATATTTATCTCTTTATTCTGAAGAAACAATAAAACATTTGGAATCTTATAAGGCTCAAATATTAATTCCAAATGAAGATATGCCAAGTACAGGAAATTATGATGCATACACTTATGGAACAAATTCAAATAGATTTCCTTTTACAGAATCTGATACGAAAAATTTTGGTTATCATACATTTTCATTTAATCTAGATGAAGAAGATTTAAGATTTAGACCATATAATGAATATATTGAATTTTCATTAATTTCATATGGTGCTGATAAACACAAATTTACTGATTATGCTACTCGTAATTATTATTACAATGATGATGTATTAGATGAACTTAGACAAGAACAAGCAGAATTTGATGCTGTTCCTGAAGATTATAAAAAAACAAAAATAATTATACTACTAATATGTTCAGCTGGTGCTATTTTAATAATTATATATGATATCAAAAAAGATAAAAAAATGAGAAAAGAACATATCTTTTATGAACCTACAATGCAAATAAAATATTTTAGAGATATTCCTAGTAATCTTGACCCTGTTTTTGCCTCAAATTTAGTTTTCTGCAAAAATAAGGAACGAAAAAATGATTCAGATGGATATTCATCTATAATGTTAAGCTTAGTTAGAAAAGGTTATATCGAATTAACTCGAATAGATGAGCAAAAAGATTGGACTTCTAATAATGTCAAAATTATTGTAAAACATCAACCAACACCAATTATGAATGACTTATTAGAATCTCAAACAATTGAAAGTGAAAAGCCTGAAACACTTACTCCAACTGAAGAACTATACTTTAACTTAATTATTAGGCATTCACATGGAAATGAAATATCAGTAAAAGACTTCCAAGCAAAAGTTTCTATAGATTATGAAAATACAAATACTTTTGTTAAAAACATTGAAAATTCAGTTGTTAATATTGGTGTGTCACAAGGATATTTTCAAAAAGCTGATTATGAACAACCAAAACGTCAGACAAAATCATTATCAACAGCACATGGAATATTAGGATTTATACTTATAACTTTAGTGAACTTAATATTATATCAAACTCATTTAGATTTAGCTTTTGGTGCATTCTTTATTTTAGGTATTGCATTTATATTTAGTTCACTTTATCTTAGAAGATTATCTAAAAAATATGTTCTACTTACACAGTTTGGTGAAGATGAATATGCTAAATGGAAAGGTTTATATGACTTTCTAAATAGTGAAACTCTTATGAAAGAACGTACAGTAATAGAATTACCTATTTGGGAACAGTATCTAGTATATGCAACTGCATTTGGAATTTCAGAAAAAGTAATTACTGCATTAAAAATTAGATGTCCTGATATGGAAATGAGTCCAATGCTTAGCAATCCTTATTACAGGTCAAGAAGTTTCCATTATAGTTGTCGTTCGTTTAGAAGTGTAACACGTACTGCTTCTCATATTGCTAGAAGTGGCGGATATGGAGGACATGGTGGATACGGCGGAGGTGGCCGTGGTGGTGGAGGTGGCCGGAGGCGGTCATTAAAGCTAATTTATAAAAAGGAATGAATTTGAAAATTTCATTCCTTTTTGTTTTATTTAATAAAAAAATCTTTTGCTTGTAAATCAGAAAAATTAATTTTTAACTCTTCTTGTAAAGTTTTTTTATCAAATGTTTTATATATTGTTTTTGAAATATATTTTTCAGCAATTTTTAAAATATATTTATAATCATCTATGTCATCTGGAAAATAAATACCACCCTTTTCTTTATTTTTGAGCATCCAACAAACTGCTGATAATGCTGACATTGAAACTGGTGTAATTGTTGGTGTTTGCCAATATGAATCTTTTTTACTTTTATATAAAAATGAAAGTTCTATTCTATTTCCTACCCATACAGGTTCAAAATTTTCGCCAATAAGTAATACTCCAACATATTCAGTACCTGATGAGATTTTTTCTTTATAAACAATCTCTGCAAATTTAGGATATATATATCCTCTAGTAATTGTTACTCCATTTTCATTTTCACAATCTAATGATTTATTTAAATCAGGTTCTGGATATTCATTTACTTTTGCCTTATCAAAATAAGTTCTTGCAAACTTACAAGGAGAATACAAAAACATTACTGATGGACGATATATAATTTGTCCTTCTTCTTCAACTTCTAAATTTTTAGCTATTGTAATTGTTTCTTCATGTGGTACTAAGAATCCTTCAAATTCTCCATTTGGATAATATGTACGTCCTTTTTTGGCTACTGCAAGTTTCTTAAATTCTAAAAATCCATCTTCATAATCTACAAATTTACATTCATCTTGAAAATCAATTTTCTCATGTGTTCCTATATTTAATGTTGCTTCACTAAGCATTTCAAAGAAAAAGGAATCTATACACCATGTATTAAATAATGTATCATCTTTATATTGAGCATTAATTTCTTGTAAATCAATATCATTTACATGGATTTCTTTTAGTCCTAATTTATATGCTACTTCATTAAATTTCTTATTTTTTATAAGTTCTTTAAGATGTGGATTTTTTTTAAATTGTGTATTTACTATGTATTCAATTCCTGCTTTTACGAAATGTGAAACTAACCCTGGATTATTACCATGTTGTAAAACAATTGGATATTTGTTTGTTAAATTATTGTTTTTATGTTTTTCTTTTATCTCTTGTTTTATTTTATTTTCATTTAATATACTATACCAATTTTCTGGCCAATCTGCTTCACCTGTATTAATATACATGATATTCTTCTCTGCGCACCAATCACATATATCTTTTGTTCCTACTGTATCTGCAAAATCTATTAACAAATCTCCTTCATTTAAATATTTTGAAAATATTTCACTAAAATTTTCTTTTGTTACATCTGCTACGATAAAATTTGCAACCATTCCCCCAAGATTTATGTATGCTGTAAATTCTTCTTTATCTCTAGTTATAACAAAATATTTATTTTCATTAAATTTAATTTCTTTAGCAACTTTTTCATAAAAGCTTTTTCCTACTGCTCCAAATCCAAATTGAACAATTTTGCCATCAAATTTTATCATTTTTTACACTCCTTTTAGCTAGTCATCTTTTTCTAAAGGCTTTCTGATTTTAACTTCTTTAGGTTTTTCATATCCATTTGTAAAAAGAATTTTTATTCCTTTTTTTTGAAATTTATATAAAATTTTCCTTAAATCTTTTTGTATTTTTTCTCCTCTAACTACTATTTTGTTAATACCATTTTTCAAAAAATATTCTGCAGTTGGAAGGTCTTGAGCATATATGTCCCAACTGTTATCAAAAACTGAAACATTCATTTTAAATCTGTTCATACGGTTACTATCTAGTAAAAAAGTAGGAGGTGCATTATTACTTATTTCTATTTTTTGAAGTTCTTTTGCTCCTTTTATTAAACCAATTTTAATAGAATAATTATCAACAGTTGCCATTGCTCCTTTTTGTTGAACTGTTCCATTATAAATTGGTATTGGTCTAAATCCAAATTTAGCAGTAGCAAGTCCTTCTTTTATACTTTCATTTCCCGGAAGGTCAATTATTATAGCTGTATCTTTTTTTAGTTCTTTTATATAACTTATATTTGGAATTGTAAAATCTCCAACTTCATATAATTTTAAATTATTATCTATACCAACAAATGGAACTGGTCTTACCCAATCAACCCACTTAGCTTCTGTTGGTGCCCATATCTTATATATATCTATACTTGTCATTTTATTTACAACCCCTTTCTATTAAAACAGGGATATCTGCTGCATTTGAATCTATACGTGGAAGCTTACTTATTCTAGCATAATAACCACCATGTTTTCCATCAACACTATATGACCCTAAACATACATGGAAACTTTCTCCATCTTCGCTTATTACTGGTTTACTATTAAATCTTTTTTGTGCCAAATATTTATTAGGATGTTTTTTTACATCTGCAATAATTTTTTTATATTCATCATCTTTACATGCTTCTTTTATAGATATCTTTTCCCCAACTCGTCCACAGGCTGGTTTATATATATAACCGCTTCTATTTTTTACATTTTTAACTTCTATTGTTTCTGGAAGTAATGCTTTCCATGTTGATAAATCTATACCTTGTTTTTCAAGAAACTTCCATACAAGTGGAAATCTTTTTGTTTGTGCAAATATTGCTATAGGATGATTACAAGATGGAGTTATTGTATCAAAATATCCTTGCCAATGTTTTGGCTTAATATCAATCAACCATTCTAATGGTGTAAATCGAAATATTGCATCAACTTTTCCTTCATTTCCATCAAGAATGCTAATTGCTTCTTTATTTTTAAATCTTAAATGGTCAGCAGCACCATATATGATATTAAATCCCTGTTCTTTCAATTTATCTCCCAGAAATTGCATTACTTGTCTATCATCACTATATGATGTACAATGAACAAGCATAATTGTTCCTTTTGGTTTTACTTTTTTTATAATTGCTTTTGCTAAAATATCGCCAAAATTTTTATAATAATATTTGTTTTCTTTTAAAAATTCAATAGCAATTTGAGGCATTATCGAAGCTTCTGCAAATCCTCCTGGTACATCACTATTTACTTCACTTATTACCCAATTATTTTCTATAGTTTGATGAAAGTCAAATCTCATTAGACGAATATGTTTTTCAGGCTGATAATTTTTCATATTTTTTAGTTCTTTATGTATTTTTTTAGGTAATGCTAAAGGTTTTGTAAATTTTAAATTTTTATTTAATACTTCTTCAGCTTCTCTTGTTTCTTTATCTATTTTTTCTGTTAATTTTTCTAATTCTTTATGTTCTTGTTCTGTTATTACTAATGCATATTTTGCTATAGTATTATTATCTAAAAACTGAGGGTCCCATTTATAAGCATTAAACATGAGTTTTATTCTATAATCATTATATTTATTTTTAGGTATAGAAACTAATTTCATATAATCTCTCTTTCTTTATTAAATTTTAACACAAAAAATCCCCATTCATAATTTTTCTATTTATTATGTTTTTAGGGGATTTTGTAATTATACTTTTTCTCTACATCTTACAATAACTCTTCTTTTTGAGTCATTAGTACATGTTACTAAAGTAACTTCTTTTTTTCCATTAGTCTTTTGAGTTGTATCATCTCTGTTATTTGGGTCTACTTCATGTATATCATAAATTTCGTATTGTACTGTTCTTTTGCTTAAATCTTGTATTTCTACAATATCTCCAACTTGAAGTGTTAATACTTTGCTGAAAAATTTTTCGTTTCTGTAATTGTGTCCTACCACACACAAGTTTCCTACTTCATTTGGATTTCCACCGTGAAATCTACATACAGATATTTTCAATAATTCTGGTGTGAATTCTGAAAATATTGGATAATCTACTCCTATTTTAGGTATATTTATTCTTCCTATTATATCATATGTGTTTCCATCTGATGCAGTATATTTTGATGTTACTATTCCTGTTTTTGGTAGTTCTTCAGAAGCTTGTTCTGCACTAGCAGCCGCTTCTTGTGTTATAGAAACTATTAATGCATTATCATATGAACTTATTAGTGTATCATCTTCTTGTTCTAAATGTGATAATATATCTTGAGATATGCTTTCTTTTTCGTTTCTATCATATTCAGCATATATATATACTGAAAATAAAGATATAATAGTAAATATAGAAAGTATAAATAAAATTTTATACATTTTTTTCTTACGTTTCAATTCTGGTGTAACATAAATTTTTTCTGTCACTAATATTTGGTTCATATGACCTCCTTTCTAATTACTCTGCTTCTGTAATATTTATATAGTCAATTATTCCATTTTCTTGTTTATACACAATTTCTACATTATACTTAGTATCATCATCTATTTTTTCCAAAACTTGTTGTATTAATTCTTGATTTGTTTTATCTTTTTCTATTATTAATTTAATATTTTCTTTTATATCTTCTTCATCCATGTCTTCTGTTACTTCTCCAATTTGAGTAATTTCAACATTTCCTAAATTATCTTTTACTACATCTAATAATGTTTTTACATTTTCTGCTGTAACTGATTGTCCTGTATAAAATTCAAATTTTGCATTAAATCTATTAATTTCAACCTGTGTCATTTCTCCTGGTTCTGTTGGTTCTTGTTCTTCTGGTTGTTTAAATCCTAATAATTCACTTAATAAATTTATTCTATTTTCAAATACTTTTGGCACATTTTCTTTTAATAAATTTATTACAGTTTCTCTTGTTGTTTCATCATAATCTGTTAATATTGCATTATTACTTTCATCTAATATGAATTTATTTTCTATATTATCTACTAAATTTGTATTATTAATAGCAGTAATTGTTGTTGTTTCTATTCCTTGTGTATATTGTGCTTGTGTATTTATTATTATATTTTGTTCATTTATTGTTAATTGATTTGTAAAATTAATTGTTTTTGTATCTTCCCCATCTATTAATTCTATGCTTATATTATATGTTTCTTCATTATCTGTAGTTGTTTTTGTAATTTCTAAATTTTGTTCAACTACTTTATCAAAATTTGGGCAACTTACTTGTAATTTGATTTTTTGAGAATTATTTTCCACCGAATTTTCCAATGTTATTGTATTTCCAGCATATTCTACAATTGTTCTTATTAGTATATCATTTTGTTCATATACTGTTATTTGCATTTCATGGATATTTTCATAGTCTGATAAATCATCTATTAATTTGTCTATCTCTTCTCCTAAATTTGTTATTCCAAACATTTCGGCTTTTTGTAAAATTATTTCATCTGTTTTTAAATTTTCTAGTATTGTTAAAATTATATTTCCTACTTGGTCTTGTGTTAATGTAACAGTATATGCATTTGTTTTAATAGTATTATTATTATATGTTATCATTGTATTTTTAATTTTACTATATGTAGCATTTTCTAATTCTTGTTTTATTATATTTACACATTTTTCTTTTATAGATGTTATTTCTTCTTCTGAAATAATTTCTTCAATACTTACAGGTATTTTTCCTGTTTCATCTTCTTCTCTTTTCGTAATAAATTGTTTTACTACATCAGTAAATCTTATTCCTGATAAATCTTGGTCTTCAATTAATTCTACTTCTAAATATTCTTCATCTTTAAATAATAATTGAGCATCTGTATATGAATATCTATTTGCATTATTTTTTTGCATATTAATTGCCATTGATAAATCATTTAATGGGCTAGAGATTTCTCCTCCTCTTGAATTACTTACTTTTATTTCTGTATTTGATTCAAATGTTTCTTCATCTAGTATTTGTTTATATGTTCCAGAACTTTTCATATTATTAAGCATTTGTATGTTTTGAGAAAAATACTCTAAAAACATTTCTTTATCACTTTTAAATGCACTAGTTGCTAAAAATAAATATGCTAAAACTCCACCTGTTATACATAACACTACTATAAAAACTATTACAATTGTTAATATTTTTTTATTTCTCATATATTTACCTCACAAAAAATTATATTATTTTATTCTTTGTTTTACTGCTTCATATATTATTATTCCTGCTGATACTGATGCATTTAATGATTTTACTTTCCCTTTCATAGGAATTTTTACTAAAAAATCACAATTCTTTCTTACTTTTTCCCCTATTCCTTTTCCTTCATTTCCAATTACTATTCCTAGTGGACCTGTTAAATCTTGCTCATAATAATATTTTTCGGTGTTTATATCTGTTCCACATATCCATAGCCCTGCTTGTTTTAGTTTTTCAATTGCATCTGATATATTTGTTACTCTAGCAATTTTCATATGTTCTACTGCTCCTGCTGATGTTTTGTTAACTGTACTATTTACTGAAGCTGCTCTTCTTTTTGGTATTATTATACCATGCACTCCTGCTGTTTCTGCAGTTCTGATTATAGAACCTAAATTATGTGGGTCTTCTATTCCATCTAATATTAATACAAATGGTTCTTCTTGTCTTTGTTTTGCTAAATCTAATATATCTTCTATTTCTACATATTCAAATGGTGGTACTATTGCTATTACTCCTTGATAATTTTCTTCTTGTGCCATTTCATCCATTTGTTTTTTGTCTTTTTCTACTATTATAATTTTTCTTTCTCTTGCAATTGCTAAAATTTTATTTATTGAGCCATGTTTTTCTCCTCTTGTTACATATATCTTGTTTATATCTTTTCCACTTTCTAATAATTCTAGTACTGAATTTCTTCCTTCTACTTGGTCATCAAATTTTTGTTCTTTCATTTTCTTACCTTTCTTTTTTTGAAGATTTGGGAAATTTGGGGACGGTTCTCTTTTTGTCTTTTGGGAAAAAAGAGAACCGTCCCCAAATTTCCCTTTTTCCTATTCGTCATCTAACTTTAGTACTGATAAAAATGCTTCTTGTGGCATTTCTACATTACCAATTTGTCTCATTCTTTTTTTACCTTTTTTCTGTTTTTCTAATAGTTTTTTCTTTCTTGTTATATCTCCTCCATAGCATTTTGCTAATACATCTTTTCTCATTGCTGATATTGTTTCTCTTGCTATTATTGTTCCACCAATTACTGCTTGTATTGGTATTTGGAATAATTGTCTTGGTATAACTGTTTTTAATTTTTCTACCATTTTTTTGCCTCTTGCATATGCATTATCTTTAAATACTATAAATGATAAGGCATCTACTGGTTGTCCATTTACATGAATATCTAATTTTACAAGTTTTGATTCTCTATATTCTTTAAATTCATAATCAAATGATGCATATCCTTTTGTTCTTGATTTTAAACTGTCAAAAAAGTCATATATTATTTCATTTAATGGCATGTCATATATTAGTGTTACTCTGTTTTCATCAAGATATTTCATGTCTACAAATATTCCTCTTCGATTTTGACATATTTCCATTATATTTCCCACAAATTCTTTTGGTGTCATTATATTTGCAGTTACTATTGGTTCTTCCATATACGCAATTTCTGTTGTTGGTGGTAAATCTGCTGGATTATATATATCTAGAGTTTCTCCTGTTGTTTTATGTACTTTATATATTACTGATGGCGCTGTTGTTATTAACCCTAAATCAAATTCTCTATCTAGTCTTTCTTCTATGATTTCTAAATGTAATAATCCTAAAAATCCACACCTAAATCCAAATCCTAATGCAGCTGATGTTTCTGGTTCATATTCTAATGCTGCATCATTTAATTTTAATTTTTCTAATGCTATTTTTAGATTTTCATATTCACTACCATCTATTGGATATAATCCACAATATACCATTGGAGTTACTTTCTTATACCCTGGTAATGGTTCTTCTGCTGGATTATCTTTTAATGTTATTGTATCTCCAACTTGTATATCTGTTAAACTTTTTATACTTGCTGCAATATAACCTACTTCTCCTGCTTTTATTTCTTCTGTCTGCATATATGTTCCTGGTTCAAAATATCCTACTTCTACTACAGTAAATGCTTTTCCTGTTGACATTAGTTTTATTTCGTCTCCTACTTTTACTTTTCCATCTACTACTCTTACATATGCAACAGCACCTTTATAATTGTCATAATATGAGTCAAATATTAAACATTTTGTTTTTGCATTTTCATCTCCTTTAGGTGGTGGTAATTCTGTCACTATTTTTTCTAACACTTCTTCTACATTTAATCCTGATTTTGCTGATATACAAGGTGCATCCATTGCTGGTATTCCTATTATATCTTCAATCTCTTTTTTTACCTCTTCTGGTCTTGCATTTGGTAAGTCTATTTTGTTTATTACAGGTAGTATTTCTAAGTCATTTTCTATTGCTAAATATACATTTGCAAGTGTTTGTGCTTCTACTCCTTGACTTGCATCTACTACTAATATTGCACCATCACATGCTGCTAGACTTCTTGATACTTCATAATTAAAGTCTACATGTCCTGGTGTATCTATTAAATTAAATATATATTCTTGTCCATCTTTAGCTTTATATTTCATTCTTACTGCTTGAGATTTTATGGTGATTCCTCTTTCTTTTTCTATTTCCATGTTGTCTAATACTTGTTCTTCCATCTCTCTTTGTGATAATACACCTGTTTTTTCTATTAGCCTATCTGCTAATGTAGATTTTCCATGGTCTATATGTGCTATTATACTAAAGTTTCTTATTTTGTCTTGCTCCATATTTCCTCCTGTTTTTTCTCATTTTTCCTAGCTATTTTATTATATCATGTTTCTTTATTTTTTTCATCATTTTTTTAAGATTTTTATAATTTTTTCGTTCAAATAGAACGATTCTTTTTGGTTCTCTTATTTTTATTATTATACCTAAAAGTTAATATATTACTATTCCATAGCCAAAACATATTCTGGGTCTTCGTCGGGGGTCTTGGCTTTATTCCATAGTAATATATTAACTTTTAGGTTACAAATAATAATTTATAATGCACCAAAAAAGACCGTTCCCTTTGAACAGTCTCTTTAGTGCATTTTAATTAATTTACAACTTGTACTGGTAAATATCTTACACCCCATGCTAATGCTTCAGCATGTGTATTCATATATATATCTATTTTATTTCCAGTTATAGCTCCACCTCTATCTTCTACAGTATATTCTTTACCATTTATTAATAGTTTTGTACCAAATGCAAATTGAGATGATGCAGCTACTGTACGACCAGCTGTTGCTTTTGTTCCTGATGAAGTATATCCTGATGCATATTTTCCACAACATTTAGAACATGGGCAATATGCTGTTATTTTAAAAATTTTTGTTGTTCCTGTTGTATTTTCTCTTGATACAGAACCTCTTGATGTTACTACATTTTTTTGTATTTGTACTATTCTATCTACAGGTTCTTTTATAATTTCTTCTGAAAGTTTTGTTTTTTCTATTTCTTCGTCGTTTTGATATTTTATTTTATATGTTATTTCTTTTATTCCGTCTTCTCCTTGTTGTATTACTTTATTTTTTGTATCTGTTACTCCTTCTGATGCGTCTTTTGTAATTGTTTCATATGGTATAGTTTCTTGTTCTACTACTATTTTTTCAATTATTGGTGTGTAACTTTTTAATATTTCATCTAATGTTGTTTCTATTCCACTTTCTGATATTTTTGCTATTTGTACTTCTTGTTCAGATTTATTTGATATTATAATTTCACTTTTTTCTCCAATTTCTGAGTTTAAATCTGGACTTACTCTTTCGTCTTCTTCTATTACTATATTATTATCTTCTAGAATTTCTGATATTTTTGTCTTACTTGTTACAACTGTCATTTTGTAACCATTTGACATCGTTATTTCAACACTTCTAATATCTATTTCCGTAGCCATTACACTTACTCCGAAAATTAATATAAATATTAAACTAACACCAATGATTTTCATAATAGAGATAGATGCACTATCTTTTTTATTCATAAAAATCATATAACCTCCTTTTAACGACATTTTTATTATAACCTTTTTTTACTTTTTTGTCAAATTTTTTGTTTTTATAGTTCCATTTTCCGTAAGCATTGGTAATTCTTAGTTTAATATATTATATGCAACTTGTACTAAAAAAATTCTTAAAATTTTTTTATTTTTTAATGTATAATATTTTTTATCGAAATATTTACTAATAAATTTATAGAAATTTTGTATTTAGCTTTTAACTCATATAATCCTTCTAAAAAACTTTGCCTTATTAAGAAAGATCTTGAAACATATCTCTTATTTTTCATATTATATAATTGTATTTTTTCAGTATCAAGTAATTCTTCTATTGCAGAATTTACTAATTTATTTATTGATGCATCATAAACATTTTTTGATAAATCTTCAAGTTTTGCATATGTTTCTTCTTCTATATCTAATTTTCTACTTATTAATTTTTCTCTTTTATAATATCTATCAAATGCTGACATTTTATCACCCAACTAAATTTTACATCTTTTTTCTATTTATGGAAACAACTGTCAATAGTGTTTTTTTGTATCTGTTCACAGTTGTATATTTTTTGTTTTTATTTACTTATAATTATTATGAGGTGTTTAAGATATGAGTAATTTATACAAAAAGATTATCTTACTAATAATAAAATAAAGAAATTATTAAAAAAATTATCTACTACAAATTCAAGCAATTTGTCAATTAGCCAAACTTATGATTTTATTGATAGTATCTCTTCTGAAGCTCAAAATATTATAGCTGAAATTGAAAAATAAAACTCTAATTGTTAGTTCAACTTCTAATGCTTCTTTATCTTTTATTCTTTTTTTAATTTTCTCTTTTAATTTTTCTTGATTTATACTTGCAAAAAATTTGCTTATATCACATTTTAAAATATAATATTCTCCATATTTTATTTTGCATTTATTGTGGAATCTATTTGCAAGTTCAATTCCATATTTAGTCCCTTTATTTTTTATACTTGCTACATTTTCATTTATTAGACATGGTATTAGTGCAGGATATAATATTTGTCTACTAACTAAATGATTAATTACTTTATCTTGCAAACTTTGACTTACAATTCTTCTTTCTTTAGGTTCATAAATCGTAAATACATTATATTCTCCAACTTCATATTCTCTATTTTTTAATATATTATATATTCTACTAATATATATACATTTATTTTCTCTATAATTTCTTACTTTCTTTTTATTTTTTGTATTACAACATACTTCATTATATGCTTCTAAAATGTTTTCCATTTTATAGGTATTTTCATACAAATTATTTTTTCTTTTCATCTTATTTATAGTACATTTATATAAAATAAAAAGTAGCAAAATTGCTACTAAAAATAGTACTAAAATCCACTCCCTTTCATTACTTACTAACAAGTGTATTTATCTATTTTTTGTTTATAGTTATTTCTAACTAAAGGACAATAGTTTGTTTCTATATTATCTCTTATACAGTTTATAACTATATAACCACAGTTTATAGAAGCTACGGGGCGAACCGCGAAGTTGTTGTCGTTAGAGTTGCCATTCGAATTGAATAAGTTGTTGTTGCCACAGTTAGCGTTGCCATTGTTCACAACACCAGGCCCAAAGTTAGCATTGCTTTCGTTATCATAAACACCCGGAGAGGCCAGCCATCACAACTATGCCCTATTTTTTTCATTTTCATTAATTGATTTTTGCCACCCAATAGAATATTTTAATATATCATCCATCTTTTCTCCAAATTTTACATATCTTTTTGAATTTATTATTTGTTTATCATAGCAAAGGTTTAATAAAAAATCTAATACTTTTACTTTTGCAATTATCTCTTCTATATATTTGTTTTTATCATATTTAGTTATATTTGCCATATACGCTAATTCTAATAGTTCATATGATATATTTCTTATTCTATTTTTTATTTCAATTTCTTTTCTAGGAAAGTTTTCTAAGTTTTTATCTATATATATTATTAATTCTCTTATAAAATTAATTACTTTGAATTTTTCTTCTTTCATTTATTACCTTTTCTATTTGAAATATTGTTTCTTTATCTTTTGTTTCTAACAAATATTTTTGTATTTTTTCAATTCTTATTTTTAATGATATTTCATTTTTTGCTTTTTCATAAAATTCTACATATTTATTTAAATTTTTGTTATTACTTTTTTCTTCTTCTTCATAATTGTTTCTTTTATCTAATATTGTGTAATTTATTTTATTATTTTCCAATTTTGAAATTACTTTATTATAAGCTGTTTTTGGAAAAGATACCATACATATATTATTTTCAACTACACTTATTTTATAATTGAATAGATAAGAAATAATATATGAATCTTTCCCATAACAATTATAAAAATTTCCTACTTGTACAAATATTATATCTTCTTTCTTTATCTGTTTTACATTTTGTACAATATTAATTATTCCCATTTTTTCCTCCAAAATCGAATGTCAAGAAGTCCAAAGGCCTTCCTGACATTTTTATTTTACATTGCATCTCCTCCTGGGGTTGTATTCCAATCTTCTTCACTTCCTGTTGTTATTGGCACTTCTGTTTCTGTGATATTAGATTTTAGAGAAACTACGGGGCGAACCGCAAGGGCGTCGTCGATAGAGTGGCCATGCGAACCGAAAAAGAAGAAGCCGTCGTTGCCACAGCCAGCGTAGCCATCGTCCACAGCACCAGGTCCGAAGAAAGCATAGCTAGAATCCACATACACACCAGGAGAGGCCAGCCAGTAACTTTTTGCACAACCTTTTTCTGATGTTGTTCCATCGAATAATAGTTTCCATAATGTACTACTTTGATTTATTATATTTGGGTCCTCATAATCATAATAATATGCTGTTGCTGTTACCGTTTTTCCTGCTTGTTCTGTTTCCCCTTTTAAGTAACTTTCTGGACTATAATCTCCTTCCTGATATGTATATATTTTTCCTAATACTCCCCATTCATCTATATTAGTTTTGTCTGGGTCTTTTTCTAAATATACTTTATTTCCTTCTTTTACTACTCCCAATGCATTATTTATATCTTCTATTTTCATACTTCTTGCTTCACTTGCATATTTATCATCATTATATATTTCACAAATCTTATTTAATGTGTCCACACAATATGCATATGATTCTGCTCCTCCTAAATATAAATATACATCGTCTTCTTCTACTGGTTCATTTGTTCCTTCTATTGTTGTTCTCGCTTTTTTTATTGGGCTTCCTGATGTTATTAATAATTCTGTTCCATTTTCATCTAATCCTAGCACTCTCCATGTTGTATTCATATCTACTTCATATGTTTGACTTATGCTATAAGGTTCTGTTTCTCCCTCACCATACATCCCTGTTTCTGCTCCTGTTACTGTTGCACTTTTTCCTTCAACTGGCACATATTCTAAATAATCTCCTACATGCAAGTGATTCGGATTACTACATGTTTCATGAGTTAAGTTACAATTATCTGCTTGAGCTTGTTTAAACATATCTACTAATGTTTTTGCATCAACATCTGGTTCTTCTTCAAGTGGTCCTTCTACTTTTCCTCCTGACACATAATACCATCTTTTTGACTCTGTAAATTGTACATAAATATTTCCACTTGCATTTGCTTTTGTATCGTTATTGTTAAATTGCTCTTGCATATCACTCGCTGTTACTTCTGTTCCTTGTTTTTTTATACTTGCTCCCGAATATGCTATACTTACTGCTTCTTTTTCTTCTCCTATTTCTGATTGTTCTTTTGCTTTTTGTGCTTGGGTTATTATCCCATTTTCTCCTGTTAACATTGATATGCTTACTCCTGCTAGTATTAATAGTACTACAATGTATAGGAAATTACTGATGGTTAGCCAGTAAAAAAATTTCCTTTTTACTACTATTTTATTCTGGCTAACCATCTG